>JAUQOZ010000244.1:2261-2569 GCA_030550625.1 Chloroflexota bacterium | reverse complement strand
GGCCGCGCCGGCACGGTCATCGTCACCGGGATCGCCAGCGGCGGATCGGTCAGATTATTCGCGTAGATCAACACCCGCGCCGTATAGATACCCGGCCCGGCCACCTTGCGCGCGTCAAGCGTGATCGAGATCGTTTGCGTGCCGCTGCTAGCGAGGCTGGCCGGCGCTGCGGCAGGCAAGACCAGCCACGGCACCTGCACCCGCGCTGCGGCCACTGCTGCGAGCGCATCAAGCCTGCCGTAGCCGTAGATATTGTTGGGGACGGTATCGGGCCGGCAGGCGGCATGGGCGGGACCCATATACTGCGG
>JAUQOZ010000244.1:0-2232 GCA_030550625.1 Chloroflexota bacterium | reverse complement strand
CGTAGGTGGCTGCATAATCGCCGATCAACTGCGGGTTCGCCGACCAGAGCAGCGCCACTGCGCCGGCGACGTGCGGCGCAGCCATCGAGGTGCCGGATAACGAACCGTAGCCATTGCTATTCGTTGTCGAGATGATTCCGTTACCCGGCGCCACCAGATCGGGTTTGATCCGGTTGTCGGCTGTGGGGCCGATACCGCTAAAGTATGTTACAAGGTCGTTTTGATCGGTTGCGCCAACTCCCACTACATCAGCATAGTCACTTGGTGATCGGATAGTGCCGCAGGTCGCATTGCCAGCATTTCCAGCCGCAAAAACAGTGAAAATCCCTGCCGCCTGCCACGCTGCCGTGTAGCCGGCGTATAGTGGATCGTTGCCGCTTGCTAATTGCCACGAGTTGTTGAGGATATGCGGACGCAGGTCTGGACGAGGATTGTCACCATTCAAATCGGTGGGCGCCAGCATCCACTGCGCGGCTGCGATAATATCGCTAGCGTTGCAAATGCTGCTGCCACACGCACGCGCTGCGATCCACTTTGCCCCCGGCGCCATCCCCATTGCCGGTTGGCCGGGTGGGTTAGCCACCATCGTGCCCATGACATGCGTTCCATGTGACGAGGAATTCTCATCTACCGGTTCCGGCGTATTCTCGACCGGATCGAACCAGTTGTAGTTGTGGTCAAAGCTGCCGCCGCCGAGATTGCCGCGGTATTGGTTGATTAAGGCGGTGTGGGTATAAACGACACCGCTATCAATATTCGCCACTGTAATGCCGGCCCCGGTGACGCCGAATTCGCGCCATACCCGGTCAGCGTTGACTTTGGCAATATTCCAGCAAACGTTGTTCGCGGTCGCATTGCACGAGACGGTGCTGGTTGTCGCCGGTTCGCTCATCTGCAACTCGTGGTCGGCAGTGAGCATCGCCACGTCGGCATGGGCGGCGAGGGCATTGGCCAGCGCAGCGTTGCCTTCCACCAACAACGCATTGACGATCCAGAGCGGTTTATAACGCACGCCAGCGGCATCGAGCATGGCGCGCACGGCGCGCTGGCTGCGTTCGGCATGCTCGACCAGTGTACGATAAACATATTCGCCGCGCGCTTTCCAGTCACGAATCAGCAATGCCTCACCCAGATCAGGCCGGTCGGCGAAAAAGACGAGAAATCGGGTGGGGCCGCTCGCCAATTCGGCTTGCAGATCGGGATCGATCCGCTCGGCCTGTTGCGGCAGCGGCACCGGGAGCGATGGCGGCGCCATCCGCGCTGCTGGCGCTGCAGTAGGCGGGAGGCCGGTGTAGAGGAGCGGCATGATTGGCGCGCTGCCGGTGTTGGTGATGGTGAAGTGAATGGTGGCGGTGCTGCCGAGCTCGACCGTGGCAGCGAGGCTAGCGGGAGTGGCGCTGAGGGTAACCGGGTCGGCGCGCACCGGTGCAGGAGGGGTGAGCGCCAGCAAGCTGGCAAGGCTAGCGATGATCAGTAGGATCAGCAGCAATCGGCGCTTCATAAGTTGTGATGATAATTGCGATAAGGCATATCAGGAAAAGTTGCGATTACATCATAGCATACTTCCCTCTGTGAGAGCGTTTCAGTTTTGTCATACCCCAGACTTTTGCCGCAAACAACCGTGAGTGAGTAGTGGTAGTGCGCGGACGATCCTAGTGGGGCAGCGTGGCTGGTTACGAGGCGCACAGCCGCTACTCGGTTGCCAACGCCGATACAGCAGGGTTGGCCGGTAGATACCGCACCGGCACGGTCGCGGCATGGTGCCATCGCGCAACCAATGACGGATCAATCAATTGCGCTTGCCGCAATCGTACTTCTTTACCGTCAGGCTGGCTGATGACCAATTCCCATGCGATCACCCCCGGCTCGCCCTCAAAGGCGTTTTCGATCCAGCAATCGATCATGGGGGCGTCGGTGATGGCGGTTGCGGCCTGTAGTTGGCGGTGAAAGCTGTACCGGCGCCAGCCGGCAATGAGGCAAGCTGTGCCAATGCCAATTGCAATCAGGTTGATCGCGATGCTGGCCGGAATGGGCGTGATGAGCGGTTGCAGCCAGATCAACGCTGCGATTGCGCCAATAATGAGACTGGAGCCAAGTGCGATCAGGCCTGTGCCGCGGTCGCGCCGGCGCAACGCTTGTTGGGCGAGGTGGAATTGTTCGTGGCGTGAGATGGTGGCGCGGCGAGGATGGGAGACAATCATAGGAGTGTTGGGGGTGACGGTTTGTTACGAC
>JAUQOZ010000183.1:430-2574 GCA_030550625.1 Chloroflexota bacterium | reverse complement strand
TGGAAACAAGTTCCCCCTCTCCCGCTATGCGGGAGAGGGGGCTAGGGGGTGAGGGTGTCATCAAGCAATCAGATATTACTATCCAAATATTGCCTCGACCGTCGTAGCCATCATTTCACTACACAAATAAGAGATGAACGTTATGAAGAAAACCCCTCTTGCCGGCTGGCTGATGATAGTTGGATGGCTAGTGGCAATTGCAGGAATGGCCTACCCGCTCACCCCAGTCCGCGGCGCAACCGGATACTACGTATCCCTTACCGGTAATGATGCCAATCCCGGCACCCTAGCTCAACCATTCCGCACGATTCAGAAATGCGCTGAAGTTGCTACCGCTGGCGATACGTGCTACATCCGCGCCGGCGTCTACCGCGAAACCGTCCGCCCAGCCAATAGCGGCGCGAGCGGCGCACCGATCACCTTCAAACCATACAACAATGAACGAGTGGTGATCAGCGGCGCCGATCTCCTCACCGGCCCATGGACGCTGCACAGCGGCGCGATTTACCGCACCACAATGCCATGGGATGTCAGCACACGCTCGCTGGAAGCCGCTGCTGATAATCAAATCTGGGTTGACGGCGTGATGCTCCCCGAAGCGCGCTGGCCAAACATCCCGGTGGCACGCGTCACCCGGCTCACTAATCAAGACAAAGCCCAAGCTGACTCAGCAACAATCAACGGCGAATCGGCTGCCACCTACCACGACACTAATCTATCAGTGTTTAGCGACAACTTCTGGGCCGGCGGGCAGATTACCTTTGGGCCGGGGTACGGCATCATTCACACCACCTGCGATGTCACCGCCTCGACCCGCACCTCGGTCTCGTTCCAATGCAACCCCGACCCGGCAGCCAATAACAATGTTGTCAAGTGGGACGACGGGATGCTGCGGCCTAGCACCAAGAATTACTACTACCTATGGGGCAAGCTCGAAGCGCTCGATGCCCCCGGCGAGTGGTTCCGCGCCAGCGATGGCGCCTTGTACTTGTGGCTGCCGAACAACGGCAATCCCAGCCAGCACATTATCGAAGCCAAGCGCCGCTTGTGGGCCTTCGACTTGCGTGGTCGCTCGCACATTACGCTTGACGGATTGCAGATCTTTGGCGCAACGATCCGCACCGACACGGAATCACATCACCTTGTGTTGCAGAATTTAGAGGTACGCTTCCCGTGGCACGTGCAAAAAGTCCCACCCTTTTTCTGGACATCCGGCACGCCGGGGATTGATTTGCGCGGCAACGATAACGTGTTGCGCGATAGCCTGCTGGCGTATAGCGCCGGACGGATGGTGTCGGTATCGGGGTTGCGCAATCTGGTTTCAAACAACGTGATATTCGATGCCAGCTATGTGGCCGGCGATGTGGCAGTGAACGGACAAGCATGGCGACAGCAAAATCCCGGCGGCGCCGATAGCAACAACTTCCGGCAGAATACGGTGTTTAACACTGGCCGGTTTGCGGTGCAAGCCGACCCCGGCTTGAATATTACGTATAACGACCTCTACAACTCCCACTTGCAAATCGCCGATCTCGGCACCATCTACACATGGGGCACTGATGGCAAAAACGCGCAGATTGCGTATAACTGGGTGCATGACAACTGGGCCGAACTGGATCTCAGTCTGAACTACTTTGGCGGGCACGGCATCTATCTCGATGATGACTCATACAACTATCTCATCTATCGCAATATTGTCTGGAACACGACCTCGCCGGGCATTTTTACCTTTGGCGTCAACGGCACGGTGGTCAGAGAGCTTGCCGGCGCGCCGGGCAACCGCTTTATCTATAACAACACGGTAGACGGCGAAATCAAGTCGGCGGCGAAGAGCAACTATAACGGCCAGCCGCAAGTCCTCACCGGTACGGTATACGTCAATAATATCGGTACGATCCTATCGCTCGATCACCCGCAACTCACCACTCGCCACAACTTCCAAGGCGATGCGGTGTACGTTAATCGTAGCCAGCGGAACTATGCGCTGCGCGCTTATTCGCCGGCGGTGGATGCCGGCGAGAATCTCGGCAGCCCGGTGATGGATGCGCCGATGCAGCCGGTGAATGCCCCTGATTTAGGCGCGATCGAGTACGGACGCACACCGTGGGTGGCTGGCGCGGTGATCCGCCCGCACGATCTGGCGT
>JAUQOZ010000183.1:0-392 GCA_030550625.1 Chloroflexota bacterium | reverse complement strand
GACTTTGCGATCCGGATTGGAGATGGCCCGCCGGCTGCGTGCGCCAACCGTCCCGACTACACCACCCATACCGCCACTGGCGAGTGTATCGTCAGCACCGCTGGACAAACCGGCACCCAACCGGTCGCGATCCGGCTCGGCAGTGGCGACTGGCGCACCGCAGCCACGGTTGACCTCCGCCCGCTCGATCTCACCCAGATCGATCCGTGGTGGAGCTTCACCGGCGGCGGCGCACAAGTGGCGTTGCGCGGCTGGCGGTTCGCCACCGGCGAGACCGGCTACGCCCGCCCGATTACTGTCACCAACACCACCACTGCCCCGCTGTACAACTACCCGGTGCAGGTCACGCTCGACACTGCCGCTTTGATCGCCGCCGGCAAACTGCGCCCCGA
>JAUQOZ010000035.1 GCA_030550625.1 Chloroflexota bacterium | reverse complement strand
CGCCGGCGAATCACCGGCGGCCAACACTAAAGCCAACGGCACATAACCGGCTTGCAACAATGCGCCATCAGCCTCAATATCACGCATCTCCTTGGCTAGCCGCCGGGCTAAGCCAAGCCGCAGGCCAAACTGCGCCGCCGGTTCAAGCAATGGGTCAGCCAACCCGCCGCACAACACCCCGGCCTGCGCCGCCGCCGCCAACAAGGCCCCGGCCAACGCTTCCGCCCGTTGCCAATACGCCGTCAGCGCCGCTTCGGGCGGCGTCAAGCTGCTCACCGTCGTTAACTGGCCTTCACAGATCCGCATCACTGCCTGCGAATACAGACCAATAATGCGCGGATCGGGACTACGCGCCATTTCGCCGGCAGCCAGTGCAAAGAGGTAATCGCCCACCATGAGCGCCACACCGTGATCCCACGCGCCGTTAGCCACCCGGCCAGCGCGGCGGGCCTGCTCGTCGATCAAATCATCGTGAGCGCGCGTCGCAGCCTCGATTAACTCCACCGCCGCCGCGGCATGCGCCACCTGTTCGCCAGAACCATTCCCCAAGCGGGCAATGGCCAGCACAATCAACGCCCGCAACCGATCAGATGGATCGGTCATCAAATGGGGGCCAACCATCGAAATGACGGCTAGCCGCGCCCGCGTGCGCTCACGCAAGAGCTGCTCGACTAACAAGAAATCGTGATGTAATTCTGGCGGAACAGACCAGCTCATGGTTCGTTTCTTTGACTGCGCATGCGATTCACCTTTTGGAAAGATACGCCATCCGTTCGTCACTGTCAACCGCGCCGGCGGATATGGTCACAAACTACCTCCTTGCCAGCTCATTCACCAGATGAGCAGTTGACACTTTCGCTTGTGCAGTTGACAATACAAGTATCACCATATTCAGTCTGAAACGGAGGTGGAGCGTGACCTTCAACCCCTCTCGCCTCGGACGGGCTATCGGCATAACCGTTGGCGCTGTGGCCGCCCTTGCCGGCGTGGGCGCAGTCGCTGCCCTCCGCCGTCCCTTGCCGCGCACCAACGGGCGGGCCAAGCTGCCCGGTCTGCGCGCAGCCGTCGAAGTGCGCCGCGACCGTTGGGGTATTCCACATATCTATGCGGATAACAACGAAGACCTCTTCTGTGCCCTTGGCTATGTGCATGCCCAAGACCGGCTCTGGCAGATGGAGCTGCACCGCCGGATCGGGCATGGCCGGCTAGCCGAGATCGTTGGCCCGATTGCGATCGACTCCGATCGCTTCATCCGCACCCTCGGCTTTAGCCGCATCGCCCGCCAAGAAGCTGCGTTGCTCGACGATGAGACGGCGACCTTGATGACCGCATATCTGCGCGGCGTGAATGCCTGTATCGAACAGATCGGCAGCCGCTTGCCGCTCGAGTTTACCATTCTCGGTTTCCAGCCGCAGCCGTGGGAATTGGCCGATCTGCTGGTCTGGCCAAAGATGATGTCGCTCAATCTCTCGACCAACTGGATGCAAGAGTTGTTGCAGGCGCAGATTGTAGCAACTGTGGGCATCGAGCGGGCCGTTGCGCTCCGTCCGCGCTACCCCGAAGACGGCCCGTTGACAGTGCCGTCCGGCGCGCATTACACCGCCGATCTCGGCGCCGCTGCCCTGCAACTGGCCAGTGATGCCGCCCTCTTTACCGGCGAGACCGAGACGCCGCAAGGCTCCAATGCGTGGGTGGCAGCCGGCAAGCGTACTACCAGCGGGAGACCGCTGCTAGCCAATGATCCTCATCTCAATGTGTCATTGCCTAATCTCTGGTATCAGGTGCATCTCGAAGGCGGCGATTTTCACGTCGCCGGCGCGACCATTCCAGCCACCTGCGGCGTGATTATCGGTCACAACCAGCGTATTGCGTGGGGCGTGACCAACGCGCGCACCGATAACCAAGACCTCTTCATCGAGCAGTTCGATCCCGCTGACCCGCTGCGTTATCGCTGGCGCGATGAGTGGCTGACCGCCGAAGTCGTGACTGAGACGATTGCGGTCAAAGGCCAAGCCGAGCCGGTGGTGATCGATGTGCGTATCACCCGCCACGGCCCGATCATCGATCCGGTGGCCGGCACGCTGCGCGGCGAACCAACCACGACTGGCGCCGCGACCACGGCGCTTGCCCTGCGCTGGACGGCGCTTGACCCCTCGCCAACCTTAATGCGTTCGGTGCTGAAGCTCAACCGCGCCCAAAACTGGAACGAGTTCCGCGCTGCCTTGGCCGATTGGGATACGCCGCCGCAGAATTTCGTCTATGCCGACATTGACGGCCATATCGGCTATTGTTTGGCTGGCCGGCTGCCGATCCGCCGGCATGGTGACGGCATGCTGCCGGTGCCCGGCTGGAGCGGCGAGTATGAGTGGGAGGGCATGATCCCCTTTGAAGAATTGCCTAGCCAGCTCGATCCGCCAAGCGGCACGATTGTCACCGCCAACCACCGAATTACCGGCGGTGAACAGCGCAACGCCCCCATCCATGGCTTCTGGCTCAACCCATATCGCGCCCAACGCATCCAAGAGCTGCTCGATGCCACGAAACAACACGATGTGCGCAGCTTTGCCCGGATTCAGAATGACCTGCTTTCTGTGCCCGGCAAACAACTGGTCGAGCAGGTGGCGCGCCTGAGCCTCGAACCGGGGATCGAGCAGCGGATCAGGGACATCCTTGTTGGATGGGATGGCCAGCTTCACGCCGAGAGCGTTGCCGGCGCGATTTACGACGGGTTGCGTTACCATCTGCTCCGTATCGTCTATCAAGAACTCGCTAACTTGTTTCACGCCCCGGCGGCGCTCGGATCGTTTAGTGTGTTGCCGGCGAACATCTATCTGGAATGCGCATTGCCGATGGTATTAGAACGGATGGCATCCCAACCGCTTGACCAACCCGACGAGTGGTTGGGCAATGGCCGCACGTGGGGCGGCGTGTTGCGCGCGGCGCTGGCCCGCACTGCCGCCGAGCTAGCCGAACGGCTGGGCAAAGACCCGGCTCGCTGGCAATACGGGAAGATCCACAGCCTGACCTTGCGCCATCCGCTGGGGAGCGTGCCGGCGCTGACCCCGCTCTTCAACCGCGGGCCATGGCCAATGGGTGGCGATCTCGATACCGTTAACCATTGCTACATTCCACGCGATATTGCCGGCATGACGATCTTCAATGCGCCATCGCTGCGTTTCATTCTCGATCTGAGCGACTGGGACGCTTCCCGCGCCATTTTGCCCGCCGGCCAAAGCGGCCATCCGGCCAGCCCGCACTATGCCGATATGACCGATGCGTGGCGGGCCGGCGCGTATCATCCGTTGTTGTGGACGCGACCCGCCGTGGAGCGGTATACTGATGGGGTGTTAACCTTAACGAGTGAAGGATAATGGCATCCTGCGGACGCCGGTGAGCTTCATGCAATGGTCATCGCAAGCGTGCGGAGGGAGCCAGCGATACTGGCTCCCTACCGCCTCATGGCTCATAAGCCACCGTTGCCCGGATCACGCTATCCAAAATCCGCTCAAGCAGTGCATGTCTCTGTCACTGGCAACGCCGGTGCGCAAACCTTCACGTTGCGCGCTTGAATGACTGTTGAACCGCATCATGAACAGCATCTTCCAACTGATCGCTGATCTGGCCGATCAGCCGGTGTGGCTGGCTGGCGGAGCGGTACGCGCGCTGCTAAGCGGGCAAACGCCGGTTGATCTTGATCTTGCCACCACCGGCAGCGGCTTGGCGCTAGCCAAAGCGATTGCTGACGCTGGCAGCGGCGCATTTGTCGCCCTCGATCGCGAACGCGACACCGGACGCGCCGTGTTGCCCGACGGGATCACGATTGATTGCGCGGCGCTCCGCGCGGCTGATATCGAGAGTGATTTGCAATTACGCGACTTTACCATCAACGCGCTCGCTTTGCCGCTCGCGGCAGCGCTGGCCGGCGACTGGAGCGCGCTGATCGATCCGCTAGGAGGGCGTGACGATCTGGCCGCCGGTCGCCTGCGCCTCTGCACACCAACCAGTTTGCACGACGACCCGTTGCGCGTAGTGCGAGCCGGACGTTTCCGAGCTACGCACCGGCTGCACCCTGACCCCGACCTCATCGCGGCAGCGCGGGCAGCAGCACCGTTGCTCGTGAACGTTGCCGTCGAGCGCATCCGCGACGAGCTGCTGAAGACATGCGATGGGCCGGCTGCCGCCGCCGGTCTGCGCCTGCTCGACGAGGTTGGCGCGTTGACGATCATCTTCCCCGAACTCGAACCGGCGCGGACTTGCGACCAGCCGCGCATTCATTTTCTGCCGGTGTTAGCCCACATGCTCGAAACCGTCGCCGCGCTCGACTGGCTGATCGATGACGGTGATCCGCCGGTGGCAGTGCAGACATATCCTCAGCTCAGCCGCACGCTGCCCTTTCCCGACCAATATCACGAGTTGCTCAACCAGCGCCGCGGCATCGTGCGGCGTGCCGCGTTGCTCAAGCTAGCGGCGCTCTTGCACGACAACGCCAAACCGCAAACGAAGGTCAGCCACCCCGACGGTACCGTGACCTTCTACGGTCATCAAAGCTTAGGCGCAGAAACGGTTGCGCAGATCGGGCGAAGGCTACGCCTGAGCCGTGCTGATACCAGCTATCTGGTCAGTGTCGTGCGCGAACACATGCGTCCGGGGCAGATGCGTGATAGCGAACAGTTGAGTGAGCGCGGGATCAATCGCTTCTTTCGTGACACCGGCGATGCCGGCCCCGACATTCTGCTGCACGAGTTGGCCGATCATTTGGCAACCCGCGGGCCATGGCTCGATCCGGCGGCTTGGCAACGGCATCTGGCGTGGATCGAGGCGATGCTGGATCGATACTGGAACCCGCCAGCGCCGCCAGCGCCGCCGCTCATTCGCGGCGACGAACTGATGGCGGCATTACAGATCGGGCCGGGGCCGGAAGTCGGGCGATTGCTGAAGTTGATCCATGAAGCGCAATTAGCGGGTGACATCCATAGCGCAGAAGAAGCGCTCGCCTTAGCCCGCGCGCTGCGTCTTGCAGAGCGATAGCAAGCGGGATTATTGGGGCCGGCGTGGCAGCCGGATCCGATCGGTCTGCTGGCGCTCGGTAGAAGGTGCGCGCTCATCCTCCAGCAAAGGCAGCAATGCCAGTGTCAGCGCAATCATCACGAACAGCACAATTGAGGGCAGCAACGACAGCCAATCAGACATCACATGCCTCCGGTTACGATGGCGACAGCAACAACAGGCGACCTCATCGTAACGGGAGAACTGGCGCGCGAGAATGAAAATGATCTGATGTTATGCTGACAGACTACTTGCGCAACACGTCGCGCACAATTTGCTCGAGACGATCGAGTGGGAAGGGCTTGGGCAGATAGTAATCGATCCGCTGTTCGCGAGCGCGCTTTTCCAACTCAGGGGTAGCGTAAGCGGTGATCATCACCACGCTGGTATCGGGGGAAGTCTCCTTGATGGCTGCGGCCAATTGCAGACCATTCATGCCGGGCATGTTGTAATCGGTGATCACGAGCGGCACCCGGCGCAGCGCGATTTGGGCCAGCGCATCAGCACCGCTATTGACGGTAATAATATCGTAACCACCGGTCAGATCACGCATCAAGCGATGCAAGATGATGAGGATGTCAGGCTCATCTTCTACCAGAATGATGGCTGGATTGCGACCGGAAAAATCCGACATACGAGAAACTCCTTAAACCGCCAGCAATAGCTGATGCTTGCGCAAAACACCGGATCGGGCTTTTGCAAGTAGCGGTATTGTATCACAGCCGTGCATGACGGGCAAGCATTGAAGAAATGGTATCATAGGCACAGTTCTGCCCCGCCTTTGCCCCACGATGGGGCGCCTGAAGAAAACACAATTTGTATGAGCCAATTACCCGGCATCTTCCTCAACGTGCTTGCCCCCGTCTTCTTGCTCGTTTTGCTTGGCTATCTAACCGGCCCGCGCCTGCAACTCGAAGCGCGCACCCTCTCACGCTTCGCTTATTTTATTCTGACTCCGGCGTTCGTGTTTTACGTGCTCAGCCAAACCCGGATCGAAGCCGGATTAGCCGGACGCATGATCGGCTTTATCACCGTCGTCTATATCGGCTCAATTATCATTGCCTTTGTGGTGGCCCGCCTGCTCAAGCGCAGCCCGGCGATGACGGCGGCGTATGTGATGATCGCCGCCTTTGGCAACGTCGGCAATTTCGGCTTGCCGATCATTCAATTCGCCGAAGGGCCGGCGGCGCTCGGCGTTGCGACTGTCTACTTTCTAGCCAATCTGGTGCTAGCGTTTATCGTCTGCGTCGGGGCCGCCAACTTCAGCCGTGGCTTCAGCCTCGGCATGGCCATTCAAGTCTTTCGCACCCCAGCCCTACTGGCGCTGCCGCCGGCGCTATTGTTTAACTGGCTTGAGATCACGCTGCCGCCAGTCGTGATGCGCCCGCTCGAATTGCTCTCCGGCGCGCTGATCCCGACCATGCTGATCGTGTTGGGTGCGCAATTGGCGGCTGCCGGCATTCCCCGCATTAACGCTGATTTACTCATATCCAGCGCCGTGCGCCTCATCAGCGGGCCCGTTTTGGCCTTTGGCATCGCCGGTTGGTTTGCCCTGCCACAGCTTGAACGCAACGTCGGCATCTTGCAAGCCAGTATGCCCACCGCAGTGCTGGTCAGCATTATCGCCATGGAAAATGATCTGCTGCCTGAATTTGTCACCGCAACCGTCTTATTCTCGAATCTGGCGAGTATTGTCACGCTTGCCATCGTCCTTGTATTCTTGTAGCCGCGTTTTCAGCAACAAAAAACTGGTTTAGCAAATGTTTCACGATCAATAAATCAATAATTTGCACAATTTCGCCAGATCGTCTATAATTAAGATACCGTTACTTTATAGTTCAGATTGCCTAGGAGCAGAGCATGAAACGACGGGAGTTTCTTCGTGGCGCCGCCGCCGGCGTGCTTGGCGGCCTCGGTCTGACGCTGGCTGCCTGTGGCCAGCCCCCGGCGGTCACTAACCCACCGACCGCTGCCCCAGTCCAGCCGACGGCTGCTGGCGGCGAGCAGCCCACTGCCGCGGCGCCGACGGCCCAAGCCCCAGCGCAAGGCTCATCGATGCCGGCAGTGGAATGGCGCATGGGCACGAGCTGGCCGATCTCACTCGATACCATTTACGGTGGTGCGACCGTGCTGGCCGAGCGGGTGGCTGAGCTATCCGGCGGAATGTTCAAGATTACCCCTTTCCCTGCCGGCGAGCTCTTTCCCGGCCTTGAGGTGCTGCAGAACGTGTCGCAAGGCACGGTTGAAGCCGGCCACACTGCGCTGTACTACTATGTCGGCCTCGATCCGGCATGGGCCTTTGCTACGTCGTTACCCTTCGGTTTGACCGCCCAACAGCAAAACTCGTGGCTGTACCATGGCGGCGGCGAAGAAGCAATCAACAAGCTAGGCGCTAATTTTGGCGTTATCTCGTTTGCCGCCGGCAATACCGGCACCCAGATGGGTGGCTGGTTCCGCCGCGAGATCAACACCGTCGCCGACCTGCAGGGCCTCAAGATGCGCATCCCCGGCCTTGGCGCGCAGGTGATGAAGACCCTCGGTGTCGTGACGCAGACGCTGCCCGGCGGTGAAATTTTCCAAGCCCTCTCGACCGGCGCAATCGACGCCGCCGAGTGGGTGGGCGCCTACGACGACGAGAAGCTCGGTTTGCCCGACGCCGCCGACTTCTACTACTCGCCGGGTTGGTGGGAGCCGGGGCCGTCGCTGCACGCCGTCTTCAACCTCGATGCATGGAATAAGCTGCCCAAAGAGTATCAAAACTTCATCCGCGTCGCCGCTTGGGAGTCAAACATGAACATGCTCGCCAAGTACGACGCGCTCAACAACGATGCGCTTGATCGGATCGTTGCTAAGGGCAAGAAGCTGCGCGCTTATAGCGATGAAATTTTGAACGCGGCTCAGAAAGCGGCGTTCGAGCTGTACGCTAGCTACGACTCGGCGGCATTCAAAGAGATCTTCCCCTCGTGGAACACCTTCCGTCAGAAGATCCAGCGCTGGCATCAGACCAACGAGCTGCCGTTCAACCTCTTCGTCAAGAACAACCCGATCTAAGCACAGTTGGCTAGCAACAAGACAACGGGTGGAGCATGATGCTCCACCCGTTGTTTTTCCGTGCTGCCCTACCGGCCAAACAAGATTGCCGGCAGGTAGAGCGCCAGTTGGGGAAAGAAGATCAAAATCACTACAATCATCAACTGGATGGCAATAAACGACGCCAAGCTGCAGCTAGCGGGTGGCGCATGATGCGCCACCCGCTAGTGTTTCCGTGCTGCCCTACCGGCCAAACGAGATTGCCGGCAGGTAGAGCGCCAGTTGGGGGAAGAAGATCAAAATCACCACAATGGTCAACTGGATGGCAATAAACGGAATCACACCGCGGTAGATATCGCCAGTGGTGATGCCGGGAGGGGCCACGCCGCGCAGGTAGAAGAGGGCAAAGCCAAAGGGCGGGGTAAGGAACGAGGTTTGCAGATTGGCGCCGAGCAACACGCCAAACCAAATCAGATCAAACCCAAGCGCTTTCGCGACTGGCACAAAGAGCGGAATGACAATAAAGCAGATCTCGAAGAAATCGATGAAGAAGCCAAGGAAGAAGACGATCAGCATGCTGATGATCAGAAAGCCCCATGCGCCGCCGGGCAGATTAGCCATCAGATCAAACACGAACTTATCGCCGCTGAGCGCACGGAAGACCAACGCAAAGGCAGTCGAACCGATCAGAATAAAGAGCACCATTGTCGTGGCGCGCATCGTCGCATCGCACACCGCAATGAAATTCTTCCACGTCAGCCGGCGATTAGCCAGCGCCAGCAGCGTCGCGCCAAGCGCACCCACCGCGCCGGCCTCGGTTGCGGTGGCAATCCCAAAGAAGATCGAACCCAACACGGCAACAATCAGCAAGAGCGGCGGAATCATGACCTGCATCACCCGTTTCGCCAGCGCGGGGCCGCTCATCGAACGGGCCGATAACGGTAGTGCCGGGGCCATTTCCGGCTTGAACAGAGCCACAACCCAGCAATAGAACGCCAGCGCCGCCGCGAGCAACAGGCCGGGAATCAACGAGCCAAGGAAGAGCCGGCCCACCGAAACGCCGATCTGGTCGCCGAGCACCACCAACACCACTGACGGCGGGATAATCTGGCCGAGAGTACCGGCGGCGCAGATCACGCCGCAAGCTAGCTCTTTGTTGTAGCCGTAGCGCAGCATGATCGGCAGCGAAATCAAACCCATCGCCACCACCGTTGCCGCAACCACACCCGTCGTTGCCGCCAACAGCGCGCCGACGACCACCACCGCGATCGCCAACCCGCCCCGGATCGGCCCGAAGAGCACGCCCATTGTATCGAGTAAGTCTTCGGCAAGACCGGACTTCTCGAGCATAGAGCCAAGGAAAATGAAGTATGGAATGGCAAGGAGGGTGTAATTTGACATCACGTTGAAGATACGTGATGGCATCGCGCGGATGATAATCGGATCAAAGATGCCGAGCGAGACACCGATAATACCGAAGACAATCGCGGTTGCACCAAGGGAAAAGGCGACGGGGTAACCGATACCAAGGATGACCAGCGCCCCGAGAAACATCGCGGGTCCGAGCCACTCGTACATGGAGCCTCCAGAGATTACAGCTTGGTCTCTTTTTCTTCGACGACAACTTGGGATGGATCGAGAACGCCGCGGAAGGCGGCAAAGTACTTGATCGCTTCAGAAATACCCTGAATGATCAGCAGGATCGGACTGACGAGAATAAACGTTTTGATAATATAGCGCGGCAAACCGCCGGGATCAGGCGAATTTTCACGAATGCGCCACGACTGTTCCACATACGGCCAGCCGAAGTAGATCAAGAGGCCGCAGAAGGGCAAGAGAAAAAACAGTGTGCCCAGCAAATTGACCAACGCTTTACGCTTGGGAGGGTAATTGCTGTAGAACACATCGACGCGCACGTGTTCATTATGCTTGAGAGCATACGCTGAACCAAGGAGAAAAATCATCGAGAAAATATACCATTGGGCCTCGATGTAAAAGTTTGACCCTAATGTCACCCCAATGGCACGCCCAACATACCGATTCGCGACATTCCAAACGCCGACCCCAACCACAACCGGCACCAAGAAGTAGGCCAAGCGCCCAACCCATTCGGTGAAGGTGTCGATGATGCGTGAAAGGCGCAATAGTGCTTGCACGTCAACCTTCCTTCCCTGCTGGAAATGAGGATACGAAACACAAAAATGAAGCATAGCGGAGCATTGCGGCAACCGCCATTGTGAACAGCACTGCGGAGATGCTTGAACTATCGATATGGGAATTGGCAACTTTATAGCCTAAATAGTACACGGAATCACACGCTTTGTCAAAACAAGCGGCGTACCGGCTTGCGCCAGTACGCCAACAGATGTTCCTCTTGCGCCTCAATCACGTTATTCGTGCGTCGCGCCCCATTTCTCCGGCATGCGCCAGAGGCTCGAGAGAATAAGATCACGCACCGACAATAACTCTTTCGGCAAGCGATCGTACAGCTTGATGAAGAGCTCCTCATGGAGCAAAATTTCTTGCTGCCACTCGCTTACATCACACTCCATCACCTGCTCAAACTGCTCAGGGCTGAAATCAAGCCCACGCCAATCGAGATCTTCGTACCGCGGCACCCACCCGATCGGAGTTTCCACACTCACCGCTTGTCCATGCGCCCGTTCGACAATCCACTTCAACACGCGCAGATTCTCACCGAACCCCGGCCAGATGAACTTGCCCTGTTCATTCTTGCGGAACCAGTTGACGCTAAAGATGCGCGGCGGATTCTTGAGCCGGCGGCCAAAGCTGAGCCAGTGATTGAAGTAATCACCCATGTGGTAGCCGGCAAACGGCAGCATCGCAAATGGATCGCGGCGCACGACACCTTGCTGGCCCATTGCTGCTGCTGTCGTCTCTGATCCCATCGTTGCGGCTAAATAGACACCGTAGGTCCAGTTGAAAGCTTGATAGACCAACGGCACTGTACGGCTACGGCGCCCGCCAAAGATAAAGGCCTCGATCGGCACGCCGTTCGGGTTTTCCCATTCGGGGTCAATCGCCGGGTTTTGGTTTGCCGGCGCGGTGAAACGCGCATTGGGATGTGCAGCCAACCGTCCACAGCCGGGAGTCCAATCGCGGCCTTGCCAATCGATCAGATGGGCCGGCGGTTCATCAGTCATGCCCTCCCACCAGACATCGCCGTCGTCGGTCAGGGCAACGTTAGTGAAGATGCTATTCGCCCGGCAGCTCTCCATCGCATTGGGGTTCGTTTTGTACGAAGTGCCCGGAGCAACGCCGAAATAGCCAGCTTCGGGGTTGATCGCATAGAGTTTACCGTCAGGGCCGGGTTTGATCCACGCAATATCATCGCCAACGGTGGTAACTTCCCACCCTTCCCGCTTAAACTGCTCCGGCGGGATAAGCATCGCAAAATTGGTTTTGCCGCAAGCTGACGGGAAGGCGGCTGCCACATACGTCTTGCGCCCGCTCGGCTCTTTCACGCCTAGGATGAGCATGTGCTCGGCCAGCCAACCCTCTTGGCGGGCCATCACCGACGCGATGCGCAAGGCAAAACACTTTTTGCCAAGCAGGGCATTGCCGCCATAACCCGATCCAAAGCTCCAGATTGAACGCTCTTCGGGGAAATGGACAATATACTTGGTCGGGTTGCAGGGCCACGGCACATCGGGTTGCCCCATCTCGAGCGGCGCGCCTACGCTGTGTAGACAGGGAATATACTCGCCGTCCTCGCCTAATATGTCGTAGATCTTGGTCGAGACTCGCGTCATAATGTGCATATTAACCACGACATACGGTGAGTCGGTCAATTGCACCCCAATATGCGCGATTGGCGACCCGATAGGCCCCATGCTAAAAGGAATAACATACAGCACCCGCCCCCGCATGCTGCCTTTGAACAGCTTGAGCAGGATTTCCTTCATCTCTTTCGGCGCCATCCAGTTATTGGTGGGGCCGGCATCGTCTTTCGAAACACTACAGATAAACGTGCGGTCTTCGACGCGAGCAACATCAGAGGGATCCGAGCGGGCGAGAAAGCTGTTGGGGCGGAGTTTGGGATTGAGGCGGATGAACGTTCCCGTTTCGACCATCTTGTTGCAGAGCATATCGTACTCGGCCTGCGTACCATCACAGAAGTGAACCTGTGCCGGCTCGCAGAGGTCGACAATTTCTTGAATCCACTCGCGAAGCCGATGGTGCCGAATGTATGCGGGGAACTGCATGCGATCCTCCCTCTTTATTCAAGGCCACAACCGGGGATGATAGCTGTGACGGCTTGCACGAGTGTGATCATAGCATAGAATGCAAGCTTGTGCAGATATGAAGCTGTAGCCTTTCAGCAACAATTGCGCAACCAACTAACCGGCGCTGGAACGCTTCAAGAGCTAGGCGCGTGGATCGCACACAGCGGGCATGCCCCCTATGGCGGATAGGGTACACGGTGAGCCATGCCATCTCGAGCGGCACACGCCGGTTGATAGTCTGTGGTATACTGATGTGCCTGCATCATGCAGCGACAAACATTAATATGAGGAGCAAGGCGTCTATGGAAACCGCTCTCTACATTGCGATTTTGGTGATTAGCGCCGTTATGAGCGTGCTGGTGATTTTGCAATCGCGCGGCGGCGGTCTCAACCGCGACACCAGCTCGATGTATCGCACCCGGCGCGGGATCGAGAAAACGCTCTATCAAGCCACGATTGCGCTAGGGGTAAGCTTTTTACTGCTCGCGCTGATCACCAGTCTCCCCATTTTCAATTAAGCTATGGCGCGCCGGATTCGTTGGCAGATTGCGATTGCGCTCGCCGGGATCGGGGTGATTGTCGGCTTGTTTGGCCGCTTGGCAGCGCTGAGCGCTTCCACCGATAATCCGGCCACCGGCGGCTTCTATCGCGAGGCGGTGGTCGGAACGCCAGTGATGCCGATCCCATTACTGAATGATCCCGTTGCCGATCCGGCTGGGCGGGCGCTGATCAGTTTACTCTTCGAGGGGCTGACTCGCATTGGGGTTGATGGCTTGATCGAGCCGGCTTTGGCCGAAGGGTATACGGTTGACGCCACCGGTGAAATCTATACCTTTACATTGCGACCGGGATTGCGCTGGCACGACGGCACGCCGCTGACTGCCGATGACGTTGTCTTTACCCTGCGCACCCTCCAAGAGCTCGAGCAGGCCGGCGAGCCGGCAGTCGCGAGCTTCTGGCGCACCACTCTAATCGAACGAGTCGATAATCGCACCGTCCGATTTATTCTGTCAGGGCCATTCGCTCCCTTCCCGGCCTTAGCCCGCGTGCCGATACTCCCGGCCCATCTGCTGCGCTCCATTCCACCGACCGCATGGCCTGCCAGCGAGTTCGCCCGCCAATTGATCGGCAGCGGGCCGTTCCGGTTGGCCGAATTGCGACCCGAATCGGCGCTGCTAACAGCTAACCCCACCTATTACAATGGCCGGCCATTTCTCGATCAGATCGAGTTGCGTTTCATCGCTACCCCCGAAGCGGCGATTGCGGCCCTTTCGCGCGGTGAGGTCATGGGATTCGCGGAACGCTGGGGCGCCAACCTGCGCGCGGTTGATCTGCCCGGCAACGAACAGCGGATCGTCTTACCGGTTGATGAGTATACCGTTCTGACCTTTAACCTCCGCTTGCCGCTGTTTCAAGAAATACCCCTTCGCCGCGCGCTGGCGCTCGGTCTCAACCGCGATGCGTTGATCGAAACGGCGATCAATGGGTTGGCGCAACCCATCGATACACCTCTCTTGCCCGGCACGTGGGCCGATGATCCAACCATTCGCCGGGTGCCTGCCGATCCGGCGGCGGCAGCCGACCGGTTGGCCGAAATTGATTTTGAACCGGGCAGTGATGGCATCCGCCAGCGCGGGTCACAACGGCTGAGCTTTACATTGCTGGTTGATCAGGATGAACGCCGGCTGGCAGTGGCGCAAGCCGTCGCTGAACAGTGGCGCGTGATCGGGGTTGAGGTGACGGTTGAATCGGTAGATAGCATGACACTGACCGATCGCCTGCGGCGCGGCGATTTTATGACCGCGATCCATACGTGGACCCGGATCGGCCCTGATCCCGATCCGTATAGCTTGTGGCATTCCAGTCAGGCCGCTGGCGGGCTCAATTACGCCGGTCTGAACGATAGCCGGATCGACCTGCTGCTCGAGCAGGCGCGGGCTGAACCAGAGTTAGTGGCTCGCGCCGAGTTATACCATGCGTTTCAAAAACGATGGCTAGAACTTTCACCGGCGATTACCCTCTACCAACCGATGTATATCATCGTCAGCACCGCCAATCTGCAAGGACGGGCCTTCGCTAACCCTGATTTCGCTGGCCAGACCTTATTCGGCGCTGAAGATCGCTTCCGTGATGTGCAGCGTTGGTTTATGAATACCTTCCGCCGGATCGAGGGCGATTTACCGTAGATCGCGCAAATCAAACACCGGCCCCTCGACACACCGCCGCTGCCAGCCGTTACGTGTCTCGATTTGGCAGGCCCTGCAGATACCTAACCCGCATGGCAACGGCCCTGCCACTACCACCTGCGCTAGACCACGATCCCAGCGCAAGCGCGCCGACCGCATCGCAGCGGCTGCTTGACCCAGCAAGCTCGGCGGCAGCGCAAACAACACCTGATCAGCCCAACGGATAGGGCTGCTGGGCGAATGCGCAGCCAGCAGTTCAAACAATCCCCCCTCACCGGCGGCGCTTGTCTGTACCTCAACCGTTTCCGGCAAGAGAAATGGCGGCGGGAGGTACCCCTTGTCGCCGGCTAACAGCAGCGCTATGCTCAGCCGGCCAGCATAGCGACGGGCGACGAAGAGCAGCGCCGGCAACGTCGTACCCACTCCCGCCAACAAGAGGGTGTGCGTCGCCGGCGCCGGCGCAAACGGCGTCCCTAGCGGTGCGCAGAGATCGAGGTTAACGCCCGCTGGCAGGTCTAGCAGCCACGCTAGCGCCGGGTCACGCGGGTCGATGATCAACTCAACCTCTCCCTTCGCTGCATCGGCGCCAGCAAGAAAGACTACCGGCCACAACAGTGGATCGAGGCTGCGCGATGGGCGCACGAGGGCATATTGGCCGGGTTGCGCAATGCGCGCCAAACCCGGCGCAGTGACGCTCAACCAGACTAAACTCTCAAATTGATAGCGTTCATGGATAGCGGCGGTATAATAGAGTTGCATGTGAGCAATCCTTGTTTAGCCAAGCCAATGACATCACCAATAATATTGGTCTTTGCTGTACTACTGCATAGTTATAGATGATTCCGGGCTGTAAGCAATATGGTTGCACCCTCGCTATGTGATTAAACATCCCCGTGGCATCACAACCATCGCACCAAACCTATGGTGATATGAGTCTCGCAAACGCGACAGCTACCCCTACAATGTCGTGGTTCGCTCAACCCATCAGCCGATCAGGCTGGCTCAGCCATATCACACACGGCGAGCTGCTCCTGCTGCTTGCTAGCCTTGCGCTGTACCTCTACACCCGCCTTGACCACCTGACGGCGTTTCCGATCTACTTCTTTTGCGATGAAGCGATCCATGGGGTGTTGGCCCGCGATCTGGTCGCCAACGGCTTTCGCGACAACAAAGGTGTTTGGCTCCCGCCCTACTTTCAAAATGCCGAAAAATGGAGCCTCAGTTTGAGCGTATACCTACACGCGCTCAGCATCGTGCTGTTCGGTTTTGATCAATCAGTGTGGCAGACACGGGCTACATCCGTCGTTGCCAGCCTGCTCGCTCCGCTCGGCATCGCGGCGCTGCTCCGCTTCGGCTACCACGACCGGCGCTGGTGGCTCGGCATTCTCGTGCTCTGCGCAATGCCAGCGTGGTTTATCCATTCGCGCACCGCGTTCGAGACGGTCTTGATGGTGGCGTGCTATGCCGGGTTTCTGGCGGCGTATATGGCCTATCGTTACTATGATGATCGCTGGATCGCGGCTGCAATCTTGTTTGGCGCCGCGACATTCTATAGCTACGCTAACGGGCAAGGGGTGATGTTGGTCAGCGGTACGCTCCTCTTCCTCAGCGATATCCGTTACCATCTCAGCCGCCCACCCCAACGTCTCTGGCTCGCCTTTGGGATATTCGCGCTCGTACTCGTGCCCCTAATTCGTTTCCGTTGGCTCCAGCCCGACGCGACGGTGGAGCATTTGCGCACGCTCCAT
>JAUQOZ010000004.1 GCA_030550625.1 Chloroflexota bacterium | reverse complement strand
GCGCCAATCGCCGCCCCCAGCGCAATCGCCAATACGTTGTTCATCGCTGCCTATCTCTCCTCGTCCAAGGCAGAACCCGACAATAGCTATCTGTATTGTACGACGATTGGGGAAAGTGTGGTCAGCATCAAGACGGAGAACGGAGCAAGATCATTGCTTGATCAAGACCATGTGGCAATACTTCGAGCCGGTTTGAGATTGCCGCCAACCGCTCAGCCGTCACCAGCGGCAGTTGAAAAGGAAATAAGCTTGGGGCAGTGAGCGCCCCTGTGATTTCGACAGCACCGTTTGGCTGTGCGTGAAGCAGTCCTTCCACCACCCACGCTACTACTTCAAGCTGAGGAACCGGCCGGCTCGGCGCCGCACTATACACACCGCGCTCGGCGGTTTCGCACAAGACCCCCCAATCGACAAAGCTACGCACCACGTAGCGAACCCGCCGCGCCACCGTCTCGCGATCACCGTATTGCTCCGCGAGACGGCGCTGCACTTGCTGCGCAGTGATTGTCGTTTGCAGGCGCAGCAAACGCCCAACATGGGTTGCTGCCGCATTCCAAAAGGGATAAACGGCCATCGTCATACCCCAATGGATGGGCAGATGGTGTTCACGCGGCAAAGCGGCTAATAAGCGTAGTCCATCCTGTTGGAATGCCTCTAATCCACGGGGGGGATGCACCCAGATGCGCAGCAAGATGGTTAAGGTTTTGTCGAGCGATCCCCGCACAGCAATCTGCGTGGAACGAAAAGAATCTTGCAATTCTTGGCGCAAGAGATGCTTAATGGTCACCGCATCGTTGCCGGCAAGCTGCAAGTAGGCCGTCCGTTCAAGCCAGCGCAGATGCACGAGCCGGTCAATTCCGATCTGGGTGTGGCGCGCTTTTGCCGATGCGTTCATGTGCTCATTCTCTCAATCGTCACAAAAGGAACAATCACCTCTTCCAGACACAACCCGCCATGACTGACCACAACGCTGCCTTCCGGCGCAAACGCCGCCCGATCGGGCGCAGTGAGCGGTAGAACCGCCGCCGGTAAACCGCTTGGCGTCCACTCATTGGCATCAGGAAATTGTTGCTTGACCCGTGCGCGCAGCCGTTCGTCATGAAAAATACACACGCGCTCGCCCCGCGTATTGGCGAGCGCCCTTTCTACGGGACGCCCGATCCCGCGCGCTTCGATGTTGCCATGGTCGGACGCTAGATAGATGTCGAAATGATGCTTGTGCAACTGCTCGATCAGGCGCTGGAGGTAGCCTTGAGCAGCCCATAGCCGCACCTGCTGGTGCATGCCAGCCATACCCAATTCCATACCATGCATAATCCGGTCTATCTTGTCAATGACCAAACCGATAACTCGCAAATGGGGCTGCTCGATCAGCGCGGTTACGTCAGCGCCATCATCATCGCCTAAGCCGCGCCGGTAGCCGATGGCGCTATTGGGCAAACCGCACGCTTGCCAGAACTGCCGCCAGAGCCGCTCTTCGTGATCGGTCGAATCAATCGCGTGGGCAAAATAGAACGGTGGATGACCAGCAAAGGCGGCTTGGCGCGCAATCGGCGTAATCGTCGGCGCCCACGTGAAGACCGCTTGCTCGCGAAAGCGCCATTGCGGGTTATGCGCGCGGAGCACATCACGTACAATGAGCCACTGATCGATTGCTAAGCCATCAATGAGCAAGAAGGCGATCTTGGCGTCCGGCGACGGCTGCAACTGATAGTGAAACAACCGCGGCAGGTGATGGATCATCACCGGTTGCACAGCCGGCAATGTCGCTAGCGTTGCATACGAGCGCTGCATCCATTCGGCAAAACGTTGATCAACCAATTCGGTCAACCGGCGGATCCGCTGCTGATAAGCAACCGCCGCCGCACGCTGCATCCATTCCTCATACCGCGCGACATTCAGGTTCGCCCATTGGTACGCAAACCGCAACCACTGGGAATAGGCCCATTCGGCTGCCGGCTCGCTCTGCTCGATGAGTGCGATAAGTCTGGCTAGACGCTGTTCGCGCTCGACGTCACTGTCCAGATTGAGACCGCATCGCACCCACATACCAGCTAGTTGCCCGGCTTGGGGATGCGTAATCGGCTGTAACATCCCCTCAAGAAAAAGGTTATCAATGTATACCCGCACATCGTGATCGGCAAAAGGCACGTCAGTTGGGCCGGCATACGCCAACGGATAGTCATTCGTTCGTTCATGAATGGCCTTCCCCGCTGGACTAGCCAGCGTATCGAGGAAGAGCGGCCACCGTTCTTGCAAGAAGGCAAAGAAGGCTTCCCGATCGGGCACGATCGTTTCGAGCGGCCAACCGGTGAACAGGCCCGATTGGCGCATCTGCCAGATGAAGCGTTCGTCGAGGATGGCTGGCAGGCGCTGGCCGCGATAGTGCCGGCGCAACAAGACCCGCAACAGATCAGCAGGTTGGGTGATGTGGGCTGGATCAAGCTGAAAGACATGCCGCAAGATAAAATCTTTGGTGGCATTGTCGCCAAGCGGCGCGCGGCAATAACGTTCATAGGCGGCGAATAGCGCGTCGAAATCGGTGCGATCGAGCGCGGCCACAACTGAACGGCTAAGATACGGGAACAATTCATCCAGCGTAAACG
>JAUQOZ010000138.1:10379-16411 GCA_030550625.1 Chloroflexota bacterium | reverse complement strand
GAAGCGGGAGATTGCTTCGGTCGGGCGGCCCCAGTGTGGCTGGGGGCCGCCGCTCCCTCGCAATGACAATCGGGGAGGGGGAGGAACCCGCTGGGGCATTGCCCGTTACTACACGTTACTGGCTTATCAATCAACTATAAAGTACTCGCCATGAAGCGTTTCATATTCTTGCTAACGGCCCTGTTTGCGTTTGTGCTTGTTGCTGGCTGTGAAGTGCGGGTTGACGAACCCACGCCAACTGCCCCAGCAGTGATGTCTCTTGTCGAAACGACCCCTACCACGGTGCGCGAACAGGTCTTGCGCATCGGGTTGGTGAATGAGCCGCCCGATCTGCTCCCCTACCACAGCACCCCGACTGACGAGCGCATCACCGGTGCATTAACTGAATTACTCTTTCCCGCGCCGCTGTTGCCGGTTGATTTCACCTTGCAAACGACCGGTGTGCTAACGCGGGTGCCTGATTTTGCCAACGGCGATGTGGTGACGGCGACGGTCACCGTCTTCCGCGATGCGTTGGGGCAAATCAGTGAAACGCCGACGGAGACAACCGATGAGGTGACGCAGGTGAGCGTCACGTTCCACTGGAATCCTGCATTGCGCTGGTCTGACGGCACGCCGGTCACGGCAGCCGACTCGGTGTTTGCCTACGAACTTGCCCAGCAGATCGATCTTGGTCAAGCGGCGAACAGCCGGTTGGCGATGATCGAACGCTACGAGCAGATCGATGAGCATACCACGCGGGTCGTGCTCCGGCCTGATGTGACCGATCCGGCGTATCTGACCAGTTTTTGGACGCCGTTGCCGCGCCATGTGCTGGCCGAGATGGATCCGCAGCGGGTGATGCAGAGTGAATTTATCCGCAAGCCGGTCAGCTATGGGCCGTATATGGTCAGCGCCTTCGACGGCGGTTCGCTCGAGTTGGTGCGCAATCCGCATTACGCCGGGCCAGCGGCGCCGTTTGAGCGGATTATTGTCGCGTTTCGCAAAGATCCGCAGCAATTGGTTGAATTAGTGCGCGGCGGCGGGATTGATCTGGCCTTTATCGAACAGCCGGTGCCTGAATTGCTCTCGCAGCTTGTGCAGAGTGCTGCGCAGGAAGAGATTCAGCTTAGCACCTCGCCGAATACGATCTGGGAGCATCTCGATTTTAATCTTGATGTGCCGCTGTTGCAGGATATTCGTGTGCGACGAGCGATTGCGTACGCGATTAACCGTCCGCAGATTGTCGAGCAGGTGTTGGGGGGCAAGAGTAATGTGTTAGAGAGTTGGGTGTTGCCGGGCCAGCTCGGTTACCCGCCGCTCGATCAGATTACCCGTTACCCGTATAACCCCGACGAGGCGCGCCGCTTGCTCGATGAAGCGAACCTGCTCGATACCGATGGCGATGGCTGGCGCGAGCACGATGGCTTGCCGATCCTGTTGTCGTTAGTGACCAGCGCCAATTCACCGTTGCGTGAAGCGGTCGCGCGACGAATTGCATCTGATCTAGAGCAGGTGGGTGTGCAGGTTGAGGTGGCGCAATTGTCGTCGAGTGAGTTGTACAGCACTGATGGCCCGCTCTATCAGCGCACCTTCCAATTGGCCTTGTTTGGCTGGATCGCCGGGCCGCACCCGCGTGGCTGGGAGTTATGGAGTTGCGCGGGTGTGCCGAGTGAGGCAAACAATTGGACGGGGAATAATTTTGCTGGCTGGTGTTTCTTCGAGGCGAATGAGGCGATCAATACAGCGACGACCTCGCTCGACCCCGAAGAGCAGAAGAGTGCCTACCTCCGGCAACAGCAACTGTTTACCCAAGAGTTGCCGGTGTTGCCGCTTTTCCAACGGGTTGATGCGCTGGTGGCCCGGCAGGGGTTGGCAGGCTGGCGGCTGAACCCGACGGCGCCGTTTACGTGGAACATTAGCGAGTGGCGCGAGGGCGAGTAACGTCAATGTGCGAAGGCGTAGACGAACGCAGAGGGTGACACGCACAGACGCGAAGGCGCAAAGGATGTGAAAAGGTTGTTGTGATAGCTGCTAGCCTGCTTATGCCACGTTCCAAAAAACCTTAGCGCCCTCTGCGGAGCCGGACAGCCGTCCGGCTCTACTGCGCCTTTGCTTGCTTTGCGCCTTCAGGATTCCCAGAACGGTTTGGCCCACCCGCGGCGGGCAATTTCGGCGCGCAGGTCGAGCATCGCGGTGTAGGTCGGTAGAATGGCGAGGGTTTCGCCAGCGGGCAACGCCGCCAACGCGGCATCGAGCGCC
This sequence comes from Chloroflexota bacterium, assembly GCA_030550625.1. Lineage (GTDB taxonomy): Bacteria > Chloroflexota > Chloroflexia > Chloroflexales > Chloroflexaceae > Chloroflexus. The sequence goes on along the minus strand of JAUQOZ010000138.1, from coordinate 14,170 downwards.
GCCGGCAGATCGTCGATCACAGTCATAGTCTCGGCGGCGACGCCAGCATAGTCGAGCCGCAGTGCCATATCGGCGGCGCGGGTGCCGCTGACTGTGACGCGGGCCACCTTCCCGGCCAACGGCTCGAAATCGGCATCCCATAGCCACGACACATCGGTGCCATCGGCAAAGCGGTCGTTAATCGCGATCAGCACGTGTAACGGTTTTGTTGTCGCTGTTGTCAGCATGCGCACCGTCTCTGACGCTCCCACCGGATTTTTAATCAGCGCAATCAGCATCGGCGGGCCGCCGGGGCCGGCGTTGATCCGCTCGATGCGGCCAAAGGCGGCCCGGAAGGTGGCGAGGGCGGCGCTGATCGTGGCCGGCGCAACGCCGAGCGCCAAGGCAGCGGCGGTGGCGGCTAGCGCATTCTGCGCGTTGTAAAGACCGGGCAGCGGGAGCTGCACGCTCAACGTGCCGGCAGGGTGGTCAATTTGCAGTTCGCTGCCGTCCAACTCCTGCGGTTCCAATACCGTTAGCGCCACCTGCGGATCGGGCCGGCGCTGGCCGCACTGCGGGCAGGCGTAGTGACCAATGTGGGCATAGAAGAGATGGCGGTATGCGTAGCGATGGCCGCAGGCGTGGCAAAACTGCGAATCGGCGATGTGGGTGGCGGCGGCAGCGGCGTGGCGACTATCTTCCAACCCAAACGCAATGGTGCGGGCGGTCAGGTTGCGGGCAATCGCAGCCATCGCCGGATCGTCAGCATTGAAGACCACAGTGCTCGTGTCCGGCAACGCTTGCAAGGCTTTGCGCCAGTGCCCGGCAATGGTATCGATCTCGCCGTAGCGATCGAGCTGGTCGCGGAACAGATTGAGCAACACGACGAGGCGGGGACGGGTCTCGGCAATCGCTTGCGGCAAGGCCGCCTCATCGGTCTCGAACAAAGCGCGACGCGCGCGCGGGCGGCCACGCCAATCAGCGCCGGCAATTGCGACGGTGGTTAAGCCGGGGAGCAGGTTGGCGCCGGCGCGATTATGCAAGAGCGGTTCGCCGGCCTGCGCAAGAATGGCCGCGAGCATGCGGCTGGTGGTGGTCTTGCCATTCGTGCCGGCGACGAGGATGACGCCGGCGGGCAACGCGGCGCAGATCGTGGTCAAGATGGCCGGGTCAAGCGAACGGGCGACTTGACCGGGCAGGGTGGTGCCGCCGCCGAGCCGCAGGCGGCGCGAGAGGGCGCCGGCGGCGCGGGCTAAGGTGATGGCGGCAGTGGTGCGGAGTTGGTTCATAGGTTCGGTATGGATTGGTTCAACACCTGAGGAGGCCGACTCCCTCCCCCGGAGGGGGAGGGCTGGGGTGGGGGCAACATCCCCACATCCTCTGCGCCCTTTGCGGAGCCGGACAGCCGTCCGGTTCTACAGCGTCGCCATTACTTCAACCCAGCCTTGCGCAACGCAGCAGCGAGCGGGTTGTCATCGTCTTCATCATCGTCACCGCTGCTGGCAAATAGAGTCGCTTCCGGCGGCGGTTCATCATCCGCCTCGTCGTAAAGATCGTCCTCTTCCCAATTGAGGGCCAAATTCTCGGCCCCGACCAGCGCAATGATGTCATCAACGCTAAACAGCATCAGGTTCACCTGATCGTCACTTGCTGAACGCGCCGCCAAATCTTCAATCCGCTGCACCTGCGGCAACGCCGCCAACACTTCGTCAAGCGGTTCGGGCCGGCGCGGCGGCGGGCGATCGCTGGCCATCAGCGCATCGGCGGCGGCGCTATCGGCAGGGATGCCGGTATCCACCAGCAGAATCGTCACCCCGACGCGGTGGAAGAGCAGGTGCAGAATCTGGCGCGTCTCGTTGAGTTGGGCGACGGCGCGGCGAATGGCGCTGGCGGTGCGGCTGGCTTTAATCTCAAACACCCACGCCACGCCATCGATAATCGCCAGCGCGTCGAGTTCGCGATACTTAATCTGCGCCGTGCGGTGGCGGCGCTCTTCGTATTCGAGAATGCGCCGCTCGTCGAGCGGCAACTGGCCCGCCAGCCAATCGCGCAGCGCTGCTTCGGCCTGTCCGCCAAAGATATCGCGCTGGCGCGGCGGGCGGATGGCCTTCTGGTTCTTGCGTTGCAGCTTAAACTTCTCGACGTGAGCTTGATAACGGCGGTCGTCTTCGGTGGTCAACCGCGCGCGCGCATAACTGATCGCCATCTACCCCTGCCTTCCCAGTTCCACCGAACGGCGATACGCGGCCCAGATTGCATCGGCCAGCACGGTGCGCAACCCGCCGCGTTCGAGTTCGCTCAGCGCCGCGGCGCTGGTGCCGCCGGGAGACGTCACCGCATTGCGCAATTGGGCCGGATGCAGACCACTCTGCATGGCATACTGCACCGAGCCGAGCATTGTCTGTTGCACCAGCTCTTCGGCGATGCGACGCGACAAACCGAGATGGACGCCGGCGTCAATCATGGCTTCCATCATCAAAAAGACATACGCCGGGCCGGTGCCGTTGATTGCCGTCGCCATATCGAGATAGGTCTCGTTATCAACGTACAGCTCGCGCCCCAACGCACCGAGCACCGTCGCCGCCCACCCGCGCTGGCGTTCGGTCACAGCGGTCGCTGCCGTCCACACGGTCATCCCGCAGCCAATCTGGGCCGGCGTATTCGGCATACTGCGCACCACCGCTGGATGGTCGAGCGCCTCGACGAAGGAGGCAATCGTTGCGCCGGCGATCACCGAAATCACCAAATCTTCATCGCGGATCGCGCCGCGCAACGGCGGCAACACCCGCCGCAACTGCTGCGGTTTGACGGCAAAGATCACCACCCGGCCCCACTTGGCCGCTTCGAGATTGTCGTGGGTAGTGCGAATGTGATAGCGATGCGCAAGGTCGCGCCGCCGCTCTTCGCGAGGGTGGCTGGCGAGAATCTGATCGGCGGCGACCAACTCGTTGCGCAATAAACCGCCGATAATGGCTTCACCCATCGCGCCGGCGCCGATCACGGCAATTGGCAAATCTGCGAGCATACTTCCTAACCTGTACAGCGAGCCGGTCGCCCTTCCAGCGCGCGACCGGCGACACGAATGCTTCTGTGCGGTATGATACCATAGAGGGCGGCACAATTGCGGCAGGAGTCGCTCAGGCCGCCGGGCAGCCGCTATTCGCTTGTCATTGCGCGCGGAGCGGTTGGATGGCCCCTCCCCCACCTTGCGTTGCGAGAGGCGGAGCCGCAGGATGGGAGGGCATAGCCATAACAAGACGCAAAAGGCACAACATGGTTTATGGCGCGTGGGACGCTTTGTGGCTGTAACCTCCCCTCCCCCAGCGGGGGAGGGGTTAGGGGTGGGGGCTATACCCCCGCTCTTTGCGTGTCATTGCGCGCTAACCTCCCCTCCCCCAGCGGGGGAGAGGTTGGGGGTGGGGGCAACGAGGGGCAGCACCGGCGCTGATCCCCGGCCTTTTCGGGCCGGACTAGAGGTGCGAAGTCCGCCGCGCAGCGAAGCAATCCCCCGCGAGGGCGGGAGCAGTGCGCTCAGACATCGCTTTCGCTCAAGCGGGAGATTGCTTCGGTCGGGCGGCCTACAGCATCGCTGTAGGCCTACCCGCCCCCGCGCAATGACAGTAGGGGAGCGGGATGCACCGAGGCACGACGTGCGCCGAAGCGGGAGATTGCTTCGGTCGGGCGGCTCCAGCGTGGCTGGAGGCCGCCTCTCCCTCGCAATGACAAGCGGAGGGCGGGAGTAGTGCGCTGAGGCATAGCGGGCGCCGAAGCAATGACCGCATCGGTGCGATGCGTGCCATCTATGGAGTGGG
>JAUQOZ010000138.1:9673-10369 GCA_030550625.1 Chloroflexota bacterium | reverse complement strand
CGGCGCTGATCCCCGGCCTTTTCGGGCCGGACTAGAGGTGCGAAGTCCGCCGCGCAGCGAAGCAATCCCCCGCGAGGGCGGGAGCAGTGCGCTCAGACATCGCTTTCGCTCAAGCGGGAGATTGCTGCGGGGGCTGCGCCCCCGCGCAATGACAATCGGGGAGCGGGATGCATGCACCGAGGCATGGCGGGCGCCAAAGTGGGAGATTGCTTCGGTCGGGCGGCTCCAGCGTGGCTGGAGGCCGCCGCTCCCTCGCAATGACAAGCGGAGGGCGGGAGTAGTGCGCTGAGGCATAGCGGGCGCCGAAGCAATGACCGCACCGGTGCGATGTGTGCCATCTATGGAGTGCGGCAGTCATCCTGCCGCATAACATAAAGTCACTGGAGTGCGGCAGTGAAACTGCCGCACTTCATCCAACACTACGGCTGTCATTGCGAGCGGAGCGGCGGGGCCCGACCCCGCCGCGCAGCGAAGCAATCCCCCGCGAGGGCGGGAGCAGTGCGCTGAGGCATAGCGGGCGCTCAAGCGGGAGATTGCTTCGGTCGGGCGGCCTACAGCATCGCTGTAGGCCTACCCGCCCCCGCGCAATGACAATCGGGGTGCGGGATGCATGCACCGAGGCATGGCGGGCGCCAAAGTGGGAGATTGCTGCGGGGGCTGCGCCCCCTCGCAATGACAGTAGGTATGCGCCCTAGG
>JAUQOZ010000138.1:0-9663 GCA_030550625.1 Chloroflexota bacterium | reverse complement strand
TGCCGCACATCGCTGAAACACAAGACGGCGGCAGTGAAACTGCCGCACTTCATCCAACACTACGGCTGTCATTGCGAGCGGAGCGGCGGGGCCCGACCCCGCCGCGCAGCGAAGCAATCCCCCGCGAGGGCGGGAGCAGTGCGCTCAGACATCGCTTTCGCTCAAGTGGGAGATTGCTGCGGGGGCTGCGCCCCCGCGCAATGACAATCGGGGTGCGGGATGCATGCACCGAGGCATGGCGGGCGCCAAAGTGGGAGATTGCTGCGGGGGCTGCGCCCCCTCGCAATGACAGTAGGTATGCGCCCTAGGCAATAACAACGACTTGTCATAGAGAGAAAACCACACTATGCTACCCAACGAAGAAACCATCGTTCTCCGCCCCACCACGGCGCCCGGCGCGCGCCCAGTGTTGCTGGCGGTTTTTGCCCACCCCGACGACGAGAGCTTTGGGCCGGGAGGCACCTTGGCCCGCTATGCGTGGTCGGGGGTCGCAGTGCATTTAATTTGCGCAACTGGCGGCGAAGAGGGCACGGTTGATGCCGCCTTGCTTAATGGCTACGAGTCGGTGGCGGCGTTGCGCCGCGCCGAGTTGCTGCGCGCCGCTGAGGCGTTGGGGTTGAGCAGCGTGACCTTGTTGGGTTATCGCGATTCGGGCATGCCCGGCACGGAAGCGAACCGCCATCCGGCGGCGTTGATCAACCAACCGCGCGATCAGGTGGCGGCGCAGATAGTGCGCCATATCCGGCGCTTGCGCCCGCAGGTGGTAATCACCTTCGATCCGATCGGCGGCTACCGCCATCCCGACCACATCGCCATCCACGAAGCGACGGTCGCCGCCTTCCATGCCGCTGGCGATCCGGCGGCGTGGCCGGAAGCGGGGCCGCCGTATGCGCCGCAGAAACTCTACTACACCACCTTCTCGCGCCGGTTATTGCGCTTGCTGGTGCGGCTCATGCCGCTCTTGGGCCGCGATCCGCGCGCCTTTGGCCGTAATCGCGACATCGATCTGACCAAGCTGGCTGAGGTTGAGTTTCCCACCCATGCCCGCATTGATACGACCGCTGTGCGCGAGCAGGCGCGGGCAGCGGCGCTGGCCCATGTGAGCCAAGGCGCGGGCGGGCCGCTGGCCCGTGGCCCGCTCAGCAAGGTGTTGGGCCTGCTCGGCAGCGCCGACACCTTTATGCGCGCCTACCCGCCGGTGGATGGCGATGCGTGCGAAGATGATCTGTTTGCCGGGGTGCAGTGGTAAACGATAGACCATTTTTTACACTGAATAAAGAAACGGATTCGTTGCTTGAACTGCTGCTGCGCTACAATCGAACCGAGAGTCGAGCCACAATGCACAGCAGAGGTGGGGTATGGACAGCAACGAACTGCTGTGGACGCTAGGCGGCTTGGCGCTGGCGGTGGTGATCGGCATTGGTATGATGCAGTGGTCGCAGCAGCGCGATCGGAAGCGGCGGCAGGAGATCCGGCAGGCGGTGATGCACATGGGTTTTGTGCCGCGTGATCGGGCAGCGGCGCCGGATCTGGCGCCATTTGCGCTCAGCCGGATTGGCGATCGCGGTGCGGTTTCGTGGCCGGGGGTATCGTTTGCGGTCGATGGCGGTCAAGCGACCATCTGCGAATATACCGCCGTGCGTCAGGTAGAGCGGCACGATCCCGAAAACTACAGATCTGAGGATCGGTTTTATCGCCAAACGGTGCTGTTGTTCGAGGCGGAATACCTGCGCGCGCCGGCGTTTTATGTGCGCCCAGAAGGGATCGGCGACAAGATCAAGCAGCTCTTTCTCCAGACCGATATTGATTTCCCGCACCATCCCGATTTCTCGAAGGCGTATCTGTTGCGGGGGAACGACGAGTATCAGGTGCGCCAGTTTTTCACCGATCAGAAACTGAATGTGTTAGCCCATCATCGCGGGTGGTATGTTGAAGGGAATGGCCAGCGGCTGATCTGTTATCGGGTCGGTGAGTTAGCTGCTGGCGCCAAAGCGCAACAGTTTGTGCAAGAGGCGCTAGCGATTGCGCGCGGGTTGAGCCAGTTGTAGGGGTGTTGGCGCAGGAGCTTGAAGGGGCGCATACTGGCCATGTTCATGCCTTCAGGCTCACTGTTCATCTGCCGTTAAACCGGCGTCGCTAATATCGTCGCGGCATCCAAGGCGGCCTGTCCAACTTGTCGACTCGTTCGCGCCGGCGCACCATCCAGACGATCCCGCCGCCGATGGCGCTGACAGCTAGCGCGCTGCCGATAATCATCCACCCGATCGGCCATTCGCTGTGCCGGCGCCCTGTAAAGGTCTGGCAAATATCAATCCGGCCTGCGCCGAGCAGTTGCAGCCGGCGGTAAAAGCTAGGATGGCGCTCGTAGATGTCAGCGGCGCCAGTTTTGATTGCTGTTGTCACTTCGGCGACTCCCCAATCGGGATGGACGGCGAGCAGCATCGCGGCGAGCGCAGCCACGTGGGGCGCGGCTTGCGACGTTCCGCTCATATAGTCATAGTAGGGCCGGAAGCGTTCTTCGGGGAGCAAGCGGTCGCTGGTGAGAAAGACCGGGTAGGTGGGCATTGTAGAAAGAATGCGTTCACCGGGAGCAACAACATCGATCCACGGGCCGGTGTTGGTGAAGGTGGCTTTGGTGTCTTTTTGGTTTGAGGCGGCCACCACAATCACGTCATCGTTATCAGCCACTAGCGCGTTTGGCAGCGGCACAAAATCGTTGCCGGCAGCGGCGACCACAATTACACCGGCGTCGAGAGCGCGGCGGATCGCGCGGCTGACTTGCGGCGAGCTTTCCCGCGTGGCGAGGATGAGGGTCGCGCCTAGGCTGAGATTAATCACCCGCGCGCCGCGAGCGAGGGCGAAATCAATCCCCTGTGCGATCGCTCGATCGCTGCCGAAGCCTTCGGCATCCATGACCCGCACCGGTAAAATCTGAATATTGGGCGTGAGGCCGGCGATACCCTCGTTATTATTCAATTGGGCGGCGATGATGCCGGTGACGTGTGTGCCATGGCCGTGCTCGTCGCTCGGATCGTCGTCATTGTCAATGAAGTCGAAGCCATCGCGGCGCAGATGGTCAACCAGATCAGGGTGGGTCAAATCAACCCCGCTGTCAAGCACCGCAATAGTGATGGCTGTGTTTAGCTGTGCGCGCTGCCAACCGCATTCAGCACCGATCCGGCGTAGCGCCCATTGTTCAGGCCAAAGTGGATCATTCGGTTTCGCTTGCGCGATAGCGATTGCAGGCAGGCACAGCGTTATCGCCAATATCGTGGCGATGGTTTTGCCAAGATGACGACAGCGCAGAAGCGGATTACGGTATTTGCTCGCCATAGCTTGTGCGTCTCAATGCCTCTGAAATACTTGGTCAGTTTTCTGGCGTTGGCAATTGAAAGCTGCGCAGATACCACGTCCCCTGAATATGAACAACCTCGATAATGAGGTCGATTGGTCGTTCGCCTTGCACATTGCTCTCGCTGAGGGTGTACACGAGATCGCCTTTGAGCCGCATGATCGCCAACCCGCCATCATTTTCGACAACGCTGACCTCCTTATTGCGCAATTGGAGCGCCGCCATATAGCGAAAATAGATGCGCAGCTCCGGCCCAATCTCACGCCGCCAATCACCCGGTTCGAGCAAGGCAATGACGGCGCTCGGATTACGCGCTTCCAATGCAGCAACGAACTCATCGACCTTTTTAGTGGGAGCGAAGTCGTCGGGGCGGGCTACCGAGCCGCAGGATGCTAAAAGCAGCAGCGCCAACCAGCCGGCGACAAGGCGGGAGCAGCAGCGGTACAACCATGCCCCGCCCCTCTGCCGATCAGCATTGTTTCGACGTAGTGGCAAACCAAGGCGACCCATAGCTGCGTCTCTTCAACGCGACGTGACCGCCACACTCCGCCGCGGCAGCCAATGTTCGGCTACCGGGCGAAAGCCATCGCTATTCTGATCGAGGCGCAGATGTTGCACCCGCGCGCCATTAGCTTCGATCGTAATCAAGTTGCACGTATTCGCGCCGTGCTCGGCGCCGTAGCCGCGCCGCGAGGTGGTGGTGCCGCTCTGCACGATGTAGGTGCCGTGGCGTAAATCGGGCAGGATGTCGCGGGTGTTGCCGGTGAAACTGATGTGCAGATGGCCGCAGAGCAGCATATCAACCGCGAACTCATCAAGCAGCCGGATCGCTTCGGCGGCGTTGGTGATGGTCACGCGCTTGCGCCGGTAGGTGGGCGGCAGTGCGGGCGGGTGGTGCCAGACCACGATTTTGTAGACATCGGGGCCGAAGCGGGCTAACCGCTCGCGCAGCGCAGTGATCTGGGAAGGATACAGCTTGCCGCCGTCAACCGTCAGGCCGTGGGCCGTGCATGCGCCAACAACGGCAATGCCGGGGGCGGTAAAGACCGGATTGAGGTCGGGCGAGATCTGCTGGCGATAGCGGCGCAACGGGGCAAACAGGCGCTCGTGCAAGAGAAAGAGGGGGACGTCGTGATTGCCGGCTACCACCAATTGCGGTTGGGGCAAGCGTTCGCGCAGAGTGCGAGCCGCGCGCCACTGCGCCGCAAAATCGGCCCGCTGGACAAAATCGCCCGAAATCACCACCAGATCGGGCTTGAGCGCGTGCGCATCGGTAATCAGGCGTTCGGCGGCGGCAGGGTTAAAGGGTGGGCCGGTATGGATGTCTGAGATATGGAGCATACGGAAAGCCACGACGTTACTCCTCTACGCTGGCAGCCGGCGCGGCGGCGGCCTGCGCCTTCTCTTTGGCGAGAGTGATGATGGCGCGCACGATCAAAATCCCTTCGACCGCCACCGCCGCCACGAAGATGTACTTGAGCACAGTGGGGATGATGTCCATTGGCTGATCCTTTCTGGCTATGCGGAGTGCGACAGTTCCACTGCTGCTGTCTTTGTGCTGTGCGGCAGTCATACTGCCGCACTCCATGATAGCGCGGATTGGTCTCATTGTCAGGGTGAGGGGCGAACCCCGATTGTCATTGCGCGGGGGTGCATCCCAGTTGTCATTGCGAGGGCGCGTAGCGCCCGAAGCAATCTCCCGCTTTAGCGAAAGCGATGTCTGAGCGCACTGCTCTCGTGCTCGCGGGAGATTGCTTCACTGCGCGGCGGGGCCCGGCACCAACCGCTCTGCTCGCACTGACAAGCGGCAAGCGGGGGTATCGCCCCCTCCTCCAGCGGGGGAGGGGGTTGGGGGTGGGGGCTATCCAACCGCTCCGCTCGCACTGACAAGCGGCAAGCGGGGGTATCGCCCCCTCCTCCAGCGGGGGAGGGGGTTGGGGGTGGGGGCCATCCGACCGCTCCGCTCGCACTGACAAGCGGCAAGCGGGGGTATCGCCCCCTCCTCCAGCGGGGGAGGGGGTTGGGGGTTGGGGTCATCCGGCCGCGCGGCGCGCACTGACAACCGCCTTCCATCACGCCCGCAACTCCCACCGGCTGCCGAGCGGCGTCTTGCGAATTTCGAGCGCCGCCGGGAAGCGATCTTTGAGATCATCGATGTGGGTGATGACGATAATCCGGGCAAAGTCATTCTGAACCGCCGTAATCGCTTCAACCATTCGCTCGCGGCCATCGGCGTCGAGGGTGCCGAACCCCTCATCGATCACGAGCGTTTCGAGGCGGGCGCCGGCCCGGTGGGCCAGCAGGCGCGATAGGGCAATCCGAATCGCGAAATTGATCCGCATTGCTTCACCGCCGCTAAACGCTTTATAATCGCGTGTACCGAGCGCATCAGAGACTTTTACTTCCAACGACTCGACCGTATTGCCTTTCTTGGTGTCGCGCTGCATCTCGAAGCGCAGGTGCATTTGGCCGTCGGTCAAGCGGGTGAGCAGGCGGTTGGCTTCGTCTTCGAGCTGTGGAATGGCCGTTTCGATCAACATCGCCTGTACGCCCTTCTTGCCAAAGGCTTCGACTAGCTCGGCAAAGAGGGCGGTGCGTTCGCGCAGGTGCTGTTCTTGCGCTTGCAAGGCTTCTAACTCAGCAGCGGCGGCTTCGGCTTGGCGGAGGTAGGCCTGCTTTTCGGCCAGATCGCGCTCGGCGGCTTGCAAGGCGCGATCAGTGTCGTTGAGCTGCTGCGCCAATTGGGTTGCTTCGGCTTTCACTGCCGGCAACGCCGTGATTTGGCTAGCCAGCGCATCGGCTTCGCTTTGCACCGTATGCCGTTCGCGTTCGGCGTGATCGCGCAGAGATTGAGCCTGCGCGCGAAGCTTGGTATCGCTGGCGTAGCGTTGTTCGGCCAGCAGCAGCTCGCGCTCCTCGTGTTCCCAGCGGGCCAGCGCCCGCGCCGTCGCCCGTGCCGCTTCGAGCAACTCTGGTTGGTAGCCAAGCGCCTCAATCTCGGCGGCTATTTGCCGGCCAGCGGTCTGAATCTCGTGGGCGAAGTCGTTCTCGGCAAGCTGACGGGCTAATTCGGCCACGGCTGCCTCGGCAGCGGGCAAGGCGTCCGGCGCAGTTTGCAAGCGGGCCATCTCGCGCTGGCAACTCTCAAGCTGGCCTTCGAGCCGGCTCTGCTCGCGCAAGTGGCGTTCGAGTGCGCTGATTTCGTCGTGCGCCATCGCGAGATCGCGGCGCAGGCCGGCTTCATCGCTCAGTTCAGCGAGTTGCCCTTCCAGCGCCGCCAGTTCGGCTTGGATAGCCGGTTCGATCTCACCAGCAGCGAGCCGCTCGGTGAGCGAGGCGATCTGGCGCGCCAGTTCGTGCTGCTCGGCTTCCCACGCGGCGACGTGCGCCAATTGGCGTTCGAGCGCTTCGGCGGCGGCGGCCTGCTGGCGCAGTTTGGCGAGCTCTTGCTCGCCGGCGGCAATGGCGGCGCGGAGGTTGGCCAGCGTTTGCTCGGCGGCTTGGGCCGCGGCTTCGGCCTGCGTTATCCGCGTATGCAGTTCGGCCAGCTCGGTTTGGTAATGGGCAATGACGTGCTCAGTTTCGGCGGGATCGAGCTGGTGGCGGCAGACCGGGCAGGCGCCGCCGGCGGTGGCGAGCAAGGCTTGGTTTTCGCGCAGTTTGGCGACCGCGTGCCGGGCCTGTTCAGCGGCAGCGCGGGCGGCGCTGAGCGTGTCAACGGTGGCTTGTTCTTGGGCGCGGCGTGCCTGTTGCTGCGCTTCCAGCTCGCGGGCCGCCGCGTGAGCGGCTTGGGCGGCGGCGAGTTCGGCCTGCCATTGAGCAGCTTTGGCGAGCTGCTCTGCCAACCGGCGCTGATCGTGCTGGTAGCGGGTCAACTCGGCGTAGAGCGCCGTGGTGCGTTGCTCGAGCTGATTGCGCAGAATGGTTTGGCGCGTGGCCAGATCACGAATCTGGGCCAACTGCTGTTCAATAGCTGCACGCTGCTCCTGCGCGCGCACCAGTTGCGCGTGCAACGGCGCCAGTTCGCGTAACCGTTGCTGCAACTCCTCTTCTTGCCCACGCAGCTCGGCCAAACGGGCCACCTCAGCGCGCAGGCGGTCGCGAGTCTGTTCGGCCCGGCTCAACTCCTCTTTCAAACGATCGCGTTCGGCCCGCCACGCTTCGCGCAGCTCGTTTTTGCGTGCCGTCAGCTCATCGAAGCGAGTGCGTAACCCTTCCAGCCGGTCGAGTTCGGCGCGGGCGGCGGCCAATTCAGCCAACCCTTGCTCGATCACAGGCCGTTTGGCGATCACCTGTTCGGCATGCGTAATCCGCTGGCTGAGTTCGGCCAAATCGCGCTCGTGGCGCTGGATCTCGCCGGCCAGCGCGCTGAGCCGGCTTTGCAGCTCGCGGTGGCGTTGGGCCAGCGCCTCGAGCTCGCGCAGACGGGTGAAGGCAGCGGTGTAGGCAGCTTCCAGCGCAGCGCGGCTGGTTTGCAACTGCTCGCGCCGCTGGCTGGCGTCGGCGACCGCCTGCTGCCAAAACGGGACTTTCGCGGCAATCGGTTGGAGCGACTCAAGCTGGCCGCGCACCTTCATGGCCTCGGCCTCAAGGCTGCGCACCCGCTCGCGCGCGCGTTGTTCGAGCGCAGCATATTCGGCCAGATCGAGAATCTCGGCCAGTACTTCTTTGCGTTCCGCCGCCGTCGTGCTGGTAAACTCATCGGCCCGGCCTTGCAAGAGGAACGAGGCGTTAATGAAGGTGCGGTACGACATGCGCAGCAGGTCGTTGATTTTAGCCTGCGTCTCGCGGATGGTGTTTTCGCCGATCGGTCGCCAAGCCGCGCCGTCGAAACTCTGCACATCGAGCCATGTCTTGCCGGAACTGGTGCCTTTGCCGGTGCTGCGCCCGCGTTGGCGCTGGCGAATCACTCTATATTTCCGGCCATCGAGGGCAAACACCAGCTCGACCATCATCTCGGTTTCGCCTTGCGCGATCAACTCATCGTCGGTGCTGCGCGCTTCCCCCCACAAGGCCCACGTGATCGCGTCGAGTAAGGTTGATTTGCCGGCCCCATTTTCACCTGACAAACAGAGCACGTGCAGGCCGTCAAGGTCAAGCCGGAGCGGCGCGCCGTCGTCGCCGGCGCGGTAGCACATAAAGTTGCGTAAGACAAGTTGTAGTGGGATCATAGAGTTCGATGAATGTCACGATGCGGAGCGGAGCACAGTGATGCTCTCAGCGGAACGTGCGCTGCTCTTGGATCAATTCTGGTTCAACGCCGAGAGCTTCGGCGATGCGGCGAATGCCGCGGTCATTGAAACTGACCAGATAAAACGGCGCCAGCGGCAAGCGTTCGCCTGATCGCAACGCCACCAGCAAGCGATACTGGGCGCGGCGCAACACGCGCACCTCAAGCCCTTTGACATCGGCCAGCGGGCGTTCTTGGCGGGTGCGGCCCAGCAAGCCATACGAGGTGACGGTGATTTTGCCGCTGCGATAGTCGATCCGGCAAATGCCAAGCTGGCCGCCGGTGATGAGCGTAAACAGCATCAGACCGGCAAGCAGTGCAATTGCCACCACTTCGCCGGTGGTCATGGTCTGTGCGCCGGTCAGGAATGGCTGCGCAATTGTACCAACGCCATAGATCACCACGGCGGCGAAACTCCACGTCAGCCATGGGATGAAACGCACGGTGAGCTGATCAGGACTGCGGTGAGCAAGTTGCCAAGTCATAGAAACACCATCAGTTGCAGGCGAACCATGGTCATTATACCAATTCCTCTTCTCCCATTGACCGGCTTGCTGGCGAGTGCTACCATTAGCGCTGTGCGCGGCGCATCCGGCAACAGAAAGGGATACAGACGGTTATGGAAGCCATCTTCTCAGTCGAGAATCTGCTGGCGCTGGTGACATTAACGGTGATGGAGATCGTGTTAGGGATTGACAACATCATCTTCATCAGCATTCTGGCCGGCAAGCTACCCCCAGCGCAGCAGCGTCCGGCGCGGCAGATTGGCCTCAGCCTCGCGCTGATCACACGCCTGTTGCTGCTCTTGTCGATCAGTTGGATCGCTAGTCTTACCCAGCCGCTCTTCGAGCTAGGGCCGTGGCATGTCACCGGGCGCAGCCTGATTATGCTTGGTGGCGGTCTGTTCCTGATCTACAAAGCTACCACCGAGATTCACGAGAAGCTGGAAGGCGCTGAGCATACCGAGCGATCAGCGGCAGTAACGACAATGCAAGCTGTGGTAGTGCAGATCATCTTGCTCGATATTGTCTTTTCGCTTGACTCAGTCATTACTGCGGTCGGAATGGCCAATGAGCTGTGG
>JAUQOZ010000005.1 GCA_030550625.1 Chloroflexota bacterium | reverse complement strand
TCGCGGGCCGAAGCCTCGCCCACTTCTTTGACCGGAAAGGATTCTTCGATGAAGCGGCGGGTGTCGTTCATACCAATGCCTTCATGCTAACGGAAACCACGCGCGCAGCGTAGCGCGCAGCTTGACGAAAGCGCGTTCGTTGGTTCGTAGACTTACTCGTTGCGCTAACTCTTTGAATACAGCGGGCGAATGTGGTTTTTTACCGGCGCGCAATGCAGCAAGCATAGCTTCTTTTGGTCGTTCAGGCTTACCGTTCGGCAAGCGACGAAAGTTGCGCAGCACCTGCTCCAAATATTGCTCATTCAATCCCATCGCTTGCGGTACGTGCCGCGATTGCGACCAAACCCAAATTTCTAATTCTGGATCGAGCACAATAACAGTGGCTCGCGGCTGTTCTTGAGGAGCCTGCCAACCGTTCGCCAGCAAGCGACGGCTGAGATCTTCCTCTATTTCATCGGCAGACATCGTGTTCTCACATCCCGAACCTTCTCGGTCTAATAGCACTAGGGCATAGCCAGCTTGACGTGCGAAAGGGCGCAACAAGTCTGGCGCGCGCCGGTAGACGCCTGCATCGCGTTCCTGAGCGCGGATGATCCGGTAGGTGAGTGAGCGAATACCTAGCGCCTGATGCCGTTCACGTAGGAGGGTTTCCATTACTGCTTCAGCGTCTGCATCAGCTACCAAAACGACAAGATCCATCGTGTTCACGCTAACACACCGGCGGCAAACAGGGCCTCGAGCGGCAGATCGCGTTGCCAATCCTGCAACGCTGGATGGTCAGCGCCGTTGATCACGGCAGTCGCCCCCTGTTCGGTTCTGGTAAAGATTAGTAAATCGCGTGGCTCGGCCAACGCCAGCATCAACGGCGAATGGGTCGCTAACAACACCTGCCCATCATACACCGAATGCAGCGACTGGAACACAGCCTCAATCGCGCGGGGATGGATGCCATTTTCCGGTTCTTCAATCACAAACACTTGCCCATCGTTGGGCAAGTAGGCCAGCAAGGTGAGCGCCAAGAGCCGCAACGTGCCATCGGACAGCAACCACGCCGGTATGTTCATCCCATTGCGCAACGTGACCACGAGATAGTACGCGCGATCTTCAGGGCGTTCAGCGACCGCGATCTCCGCCAGATCGGTCACAATGGTCTGGACGTGCGCCAGCCACCATGCAAAGCGTTGGGAATCAGCTTGCAACGCCTTCACCAGCAGCGGCACATTCGAGCCATCGGGTTGCAACGAACGGGGAGCGTCGGATGGGCACGGACGGCGCATCAGCACACTATTCAACTGCAACACTTGCAGATTGCGCAACAGTGCCTGCCTAAACCAAAGGGTCAAGGGGAAGCGGTCGGCATCTTCCGGGATGCCGGCCAGCGCCAACCGCTGCGGCGAAAAGCGGAGCATCATATTCCAATCGGTCTTCTCGGAGCGGAAATAATCATTGCCGCTTTCGGGAACCTTGCGCACGACCACGCGATGTCCCTGCGGCGATCGGGCGCGCGGTCGGGTGACCACAGGCCGGCGTACATCGGGCGGGAACGATGACGGGGCCTTGGCCGGCCGCGCAAGGCGCGCATCAACTAACCACAGATTCTCGCCGGAAACGACGATTGCGCCGGTCTTATCCAGCCCGACGCCGATTTCGTAACGCACCCGATCATAGCCGCTCGTTTGCAAATGAGCAGGCACGACCGCTTCGAGCGCGATGGCAAACCCCTGCTCAACCGCCTCGTTGCGCCAGACCAATTCGCGCAGGGAATGGGCCCGTTTCCGCACCGCTTGTTCCACATCGGTGGCGAGCGCATCGCGGACAAACGCCAAGCTGTCTAACAACGTACTTTTCCCGCTGGCATTAGGGCCGATGAGGATATTGAACGGCATCAGATGAACATCGACCCGTTCGAGACACTTATACCGCGCCACTTCGATGCGGCTAAGCATACTGCCCTCCTCGGTATCCCCGGCGATGCGCTTACTGGGCTTGGGCATGCGCTAAAATATCATCCATCGCGACAATAAACCGCACCTCAACCTGTTGGTCGGGGCGCAACACTGCCGCCGGGTTCTGGATGCGGTGCAGCGCCGGCTGGGTCGCAGCGTGCAACACCACATACAGATAATACTCGTCTTGGAGCCGTTTCGCCTTAAACCATTCATTTTGGGTCAACGCCACCGGCCCGGCGCCGGCGCGCGCTTTCACCTCGATATAGCGGCGCCGGCCATCGGGGGAGGTCGAGCGCACATCGAAGCCAAGATTCTGCGCCGACACATCTTCAGGCGTCCACCCTTGCGAGCGCTCGTACTGCATCGCCATCGCCATGCCAATCTGTTCGATGTCTGCATCTGAAACCATCACGGCGGCGGTTGGGGCCGGCACGACGCGCGCCAACCCCAGCAAGTGCGGCGTCGAGATACTCAACCGGCATTCCTGTTCCAGCGTCGTTTGCAGCTCCTGCATAGCGCGCTCATAGCGCTGCTTCTGATCTTGCTTGTTGGCAATAGCCAAGTCGACCGGTTCGCCGCGCTCTTTGCGGATCTGTAAATCGATCAAATCGCCGTCTAATTTCACGATCAGCGTTTCGAGCGATTGCAAACCATACTTTTGCTTGAGTTCAGCGTGGCGCTG
>JAUQOZ010000290.1 GCA_030550625.1 Chloroflexota bacterium | reverse complement strand
GATGCCGAGCAATTCACGCGACATATCACAAACGACCATGCGCACACCCAGCTCGCGGGCCATCGCGAACAACTCTTCCGGCGAGGCGACATCGTGCTTCTTCATCAGGCCACGGATGATCTGCGCGCCGGCGCCGAAGAAGTTCATCTGCGACAGACCCAGCTCACCCAGCTTGCCCGGCAGCATCGCGGTGAAACCCTGCTCAAGCAGGTTCTTGCCGCTGAAGACCTTCTGCTTCTTGACCGCGCTGATGCCCCAGAAGGTGAAGAACATGCTCACTTCGAGACCCATCGAGGCGGCGCCGGTGGCGATGATGAATGCGGCGATTGCCTTGTCAAGATCGCCGGAGAAGACGACCATTGCCAGCCGATCTTCGATTCCCTGCGCTGGCGACTGCTCAAGCGCGGCGACACGCTGCTCGAGTTCGGCGATCCGGGCCAGCAGGGCTTGCGTATCAACGGCTTCCGTCATCGGTGTTGTCATTGATTTTCCTTCCTTCACGTATGTATTCCACCTGCCGGAGCAACCGTTTTGAGTTAGGCCGTGCGGCGCAGATAGTGAACGTACAGCTCCTGCCCGTTCTCTTGCACCGTCTCTTGCGCGACTAGCTCAACATTCTTGGCCGTCTTGACCCATCCCTGAAAATCGGCCACCGAACCGCGGTCAGTCGAAATGACTTGCAACACCTGCCCCACCGGCAACTCAGTGATCGCCTTGCGGCTCTTCACCAGCGGCATGGGGCACTTCGCGCCCTTTACGTCCAAGGTCTGATCAAAATGCGGCATATTGGTCTCCTCCTCTATTCACCGGCGGCAGGCGTATCACCTGCCGCCCAACTATCTCCTATTGTACGATACTTACCCGGCCAATGCACAGATGTTCTTGCCCAACTCCAACTCGTTTGCCTTACCGTCGCACGGCTCGACCAGCCCGATATTGACCCGCTTGATCTCGACGTACTCCGGCGGGAAGACCGGCAGGTGGCTGAGCACGTAGCTGGTGAACTCTTCCAGCGTGCGCGGCTTGAGGCTATCGTTCTGCGCCAACACCTGCTTGTAAGGCGCAGCGAAGATGCCATTGCCAGCATCCTCGTCCAGCGTGCTGAAGTGAGCTGGCAAGATCATGGTGTCATCGGTCAGATGGCGCGGCAGCCACTCGAACATGCTGCGGTAGAGGATCGGTGTCCACGCCTCACCCTTGCCGCCGAGGTCAGGCCGGCCAAACGAGCGCAGGAAGATGCCGTCGCCTGTGAACAGATAGCGCCCACCATCCGGCGTCTCGGCGAGGAAGTTGACTTGGCCGAGGGTGTGACCCGGATACCAGATCGTGGTCACGCGCACCTGCCCAATCTGGAAGACCTGCCCATCGCGCAGCGGCTCGTAGGCGATCACTGCCGGCAGCATGTCAATCGGGTGAATAGCATCGTAGGGATGGATGTAATACGGCGCGCCGGTCTCTTTCGACAAGGCCGGACCGCCACTGATGTGGTCGGCGTGAACGTGAGTGTCGAGAATGGTTGTCAGCTTGGCGCCAGCGCCCTCGATCAGCTCGCGGTAAACGTTAATATGGCGGAGCGGATCAACCAACGCGGCCTGCCCATCACTGATAATCGCAAAGCTGAGGTCGCCGCGGGCAGGGCGAGCAATCTGCACAATCCGGCCCCAAGCAGCGCTGGCCACATCACGCACATCGTAATAGTTACCCCAACCGATCATGCCGTCGGTCAACGACACGGCGCGATAGCCGTGATTGTTGAGCACCTCGGCCACATACTGCGAGGCGCCACCCTTAGCGCAAATCACGACCACCTCTTCGACATCCTTCGGCAAGCGCGCCAACGCCGCCTCTTCGTCTTCGATGAAATCGTAGTAGGGCAGGTTGAGCGTGCGCAAGGTGGCATGGCCCTCGACTGGCATGCGCTTGAACTCATCTTCGTTGCGCACGTCGAGAATAAAGAGCGGCTGCGCGCTCAGCAGGCGGGCATACAGTTCGCGGGGAGAAATCTCAGTGACAGTCGATTGATCTTGCGTGAATGTCATTGCTCGTAAACCCTTTCATTCTTTGTGAACCGATACGCTTTTTGGTTCGATGGTAGCATACCGCGCCAGCGTTAGAGCTGTACGAGGGTTTTGTAAGGGTTTGGTAAGGAAATTGCCGGCAAACATGCAGACAAGCTATCAAGGCCTGACAAACCGCTATTTGGGCGAAATCGGGGTATACTACTAATATATCCCGTTAAGTACAGGAGCTGGCACAATGCGACCTTTAGTTCCATTAACTGATAAATTTATGGGCGAATTGATCCGCCCGCGCGGCCCGGCCAACGTGCCGGCGGTGGGCAGCGTAGCGCCCGATTTCACCTTGCCCTACGCCCAATTCCTCAGCGGCCCGCCCGAAGACCGGGTCGAGTACGGCAAAACCATCACCCTCAGCGCCTTGCGCGGGCGGCCAGTCGTACTCAACCTGACCCGCATCTTCAGTGAGCGGGTCTTCTGTCCCAACTGCGCACCCCACCTCTACTCGCTCCGCGCCCAGTACAACGAGTTTGTCCAGCGGAATGTGCATCTGCTGGTGGTGAGCAGCACTGATCTTGAGACCACCAGCTATGTGGCCGAGGTCTTGCGCGCGCCGTA
>JAUQOZ010000236.1 GCA_030550625.1 Chloroflexota bacterium | reverse complement strand
TACCCCGGCATTGATGGGATTATGCACTTTGCCTCGTATACGCTGGTTGGCGAGAGCATGGAAAAGCCCTTTCTCTACCTGCGCGACAATCTGGCGAATGCGGCGAATCTGCTCGAAGCCGCCATTGCCGCCGGGGTGCGCCGGTTCATCCTCTCGTCAACCGCGAACCTGTTTGACCAACCCGAACGCATTCCTATCGCTGAACACGAACGGATTGTCCCCGGTTCGCCCTACGGCGAGTCAAAATTTTTTATCGAGCGGATGTTGCACTGGATGCACCGGATCTATGGAATGCGCTACGCTTGTCTGCGCTACTTTAACGCTTGCGGCGATACGCCCGACCGTGGCGAAGATCACGATCCGGAAACGCATTTGATCCCGATCGTGTTGCAAGTGGCGTTGGGCCAACGCCCGCACGTTACGATTTTTGGCGATGATTACCCAACCCGCGATGGGACCTGCGTGCGCGACTACATCCACGTGCTGGATCTGGCCAGCGCCCACATTCTGGCGATGGAGGCGCTCGACCGCTTGGGTGAACGTCGCTATAACCTTGGCAATGGTCAAGGCTTTACCGTGCGCGAAGTGATCGAGACAGCGCGCAAAGTGACCGGCCATCCGATCCCGGCGGTGGTGGGGCCGCGCCGGCCCGGCGACCCGGCAGTGCTGGTCGCTTCTTCCGAAACGATCCGCGCCGAGTTGGGGTGGCAGCCGCGCTACCCCGATCTTGAGTCGATTATTGCGTCGGCTTGGGAATGGCATCGTACCCATCCACACGGTTATGACGACTAGCATCTCTTCGTTACCCAGCTTGCCGCGTATCTTTGGGCAATACGAGATTGAGCAGCGGATTGGACGCGGTGAGTCAAGCCGCGTCTTTCTCGCTCATCATATCCGGATTCGCGAGCATAAAGTTGCGCTGAAGGTGTTGCTCAGTCAAGAATCGGCGCGGATTCAACGCTTTGAACAAGAGGCGAGCATTGCCGCTCGCCTCCGCCATCCCCATATTTCACGCTTGATCGACTACGGCGTGCAAAATCCATTTCACTACGCGGTGTTTGAATATATCCATGGCAGCTCGTTGCGTGATCTGCCCAAGTTGTCATCACCAACGAAAGCAAACACGCTGACGAAGGGTGCTTATTTGCCATTGCCGCCCGATCTGGCGCTGCGCTATTTTAAACAGATCGCTGCTGCCCTTGATTATGCCCATAGCCTTGATATTGTCCATCGTGATCTGGCGCCGGGCAATATCTTGATCGATCCGGCTGCCGAGAAGGCCTACTTGATCGACTTCGGGATTGCCCGCGATCCTGACCAATCGTTGACCTCGACCGGCATAATTATGGGCACGCCCGGTTTTATCGCGCCAGAGTGTATGCGTGAGGCGCAAAAAGCGACCCATTTGTCCGATATCTTCAGTTTGGGTGTAGTGCTGTTTTATATGCTGACCGGCGAGGAGCCATGGGTTGAAAAGCCAAAACCGGGCGATAGCTGGGTGGAGTTGCCACGGGTTCGCTCATTAGCTGAAACGGGGCAGAAGCTGCCGGAAGAAGTAGATCGGATTATTCGCACCCTGTTGGCGTGGGAACCGCACCATCGCTATGCGAGCGCTAGCGCTGCGGCTGCCGATCTTGAAGCGGTGCTCGCTCCCCATGTGATGCAAACACAGGTTGTTACGCCAGAATCGGCCAGTACTGCCCAACCGGCCAGCCAGCCCAAACCGTTCAACCTCATTGAACCCAACGAGGTTGAGAGCGCGTTGACCGGCGCCGTGTTTCACGAGCCGATCGAGCGCGCTCAGCAGCGCGCGCGTATGCTCGATGCCAATTATATTAGCCGGTTGCTTGACCAATGGGCCCAAGAGCGCCCGCTCCGGCTGCCGCTGCTTGGCCGGTTGGCCCGTTTGCATCGCATCCGGCACTACAATGTCTTCTTTTTCCATCTGCAATTGCTAATTGAGCAGCGCCGCGACGCTGGGATGGAAGAAGAACCTGATACGCAACAGAAAGAATTACCGCCCCATCGTGAAGTGGAGCGTTGGCAGATCAAATTACCGCCGCCCAAGGCGTTTCAAGAACAGGTGGGTAGCCGGTTGGTTGTACCCGGTTCCGAACAAGTGGTCAATTGTCCGGCCTGTAAGGGAGAAGGCATGATCATGTGCTCGATGTGCAAGGGCACGCGGCGCGTGACAGTGACTGAACAACCCGAAGCAACGGTCGCTGGGCAACCAGCCGGCTCGCCGGATGGCGCCGGCGCATCGTCGGTGGCGCGCCAACGGGTCATTGCTTGCCCGCAATGCAATGGCCGCGGTGCATTCCCTTGCAAGCGCTGTGCCAGTTTTGGCCGCGTTGTGCAGCGTAAGTTGATCGAGTGGTCGCGTTGGGTCGTGCGTGATGAGGCGCAGAACGATCTGCCTGATGTTGATGAGACATGGCTGCGCCGCACATGCAAAGCTGAATTGGTGTATAAACACCGGGTGGTTGGGCACATTCCGCCTGAATGGCTCCGAATCAGCGAAGTGAAAGCGATGATCGATCGTCAGCGGCAGGCGCTCGATAACGATAGCCGCATTGTGATGGCGGAACTGCAAATCCATTTTATCCCGCTGACCGAGATCGAATTCGATCTTGGCCGGCAAGGGCAAGAGTACCGGTTGGCGATCTATGGGTTCGAGAATCTGATACCTCCTGATTGGCGGCTATTGCACTGGGAACGGATTCTCTTTTCTGCCGGCATCGGTGTGCTGTCGCTCTTTTTGATTATTAGTTTGGCCTTTTTGACTCTGTGAAGATCTGATTTGAAGCCGTAGCGCCGTTGGCTTGCAATGGCATTACGGTTAATGATGGGAGCAGCGTGCAACCCGCTCATTGGAGAATACGCTATGCAAACTGCGCAGTTGGCGTCGGCGTTGTTGAATGAAGCGCGCAAGACACTGGTTGGGCAAGAGGAACCATTGACGTTGCTCCTGACAGCATTGCTCAGTGGCGGGCATGTCTTGCTCGAAGGCCCGCCCGGTACGGCGAAGACGCTGATGGCCAAGACGTTGGCTCAGATGATCCAAGCCGATTTTCGCCGCATTCAGTTTACGCCTGACTTGATGCCATCTGATATTGTGGGCACCCAAGTCTTCGATCTGAGCAGCAGCCAGTTTCGCTTGCGGCAAGGGCCGATCTTTACCCAAGTGTTGCTTGGCGATGAAATTAACCGCGCGCCGGCCAAGACGCAGAGCGCGTTGCTTGAGGCGATGGAGGAGCGGCAGGTGACGATTGAAGGCCAGCGCTCGATTGAAGGCCAGCGCTTGCCCTTGCCGGAGCCGTTTTTTGTGATTGCGACCCAAAACCCGATTGAATATGAGGGAACGTACCCCTTGCCCGAGGCCCAGCTTGACCGCTTTCTGTTCAAGGTCGTGATTGATTATGCTCCACGCGAAGTTGAGACCGAGGTCTTGCGGCGCTATCACCTCGGCTTCGATGCGCACCAGTTGGCCGCTGCCGGGTTGCGCCCCATCGTGACGCCAGAGGCGCTGGCTGCCTGCCGGGCCGAGATTGCGCAGGTGCAGGTCGAGCAGGGGATACTTGATTACATTGTCTCGATTGTGCAGGCGACGCGCACGAGTCCTGAATTATTGGTCGGCGCATCGCTGCGGGCCGGCGTGGCGATGTTGCTGGCGGCGAAGACGCTGGCGGCAATTCACGATCGTGGCTACGTGACGCCTGATGAGGTGAAGATGTTGGCCCGTCCGGTGTTGCGCCACCGGATTGTGCTGCGGCCAGAAGCTGAGATTGAAGGGCTGAATGCCGATATGGCGATTGGGCGCATCCTCAATCGGGTGGAAGTGCCGCGGTAAGACGCTCCGGAAAAGCGCACATCAATACGTTACCTGTGGGTGGTTGGCATGCAGGATTGCTGTATGCTAACCACCCAAAATGATCGCTGGTGAATACGCGCATAGCGATCCAGTGCATGAAAAAATAAGCAAACAGTGGCAAAATGGTAGAAGGACACCATCACCGCGCAACGCCTGATCATCGTCTGTATTGTGCGTTTCACAACCGTAACGAGGTCGTATGCTTTTCCGCAGTTCCATCCGCTGGATTGTGCGCCATCCGTGGCAGATGTTGCTCTGTATTCTGGGAGTGGCATTGGGGGTGGCAGTCGTCGTAGCGATTGATCTGGCCAATGCCAGTGCGCGCCGCGCTTTCCAATTGGCCGGCGATACGGTGGCCGGCCAATCAACCCATCAAATCATTGGCGGCCCATCCGGCCTGTCCGAAACGGTCTATCCCGAACTCCGGCGGCGCTTTCCTGCCTTGGCCGCGGCGCCGATTGTCGAGGGGTATGTGCTTGCCCCCTCCCTCGGCCCCGGTGTCTATCAACTGTTTGGGATTGATCCATTTGCCGAAGCGCCCTTCCGGCCCTATCTGGCTGGCGGTGGCGCCGTCGATGTGGCCGCGCTATTGGTTGAACCGGGGGCGGCGCTGCTGGCGCGCGCTAATGCGGAACGGGCTGGTTTGCAGCTCGGTGATGCGTTGCCGATCCAGATCGGCCCGCGCACGGCTACCGTGCAGGTGGTAGGAGTGCTGGAACCGGCTGATGATCTGAGCCGGCGCGCACTGGCCGGGATGATCGCCGTAGATATTGCCAGCGCGCAAGAGTTGCTCGACAGCGTCGGACGGTTAAGCCGGATTGACCTGATCGTACCTGAGTCATTTGATCTGAAGGCGCTGGCGCCGCTGTTGCCTCCCGGCGCGACGGTGCAACCGGTGGCGGCCCGCGCCGGCGCGTTGCAACAGATGACGGCTGCTTTCGAGCTGAACCTGACTGCGCTCAGTCTCTTGGCCCTGATTGTCGGCATGTTTCTTATCTATAACACCATGACGTTCAGCGTCGTGCAGCGGCGTGCGCTGTGGGGGACGCTGCGCTGCGTGGGGGTGAGTCGCGGCCAATTAGCCGGTTTGGTCTTGGCTGAAGCGTTGCTAATCAGCGTCTTAGGCGTGGCTGGCGGGTTGGTGTTGGGTGTGGCGTTGGGACGCGGCTTGGTTGGCTTGGTGACGCAGACGATCAATGATCTCTATTTTGTGGTGACAGTGCGCGATCTGAGCATTGAGCCGGCGGTGTTGCTGAAAGGCGCAGTGCTGGGGATAACAGCGACTCTGCTGGCGGCGCTGGCCCCGGCATTGGAAGCAATGTATACCCCGCCGCGCACCGTCTTGCGCCGTTCGAGTATCGAAGAACGGGTGCGGCGGGCAACGCCACGCTTGGCCGGCGCTGGCGTTGGCTTGCTCGCGATCGGCGGTGTCCTGCTGGCCATGCCGGCGCCTGCCGGCGCTGCTGGTCTCTATGTCGCCTTCGGCGGGTTGTTCGCTGTCGTCATCGGGGCGGCTTTGCTCACCCCGCTGGCACTGGTGGGATTGATGGCTCTGTTACGTCCGGTGTTGGGCCGAGTGTTGGGGTTGCTGGGCCGGATGGCGGCGCGTGATGTGGTGGCAAGTCTCTCACGCACTGCGGTTGCCGTCGCTGCCCTGATGGTCGCGGTATCGGTAACGATTGGCGTTGGTATCATGATCGGCAGCTTCCGCCAAACCGTGATCAGTTGGCTTGAGCAAAGCCTCGTCGCTGACATCTACCTCTCGCCGCCAAGCAATGTCGCTAACCGGATCGATACGACGCTTGATCCGGCCTTGCCGGCAGCATTGGCGGCGCTGCCGGGAGTTGAGTCGATCACGACCTTCCGCAGTGTCCAGATCGATTTACCTACTGGGCCGACAACGTTAGTGGCGGTGGATGGCGCGACTGAACAGGGACGGCGCGCGTTGCGCTTCCAACAGGGTGGTGATGCGGCAACATGGGCCGCTTGGGAAAGCGGCGCGGTCTTGATCTCAGAGCCGCTCGCTTTCCGCACTGGGTTGGGAGTGGGTGACACCTTAACGGTGCGTACCGATCGCGGCTTGCGTGACTTGCCAATCGCTGGCGTCTATTACGATTATGCCTCTGATCGCGGTGTGGTGCGGATCAATGCCGCTACCTATCGCGCTTTGTGGGACGATCCGGCGATCTCGTCGCTAGCGATCTATGTGCGCGATGGCTACGATGTTGATGCCGTAATTGAACAGGTACGGGCCACAAGTGCTGCCTACGGGATGGTGTTGGTCAATTCGAGCCGGGCGTTGCGTGAAGGGACATTGGCAGTCTTTGATCGCACCTTTGCCATCACGTCGGTATTGCAATTGCTGGCAACCATTGTCGCCTTTATCGGCATCTTGAGTGCATTAATGGCATTGCAACTCGAACGCACCCGTGAATTGGGCGTCTTGCGCGCAAACGGTTTAACACCCGGCCAACTGTGGGGCGCGGTGCTGGGCCAAACCGGTCTGATGGGGTTGGCGTCTGGTCTGCTGGCGGCGCCGTTGGGGTTGGCGCTGGCGCTTGTGCTAACGTATGTCATCAATAAGCGTTCGTTTGGCTGGACACTGGAACTCGCCGTTGATCCGGCCCTGTTTGGGCAGGCGTTGGCGGTTGCGATCGGGGCGGCTTTGCTGGCCGGCATGTGGCCGGCGCTGCGCATGAGCCGGATTAGTCCGGCAGTGGCGTTGCGTGATGAGTAGCGGATTGCGCCTCGTTATGGAGTGCGGCAGTCACCCTGCCGCATGCTCTGTACACGCGAGGGCGTATGCGCACGGATTGCGCCTCGTTATGGAGTGCGGCAGTCACGCTGCCGTACTTCCATATTTCAAGAGCAGATACCTGCGACCATTGGTAGAGATATGGTGAATATGGTACGATACCGCTATCATCCGTGTCGAGTGAGGAGTTGAATATGAGCGATCTGCGAGCAGTTTTTGAACGCGCAGCGAAAGAGGTGCAGGAGTTGCCGCGCCGTCCCGATAACGAGACATTATTGCAATTGTATGCGCTCTACAAGCAGGCAACAGTTGGCGATGTGCAGGGATCGCGGCCCGGCGTATTGGATATGACCGGACGGCTGAAGTATGATGCGTGGGCTAAACTCAAAGGCCTCTCGGCCACCGAGGCGATGAATCGCTACATTGAATTGGTTGAGCGGCTCAAGCAAACGATCAAGTAGACGACCATCCGCAAGCAAACAATAAACCGGTGAACGCCGTTGTTCACCGGTCTTGTTTCGTTGCCAGCGCCTTGAGCGACGTGGCGTTTACCGTCTAATAGCGGCGGCCAAAATTGCCCCGCGGCGCGCTGCGCGGCTTGTCTTCAGCCTCATTCACGCGCAGATTGCGCCCGCCAACCTCAAGGCCGTCGGTCGCCCGGATGACGGCGGCGACGTTATTGGTCTCGATCTCAACAAACCCGAAGCCACGCGAGCGACCGGTATCACGGTCGTTGATGACACGCGCGCTCTGCACATCGCCGTGCGGCTCGAAGATCGCGCCCAGCTCAGCATCACCGACACTCCACGGCAAATTCCCGACGAACAGTTTCACTAACATTGCATACACTCCACAGAGACTTGGTTTGGCAGACACGTTCGTGGCATACCAAAAACCGGCTATCACAGACCTCTCGTACAGCCGCCGCCGATAGATGTATCGGACGTTCGCTCCGGCGATCGACAACGTTCCTGCTTCGAGCGATGAAGCACTGCCGATCGACCTAAAGCTTGAGAGTTCTCTGATGCCGGTCTCGCAGCACACGACGTTGATTGACCTCTCTACTATAACACACTTTTACAGAATTGCAAGAGGACAGTTTCGATCAGTCGCGGGAACGATCCCTTTTCGCCGAAACAAGGCTACGATTCATTGTGTTGAAGCGCAAGAATGAACAGTAGGATAAGCTATGACCACGGCGTCAGAAGCGGTGCTGGCCCGTTATGCCCGGCGGAATTTCTGGTTGAATGTGCTCGATGGCAGCGCCTTCACCTTTGGTATCAGCCTTGTGTCGCGGTTTACCGTCTTGCCGCTGATCGTCGAGCGGTTGACCGATGCGCGCTGGGTGCAGGGGTTGATTCCGGCGATCTTTTTTGCCGGCTGGTTATTGCCGGGATTGTTTACCGCGCCGTTGATAGCAGCGCAGCCGCGGCGCAAGCCGTGGGTGTTGCTGGCGACGATCGGTGAGCGCCTGCCCTTTTTGGCGATGGGGATTATTCTGCTCACGTTGCCTGATGTACCGGCGAGCGTGTTGCTGGTAATCGTGCTAGCGCTGTACGCTATCTTCGCCACCAGCGCCGGTCTCACGTCAATCGCGTGGCAAGATCTGATTGCGCGGGTCATTCCGGGCCACCGTTGGGGGGTCTTCTTTGGTCTACAGGCTGGCTTGGGCGGTCTGCTCGGCATTGGCGGCGGCGCGCTGGCAGCAGCGATCTTGGCCCAGCAACCCTTCCCGCAAAGTGCTGGCATGCTCGCCTTAATTTGCTTCGCGGCAATGGTGGTCTCATACCTCTTTCTCGCTCTGACGGTCGAACCAGCCCAAGCGCCGGCGCCGGCCCGCCCGTTTCATGTCTTTTTGCGCGGCTTGGGGCCGCTCTTGCGGCGTGATGTCGCGTTCCGGCGCTATCTGTTCTGCCGGGCGGCGATTGCACTCGGCTTGACCGGCCATAGTTTCTTGACGGCGGCTGCGCTAGAGCGGTTTCAGGCGCCGGCGGCAGAGATTGGTCTGTTTACCAGCGTGATGCTGGCTGCGCAGGCAATAGGCAATATTGGCTTGGGGGCGCTGGCCGATCGGTGGGGCCACAAACAGGTGTTGGTGTTGTCAGCGGGGATGGGGATGGCAGCGCTGGTGTTAGCGCTCATCGCACCGGCAAGCGCTTGGTTTTACCTCGTCTTCGCCTTAGTCGGCGCTGCGCAGGCGGGTTATCAGCTCTCAGGCTTTACGCTTGTCTTTGCCTTTAGCCCGCCAGCCGAACGAACCACCTACATTGGCGTCGCCAATCTGGCATTGGCCCCGGTAGCCGCGTTGGGGCCGGTGGTGGTAGGCCTTGTGGCGACGGTGACCGGTTATGGCGTGATTTTTGCCCTGCTCGCGCTGGTAGGCGTGATTGGTATGGGGTTGTTGCATTGGCACGTGGCAGCGCCGGCTCGTGCCGAGCAAGCGCCGGCAGCGTGATAGACTGCCATCCCTTGCTCCCCGGTTATCATTGCGAGCGGAGCGCAGCACAAGCCCCCGCTCCCACCTCACGGTAGGAGAGGGGGAGCCGCGCAGTAAGCAGATGCAGCACTGCTGGCGCGGAATATAACAGCGCCCCTCTCCCGCGCTAGTGGGAGAGGGGGAGGGGGCGAGGGTACACTCGCATCTCAGGCACCGTTCCCGCTGAAGTGGGAGATTGCTGCGGGTGCTGCGCACCCTCGCAATGACAATGGCCCCCCTTGTCATTGCGAGCCGAGTAGAGGGGCAGAGCATCGCTCTGCCCTCACGAGGCGAAGCAATCTCCCGTGAGCGCGGGAGAAATGCCTGCGCGTATGGTTCTCGCTAAAGTGGACAGCAAAGCACCCGGCCCTTCAGGGCCGGGCTACGATGACGAAGCCCGCTGTGCGGGCTGTTAGCCCTCACTCCCAGCCCCCGCTCCCACCTCACGGTAGGACGCCATCAGCCACATCTGCGCTCAGGGGTGCTGTCCGCCGCTCCCGTGCAATGATAGGTAGGGTTCCCTCGTGTAATGACAAGCGAGGATAGCGCCTCGCACCGTCATCCCCTCACACACCGCTGATAAACGACATTGCGTTACGCGGTGGTTGTGGTATTGCGACCGGTAATGCCGGCCCGCAGTAACACAGCCGATCGTCGCGCCAGTCTGCTAACCCGATTTCGGTCAGCCATGCCGTGACAGTGGCTGCCCGGCGCAGAGCAGTTGATTCGGCTAAGGGGGCGAGTTGTTGGAGGATGCGCGCAATATCGTGGCGAGTCAGACCTTCGGGGGTTTCACGGAGGGCGGCAATTACCGAGCGGGTTGGCTCGTACCGTAAGAGTTGCCGGCGCAGGGCAGCGCGCTGGTCGGCACGATTGTAGCGCGTGAAAGCAAGCCCAAACTTGGTCAGTTGCGCTGCCTCGGTCTGCTCACCCATCTCGATTAAGCCAATGATCCGCGCTGCCTGCATGTAGTAGAGGCCTTGACGCTGACCCTTGGCGCCGATGTATTCTCCGATCTCCTCTGCCGTTACTCGCCCGCGCGCAATCGCTTCCGCAACGCGCGCCACGTCCCAAAGCATATCGGCCTGTGGAATGTCCGCTGTGGTCAGCATCGCAGTACCTCCTCTTCCTTGCACGTACCCGCTCGTACTATGTCTTTACCATACCATACTCG
This sequence comes from Chloroflexota bacterium, assembly GCA_030550625.1. GTDB lineage: Bacteria > Chloroflexota > Chloroflexia > Chloroflexales > Chloroflexaceae > Chloroflexus. The sequence goes on along the minus strand of JAUQOZ010000236.1, from coordinate 6,172 downwards.
AACGTTTGTGTCAATAGGGAAATTCGCGCAAATGTTCACATCTTAGCGTGCGCATGGTTGTGTCTTTTGCGGGTATGATACAAATGGAAATAGCAATGTACGTTGGAGGTATTCATTCATGACCGACGATCTTCCGCTCACTTCTACGCACGAGGTGGCGATTGTTGGCGCTGGCCCAATTGGTCTCGAATTGGCTGTCTGCCTCAAGCAGGCCGGGGTGGATTACATCCAGTTCGATGCGCACCAGATTGGCTATACGATGACGTGGTGGCCGCGCAATACTAATTTCTTCAGTACGACCGAGCGGCTGGCGATTGCCGGTGTGCCCATTCCTAATAACCATCAGCAGCGGATCACTGGCGAGGAGTATTTGGCGTATCTGCGCTCGGTGGTTGAGCTGTTTGATCTGCGGGTGCAGAGCTACGAGCCGGTCAGCGCATTACACCGCGAGCGCGACGGTTTTACGCTCATCACCCAGCCGCTTAGCGGGCCGCGCCGCTATTCCGCGCGCCGGGTGGTGTTGGCGATTGGCGATATGCACTTCCCCCATCGCCTCAATATCCCCGGTGAGGATTTGCCGCATGTGAGCCACTATTTTCGCGATCCCCACGACTATTTCCGCCGCCGGTTGCTGATCGTCGGCGGCAAGAATTCGGCAGTCGAAGCGGCATTGCGTTGCTGGCGGGCTGGTGCGCAGGTAACGTTGTCGTACCGGCGGGCTCAGCTCGATCCCAATCGGGTGAAGCATTGGCTGTTGCCCGATTTTGCCGCCCAAGTCGAGGCCGGTACGATCCGTTTTCTCCCCCAGACAATGCCAATCGCGATCGATGCCGGCGGTGTGACGCTGGCTCGCACCGATGCCGATGGCCAGCCTACCACCGAGCAGTTCTATTACCCGACCGATTTTGTCTTGCTGGCGACCGGTTTTCGCGGCGATCAGAGCCTGCTTGAGCAGGCTGGCGTGATCTTGCAGGGACCAAACCGAGTTCCAGTGTATGATCCAGCAACGATGGAGACGAATGTGCCCGGTTTGTATCTGGCCGGTACCGTGGCTGCTGGGATTCAGCAGCGCTATACGCTCTTTATCGAGAATTGCCACGAACACGCTGGCAAAATTACTCAAGCGATCACTGGGCAATGGCCGGCCCGTTTGGGTGATGTGGCCGCGCGTACCTATCAGCTCAGTTTTGAGCAGATTGCCGCGAATTAGGATGGGGAGTAGGGTAGCGGTGTCCTGCTCGTACCCTACCCCCTCCCTCTTGCCAGAATTGGCGAGGTTGCAGTATAGTAATGGTCGCGCGGGGCTGTAGCTCAATGGATAGAGCACCGACCTTCTAAGTCGATGGTTGCGCGTTCGAGTCGCGCCAGCCCCGCCACTGCCTTGTTGATCTTATTCCCTCGATTTGGGTGACCCCTCTTCTAAGCGTTGGGTGAGTGTAGCCAGCAATTGTTCGATGCGTTCGATCCGTTGGTTGATCTGGGCTAACTCGGCTTGCGTGCGATCGGCTGCATCTTCCTCAACAAAAAATGCGGCAACGTTGGCGGTGAGCAGCCCAAAGAGCGCGATGCCGGCAATCATCAAAAAGACGGCCACGCCACGACCGAGTGCTGTGACCGGATAGGTGTCGCCGTAGCCGACGGTGGTGATGGTGGTTAAGGCCCACCAAACGGCATCAGCGAAGGTGGTAATGGGGCCGCCGGAGCCTTGCTCGGCTACCACCATCAGCGTTGCTCCAACCAGCACGAGCGCCAAACTAGTGACACCGATGAAGGCCGGCATGCGCTGGCGTAACACACGGCGCGATTGGCGCCAGAGCCGGGTCACAATGACAGGGAGCCATAACAGCCGGAGTGGGCGTAAAAATGGGAGGATAATGATCAGAATCTCGATCCATTGCGAACGGACATAGCGGCCTCGCTCTGGCGCTAAGTAGAGTTTGATGGCTAATTCAACCCCAAAGACTCCCCAAATTAACCAAAGTAGCCCATCAAGAATGCGGATGATTTCGCCGTTGACGGCGTTACTCTCAATGGCGAAAAAGATGACGAGGAAGCCCACTGATAACAAGAGCATCGGTATTTCAGTGGTTCGCTCGAAACGGGCCAACAAGATGGCGCGTCGCTCAGGTGACATTGCTCTCTCCAATAATTCGGTGTCGTGATGGCTCTATTGTAGCAATCTTTCAGGGCTGAGCATTTGGATCGGTGCGGTTGATGCGTGTTTTGACAGATAAACGGGTATAATACCTTGCGAACCGCTATCGTACTGAAGGAGATCATTGCAATGCAGACAGTGCGGGAACGCAGCGAGATTCCGGATCAGTATAAGTGGGATCCGTATAGTATCTTTCCCTCTCAGGCAGCGTGGGAAGCGGCGATTGATGAGACTGATGCGCTTATCGCCACTGCTACCCAGTTTCGGGGCCGGTTGGCTGAAGGCCCGCGCATCATTGCCGATTTTCTCGGTCTGAGCGAGACGATTATGCGCAATGTCGGCCAGATCGCGGTCTTTGCGACAATGTTTTACACGGTTGATACCAATGACCGCGAGGCGAGCGCGATGCGCGATCGGGCAACCGGCTTGCAAGCGCGGGCGAGCGCGGCGCTAGCCTTTGGTGAGCCGGAGTTGTTGGCGATCGGTGGCGATCAGTTATTGGCATGGGCCGAGCAAGATGAGAGTTTGGCGACCTATCGCCATTATTTCGAGCGACTGCTCGCGCGCGCGCCGCACGTTCGTTCCGCCGAGGTGGAAGAGTTGCTTGGTCAAGTGCGCGATCCCTTTGCCGCGGCGAGCGCTGTGCATGGCGTGCTGGCCAATGCTGAGCTGCGTTTCCCGCCGGCGTATGATAGCAACGGCGAAGCGCACGAGATTACCCAAGGCACGATCAATGCCTTGATCACCCATCCCGACCGCACGTTGCGCAAGAATGCATGGGAAGGCTATGCCGATGCCCATATCGCGGTCGAAAATACCATGGCGCAGTGTCTGGCCGCTGGTGTGAAGCAGAATGTGTTTATGGCCCGCGCCCGCCGTTACGCTTCGGCGCTGGAAGGTGCGCTCAAGCCGAACTTTATTCCGCTGGAGGTCTTCCACAATTTGATTGCAACCTTCGAGCGTCATTTGCCGGTGTGGCATCGCTATTGGCGGGTGCGCCGCGCTGCGCTAGGGGTTGATGAGCTGCACGTTTACGATACCAAAGCGCCGCTTGCCACGCCGTTGGTCGTGCCGTACGAGCAGGCGATTGATTGGATTTGCGAAGGTATGGCGCCGCTCGGCAATGAGTATGTGCAGATTATGCGCCGCGGTTTGCGCGAACAGCGCTGGGTTGATGTCTACCCTAATCGCGGCAAGCGGGCTGGCGCGTTTTCGACCGGCGCTCCCGGCACCCATCCGTTCATTATGATGTCGTACAACGACGACATCTTCGGCCTTAGCACGCTGGCCCACGAATTGGGCCACTCGATGCACTCGTACTATACGCGCCGCACCCAGCCGGTGATTTACGCGAACTACGGCTTGTTCCTCGCTGAAGTGGCTTCTAATTTCAATCAGGCGCTGGTGCGCGATTATCTGTTCAAGACGCTGACCGATCGCAATGCCCAGATTGCTCTGATCGAAGAAGCAATGGCGAATTTCCACCGCTACTTTTTCATTATGCCGACCTTGGCCCGTTTCGAGCTAGCCATCCACCAGCGCGCTGAGCGTGGCCAGCCGCTGACCGCCACTATTTTCAACGAGCTGATGGCCGATCTCTTCGCCGAAGGGTACGGGGCCGAGGTGGTGGTTGATCGCGCGCGGGTCGGCAATACGTGGGCACAGTTTTCTACCCATCTCTACGCCAATTTCTACGTCTATCAGTATGCGACCGGCATTGCCGGCGCGCATGCGCTGGCCGCGCCGATCATTGCCGGTGAGGCCGGCGCTGCTGAACGCTATATCAACGAGTTCCTCAAGGCTGGCGGTTCCCGCTTCCCGCTCGATACCCTGCGCCGGGCCGGGGTTGATCTCGCTTCGCCTGAACCGGTCGAGCGCACCTTTGCCGTGATGGCGTCGTATGTTGACCGGCTGGAGCAGTTGGTCAACGAGGGCTAACCCGCCGGGTGGCGCATCGTAGTGCGCCACCTGCGGCTATACAATCCCTGAGAGGTGCTTGCGATGCGCCGCTATCATCTGTGGATGCTACTGGTTGCTCTGCTCTGGCTGGCGTTGTCACCAGCGATGGCCCAATCCCCGTATCGCGTCTTCGTGCCGCTCGTGGCGCGCCCAGCCCAGAATCCGCTTTTCAGCGGCGAGGCGACCTATTATCTCGAAGCCGACGGGAGCGGCGCCTGTCTGTTTGACCCGATCCCCGGTGATCGGATGGTGGCGGCGATTAGTTATCTCAATTACGGCAATGCCGATTACTGCGGCGCCTATGTCGAGGTCTCCGGCCCGCAGGGGAGCGTGGTGGTGCGGATTGTTGATATGTGCCCGGATAATCCCGGCTGCGGGCCGAACCATCTCGATCTAAGCCCGGAAGCATTCGATCGCATTGCGCCACGGGCGCGGGGTAGAGTGCCGATCACGTGGCGCGTGATCAGTCCGCCGCTGAGCGGGCCGGTGCAGGTTCACCTCAAAGCGGGTAGTAACCCGTGGTGGTTGGCGTTTCAGGTGCGCAATCATCGCAACCCGATCGCCAAGCTTGAGTATCGCACACCCCAAGGCCAGTGGGTGGAATTGGCCCGCACCACGTATAACTATTTCATCCGGCAATGTCATTGCGCAAATGGCGAGCTTGGCCCTTTTACGTTGCGCATTACCGACATCTACGGCAATGCGTTGACCGAAACCGTGCAGTTTAGCACCCTCTCGCGCACGAGCAATTCGCCGGGTGAATTGGTCAACGGGAGCGGCCAATTTCCCTATGGGCCGTGAGCGGCACGCACGCTTAATCGGGAAACAGTTCATCAACCGCTTGTTGGGCCGTGACCATATCGTTGGCGCGTCGCATGCGCTGTTCGATAAAGCGATAAAATTGTTCGTCGTAGGCGCGGGTTTGCACTACCACTGGCATCGGCACCGCATGGCCCAGCACCAGCGCCTGCTGGCGCGTGTCGCAGCACCAGCGCCTGCTGGCGCGTGTCGAGATTGGCTAGCACGGCCCGCAAGCGCGCGCTGCCGCCAACGCCGGTAAACACGGCGTCGATGTCCTGTTCATCGCTGAGCAGCGCCGTGATCCGGGTGCCAAGCTGGCTCAGCACTTCGCTGTCGATCGATGAGGGGCGCTGGTCAACGACCAGCAATGTCACACTGTACTTGCGCATCTCGCGGGCAATGGTGCCAAAGATGGTTTGGCGGGCAAGACGCGGATTGAGAAACTTGTGCGCCTCTTCGATTGTGATCATCAACGGGCGGGGCCGGTCAGCCTCGCTTTTCGTGTGCAGGTACCGCTCGGTCTGCTCGCGCCAGCGTTGGTGAATCCGGCGGGTAAGCACGTTGGCGACCAGCATATACGCCAACGGATCGTCGTAGCGGCCAAAACTAAGTACCACGTGCCGTCCGGCCATGAGCGCATTGATCAGGTGATCAACCGGCGAGAGATCGGCTTGCGCGCGCACAAATCCCAGCCGCTTGAGCTGCATGGTCTTGCGTTTGAGCGCATTGAGCGAAGCGAGGCTGGCGCTCTTTTCGTCGGCAAAGTTCTTTAGCTCTTCCTGATCCATCTCCCAGAGCTCGGCCAACCATTTTGCGCCGTACTTGTCTACCAATAGCTCCGCCGTTTCGGCTGCGGTTGGATTAAGATTCAGCTCTTCGCTCAGCAAAAGCACATCTTCCGGCTCGATCTGGTCATAGCCGATCACAATCTCGCCGTCGATGCGCGAGCGGTCAAATGCACCGCCGGCCAGCGCGTAGAGCAACACCTTGCTGCCAAAGAGCTGGCGCAATCCTTTGACGAAATTGGCCCCTTCCGAGCGCGCCGACCAGCCGTATTCGTCGTGCATGTCAAAGATGAGGTTTGATGCGACATCACCCAGAATCACGCCGCAAACCAGCAGCCGGGTCAGAAAGCTCTTGCCGGTGCCGCTCTTGCCAAACACCCCGTTCGAGCGTTCGACCAGCCGGTTCAGATCAATACAGACCGGCGCTGACATATCGAGCGGCGTCCCGATCATAAACCGGCTACCCTCTTCG
>JAUQOZ010000018.1 GCA_030550625.1 Chloroflexota bacterium | reverse complement strand
CGTACAGCGATCAACCATTGCAATCAATCAAATATGCTGTCCGTACCTCAACCGCCGTCGGGCGGGCCAGCGGCCCGCGCGCCCTCTTCCCGCCACCCGGCGAGCCAGCGGCCCGCGCGCCCTCTTCCCGCCGTGGATTCGGTCTTCAAAACGACGGGCGTATCTACACGGATCAATCTCGCCTACAAACGGGCCTCTTCTTTCAGGCGTAGGTAGGTATTGACCACCGAGACGGTCAGCGATGTCGCCGGCACATCGAGGGTCAGCGCGCCACTGCGCTGGATTTGATCGAGCAACGCGCGCCGCTCATCGGCCAACTGTTCGGCAACCAACCGGCGAAACAGACCGTGGCTGTCTTGCACTGGGCGTCCGGCCACATGAGCGATATTCGGATCGCTAATCGTGACGCAGAGCGGCAAGTGGCGGCGAGCGAGCCGGCGGATGTGGGTGATGAGCGGTTGCACCGCAGCAGGGTTGGCCAGATCGGTAAAGATAATCACCAGCGCCCGCCGTTGCTGGCGTTGATCAAGATAGGCTAAGGCCGCCGCTATATCGGCCTCAACCGGCTGGGCCTGCACATTGTACAATGCTTCAAGCAGGCGTTGGAACTGAGCCTTGCCCTTGCGCGGGGGAATAAAGTTCTCGACTTTGCCGGCAAAGGTGAGCATCCCGGCTTGATCACCCTTCCCGATCACCACATAGCTCAGCATCAGCGCCGTATTGACCACGTAATCGAGCCGGGTCAGACCAGCGTCATCAGATTGGAGCGGATCGGCGACCGGCGTGGCCATCAAGCGCCCGGCATCGATCACACAGACGATCTGCTGGCTCCGCTCGGCCTCAATCTCGGCCACGATCGGCTTACCGCGGCGGGCAGTCGCCTTCCAATTGATCCGGCGATATTCATCATCGGTCGTATATTCGCGCAGATGTTCAAACTCGCCACCCTGCCCCAACTGGCGGATCGAGCGCAACCCGATGGTGCGCAACTGGCCGCGCCGGATGACAAGATCATACTTCCGCGCTTCCAGCAGATTCGGGTAGACTTGCACCGTCTGCGCGGCGGGAAAGCGGACTTGCCGGCGATGGCAACCAAGCACGCCTTCGTAACGGATCACCACATCGCCAAACTGGTAGTCACCGCGACGTTGCGGGCGAACATGGTAGCGCAGCTCGCACAAGCCAAACGGCTCGGCGACGCCGGCCAACACATCAGCATCAACCGGCATCTCAACCGGATACTCATCGCGCAAGGTGAAGCGGAGCGGACGTGAGGCGGCGTTGGTGACGAGAATGGTAATCAGATTAGCAGCGCCAAGGGAGAGACGCTGATCGTGCAAGCGTTCGACCTCGATCTGATCAGGTTGAGGTGAGAGCAGCACATCGCTGATCAAGACCCCACCCACCATCAACACATAGATCACGGCCACCCAGCTCAGCCAAGGCGCAAACGCCGCGCCAGCGATCAGCGGCGCAGCCAGCAAAACCAGTAGCAGCAGGCGCGGCGTTGGCAGCATACGATTCTCATGATTGGCCCATACGATGCGCTTGGGCAAGGAACTGGTGCAATTGGTCAGGGCGATTGGTTAGCGTCAAAAAGGTGTACTGGCTCGTTACCGATTGCTAGAACAATTGCGCGCAAGCAGGCTTACAGCGTCTGTAACGACCACTGATAAAGAAACACGCGCAGGAGCCATGCCACCGTGCTCTCAACCAACAAGTAGCTCACCAGCGCGCCAGCCACCACCTTGCCAGCGGTATGATACTCGGCAATCCGATCGAGCGCAACCCCGGCGAAGATCGCCAGTGCCGGCAGGCTGAAATACCAATGCTTATTCCAGAGGCTAAACTGGTGGTCGATGAGCATCCCCAACACCAACAACACGAGATACTACTACCACGATCAGCGCAATCACAGATGTGGCTAGAAACCAGTGTTGCAGATCGGGGCTTTGAGATGAAGGCATAAATATTCTCAAGAGCTGAATGGAGCGTAGCACCCTAGTTGATGAATCAAACACTCAGTGCATGACCGTCTTTTGCAGGTTGTGCTATAGTAAGGCAGAAAGAGCAACTGCTATTCCCCGCAGCTAACACCGCTGTGCATTATAATCGATTAACAGTTTGACACCATAACCCGAAAGTCACGGCATAACGGCTTTACAGCCGGATTATTCTGCTAGAAGTTGTAAATCATCATCTATGCTCTTCCACCGCCTCTTCCATACCCCACTCCGCGCGTGGCACACCATTGCGTTTTCAACCAGCGAAGGATCGCTGCTGTTTATGGCCGCGTTTCTCGTCTCGGCGGCATTTGGCGTTGTGCGGCAAATCCTGTTCAACGCGCGTTTTGGCATCGGCGAAGAGGCGGCGGCGCTCTACGCTGCCTTGCGCCTTTCGGAAACAGTTAGCACCTTGATTGCCGGCGGTGCGTTAACTAATGCCCTTATTCCGCATCTCTTGCTGGCAGCGCGCCAGAACCACAACACTGTCGTAAGCCTGATCAACCGGGTGCTCACCCTGATGATCGTCATCGCTACACCATTCACGCTCGCCTTCGGCCTCGCGGCGCCGTCGCTGTTGCGTTGGCTGGTCGCGCCGGGGCTTGATCCGGCGACGCAAGCGTTGGCGGCTTTGCTCACACGCATCCTCGTCA
>JAUQOZ010000387.1 GCA_030550625.1 Chloroflexota bacterium | reverse complement strand
CCAGCAGCTCCCACTCTCCCCCCCCCTCTCAGCAGCTCCCCCTCTCCCGCCGTTAGGGGGGAGAGGGGGCCGGGGGGTGAGGGGTCAACGCCAAGCCGCCAAGCACGCAGAGAACCAAAGGGTTTTGGGTCACCGCTCACCCTTCCCCTCTGCGCCCTCTGCGATCTCTGCGGTAAATATAACTCTCCTCACTCCTTCGGCAATTCGATGTCGGTCAGGCGCACCGTCTTGCGCCCCTGAAACTTGATCGTCTTTTGACCCTCGCTCGACATGTGGCCTTGTTGTTCGAGGTTGGCAATCTCTTGCTGCATCGTCGCCGCTAACTCCACTTCACCCTGATTGAGCAAGCGCGTCACCGCGCTCTTCAATTTCTGCGTCGCGCCGCTCACATCACCGGCAGCAAGGTCTTGCAAGGCGCGAGTCTGGAGCTTGAACGCACTCACCTTTTCGACGATATTCATCACCGCAGGATTCACTTGCTGCAATTGGGATTGGTCGGCGGTGAAGGTGAGCATAATGTCAATCTTCGCCTTTTCGCCGGCCAGCCGCAACGCCGGTGCGTCGTAGCTCAGTTCGGCTTGCCCGATCCGGTAAGTGCCGAGCGGTCGCGGATCAATCAGCAGTTCGATCAGCAACGCGCGCGCCTGCGCGCTTTCGAGTTCGCCGAGATTGACGCTTACCGCCCGATCGCTGATCGGTTGGTAGCCAAGATTGTCGATCAGCGGCGTCACTTGCCAGACGGCGCGCGGCGTTACGCCTTGTACGAACCGCAAGGTGAGCACACTGTTCTGAATGACGGTCTGTTGGGCGCGTTGGACGGTGTGCTGGAAGTAGTTGACGATTTCGCTCGGTTGGGCGATGTAGTCGGCCACTCCCTTCGAGCGGTTTGCCATCTCGATCAGCAGGTCTTCGTTCCAGTCTTTGCCGATGCCGAGCGCGGTGATTGGCACGCCGAGCCGGCCCGCGTCGTCGGCCCGCAGCAGACACTCGTTCTCGTGCTCGGTTTGGCCGTCGGTGAGCAGAATGAGGCGGCGCACGCCGGCAGGCATCTTTTGCAGCTCCTGCAATCCCTTCTCGACCGCCGGCGCAATGCGGGTGCCGCCGGCATCGCGGATGCGGTGGACGAGATCGAGAATGGCGGCCCGGTTGCGCACCGGTTGCGCTGGCACAATCACCTCGGTGCGATGATCGAAGATCACAATCGCGATCGAGTCTTGCTGATCGAGTTGCTCGATCGCCTTCACCACCGCCTGCCGCAGCCGCTCAATTTTCTCGCCCTTCATCGAACCGCTGCGGTCAAGCACGAAACAAACGTTGACCGGCATGCGTACCTGCGTCATCTGGGGCGCCGGCTGTGCTTCGAGCAAGATGTATGCCACCTGCGGCGTTGTCGTAGCCGCTAAAAAGGGACGCGCCAGCGCGGCGCGCAGATTCACTTCTCCTGCCATAGCCAACTCCTCGTCGTAACCGGCTCGCCCGGTTGGCGAACGGCCTCGACGTATGCGACGATGCGATAGCGGCGGCGGTTGCAATTAATCGTATTGTACCGCACCCCGCCAAAGATCGCACCCCCGTAGAGCCGCACGGCAATGCGGCTCTCACAGCGCGCCGCAACCTCGCTATCTGCGGCTCTGCCTGATCACCGCAGATAGCGCAACACCCGCCGGTTCAGCAGATCGCTGAGCAACAGCCGGTCAATCAACGGATCACGCTGCATCATGAGGTCAATCTCGGCGCTGCAATAGGGGCACGAGGCGATATGGTGGGCCAGAAGCGCTTGTTGGGCAGGAGACAGAAGACCTTGACAATAGTCAGCCAACTGCTCGGTCGAGGGGCAAAGGGCGCGGTAGAGACGGCGCCGCAACGCCTGTTGCATCGCGCGCAACGCCGCTACCCGTTGGCGGCACAGCTCACAGTGGCGTAAATGGTCAACGATGGCGTCATCGGCTTCGCCATCGGCAGCAGCAACAATCTCAGAGCCGGAAAGATGGGTTGCGCCGTCGCTCAATTGTTCTTCTTCCATACCGGCGCGCCTCCGTGAGCAACCAGATTAGCAGATGAACCTGCAAGCGTTTCCTGTTGAAAGAAACGCAAACGGGAACGTTTTTCACGTTCCCGCTCACACAAGATTTGCGTGATTTACTCCACGATCGCGCTCTCTGCGTCGTTGCACGCCGGGGGAGCCGCACCGCCGTGCGGCTCTACCGATGACCCCAAAACCCTTTGCGCGCCGGGGGAGCCGCACCGCCGTGCGGCTCTATCGATGACCCCAAAACCCTTTGCGCGCCGGGGGAGCCGCACCGCCGTGCGGCTCTACCGATGACCCCAAAACCCTTTGCACGCCGGGGGAGCCGCACCGCCGTGCGGCTCTACCGATGACCCCAAAACCCTTTGCACGCCGGGGGAGCCGCACCGCCGTGCGGCTCTACCGCGCCTTTGCGTTCACGCCTGCGCAAACAGCGCCCGCAGGTGGTTATTGCGGCTCAGCCGGCTCAACACATTGCGCTTGACGTTGTACACATCGTAGACGCTCTCGAAGAGGGAGGCGTAGCGCTCGAAGATAGCGCGCGGCGTGAGGCCGAGCACAAACGAACCATAAACTACCACCCGCTCGCTCTCGTTGTGTAATTGGCTGTCAATGAAACGCCAGAACTCTTGCCGATCAACCCGCTGCATCGCCTCTTCATCCGGCGAGAGGCGCGGCATGCGCTGCTCGCTCATCCGCTCTTCCGGCAGCATCTCGGCCCACGACTGCGCCCGCACCGAGTCGATCACGACGCTTGAGGCGCACAGTTGCAAGTATTGCAACAGCGAAGCCAGATTGGGGAACGAGGCGAAACGTTCGGGTGTCACCGCGCGCCAAAACTTCGCGAACGCGCCCACGACAAAATATTCGCTGCTTTCGCCACTGCTGACAAACGCGCCGCTGCGCCGGATCCAACCCTCAACCAACGGGCTATAATGTTGAAAGAGATAATTCCACGCGGTTTCATCACGCTCGACCAGCGCCCGCCGGAATAACTCATAGCTGTAGCGCGAGTCGTGCGACTGGCCGCGGTAGAACCGCTCACTCTCAATCGCACAACGACGGGCTAACTCTTCCACGTCTATCGTGGCAAGGCCGGTCGCCGCTTCATCGCCCACGACTGACGCATGCAACGTTGCCGGTGAGTTCAAGGTGGTCATGGTAGGCGCAATCATCGATTTCCTCGCTTCGTATGCTCAACGTCTCCGCTTCGCGCCTCGGTGGCCGAAACAACCGGCGACACGATCGCTTGGTTTATGTCCCTCTGCGCTGCATTGTAGAAAGTTGCGCCGCGATCGAGAAGTATGCAAGATGAGCAGGAGATGACAAATAAGGTTAAAAAATCGTAGAGCTGTTGTTGCGCAATGATGCAACGAATGAGACAATCGCATAGTTTAGCGACAAGACAATCGTTGAATAGACTATGGGTAACGTAACCATTAGCCTACTATCCACCGAGACACCCGCTCTGATCGATCCGGCGCTGTTGGCACACCGGCAACGCCACCCGCGCTACCAACCCGCCTTGCATCTGTTGGCAGAAACCGATCGCGGTGAGCAGGCTATCGGCCTCATCACGCATACTCGTTGGCAACGCCAGCTCGCCCGGTTTGAGGTAGGAGAGGTGGAATTGTTTGGCAGCGCTCATGCTGACGTGACCGAAACGCTGCTCGCTGCGGCTGCCGAGACCGCCGTCGCCGCCGGGATGGCATGGTTGCGCTGCACATTGCCCCTGAGCGTAGCCGGCCAGTGGGGGATGACTCCGGCTACGCTGGACAGCCGGGTCGCGTGGCGCGGCGGTGATGGCTCTTTAGCGCCGGCTACCCTCGATGACGTGGCCGATTTGGTGGCGCTCGATCAGCACGCGCCCGCACCCCGTTGCGTGATTCCGCTGTGGTACGAAGCCGATTGGCGCTGGCAGATCGCCACTCAGCCGCCGCTAGTAGCGCGTGATCGGTTGGGGAATGTCATCGGTTACGCGATCCTTCAGGGCGGAGCAATGATTGAGGGGCGCGCGGTTGATGCCGGCGCAGCGCGAGAGTTGCTCAACCGGTTGCCGCATACCGTGCGCGAGCTGTGGTTGACGCCCGACCACCCGCTAGCGCAGGCAGCCATTGAGTTGGGCGCCACCTTGACTATGCGCCTGCCGCCAGACGATGCCGTGACACCGGTCTGGATTGCGATCGATCCGCTCGCTGCGTTGCGCTCACAGCAGCCGGCGCTGGCTGCACGCTTGGCAACCTCACGCTACGCCGGTTGGGAGGGCAGCATTGGCTTGCGTGGCGAATGGGGATCGGCGCGGATTGAATGCCGCGCCGGGACGGTACAGATCAGTGCCGGCGCCGGTATCGCCGATGTTGAGGTGACGCAGATCACGATTGGCGGTCTCTCGGCGTTGCTGCTGGGCCGGCGCAGCGCGAGCGATCTGCGCGCCACTGGCGATCTGCGCTGCGCCAGCTATGAGGTGGGAGTGGTAGAGGCGCTCTTTCCAGCGGCGTGATCGGGCAGAGCGCCACTAGATTCCACGCAACCGTTCCGCCGCCTGTTCAGGGGTCAGGTCGCGCTGGGGTTGGCCCAACATCTCATACCCGACCATAAACTTGCGCACCGTAGCCGAGCGCAGCAGCGGCGGGTAGAAGTGGGCATGCAGGTGCCAGCCGTCGTGCGCCAAACCGTCGGTGGGACGCTGGTGGAAGCCCATGCTGTAGGGGAAGGTGACGTTAAACAGCCGGTCATAGCGCGCGGTCAGTTCGCGCAAGATGGCGGCCAGCCCCTCGCGTCCATCCTCATCGAGATCAGGGATCGCCCCGCTATGGCTGCGCGGCAGCACCAGCGTCTCAAACGGCCACACCGCCCAAAATGGCACCAACGCCACCCATGTCTCGTTAGCGCAGACGATCCGCTCGCCGGCCTCCAGCTCAAGCGCCAGATAATCGCAAAGCAAGCAGCGATTGTGCTCGTGCCAGTAGGCCGACTGCGTCGCTAGCTCTTTGCGCATCTCGTTCGGCAACTGCTCGTTTGCCCAGATCTGGCCGTGCGGATGCGGGTTCGACGCACCCATCATCGCGCCGCGGTTCTCGAAGATCAACACTGACTGCACCCAATCGATCGCCCCCAACTCGCGGTACTGCTCGGCCCAAACCTCAATCACCCGCCGCACTTCGGTCTGTGACATCTGGGCCAGCGTCAGATCGTGACGCGGCGAGAAGCAGACCACCCGGCAAATGCCGCGCTCGGCTTCGGCGTGTAACAGCGCCGGGCCAATCTCGCCATCAACCCCCGGCGCGCGGATACTGACCCGCTCGAGTGGAATATCCGGCAGCAACGCGGCAAAATCGTTCTCGAACACAAACGTCTCGGTATAGGCAGGGTTCTGCGCCCCATTGGCCCGCGTGTTGCCGGGGCAGAGGTAGCAATTCGGATCGTAGGCCGGCAACTCGGTGGGTGGCAACGTCTCGACCTGCCCCAGCCACGGGCGCTGGGTGCGGTGGGGTGACACCAGCACCCACTCGCCGGTGAGCTGGTTGAGCCGGCGATGAGGCCGGCTAAAGAGTTCGTGATGGCGCATGCGCATCCTCTCCGCTTATCGCCCGGCCAAACCGGAAGTGGCGATCCCTTCGATGAAGTAGCGTTGGGCGAACAAAAAGACGATCAGCGTTGGCAAAATAGCCAGCGTCGAGCCAGCCATAATCAGATCGACGCGCGCCGCGTAGAGCGCCTGTAAATCTACGAGACCCTGCGTCACTACCTTGCGCGATGGACTGCTGATGATGATGAGCGGCCACAGGAAGCTATTCCACGCATAGAGGAAAGCAAACGTCGCCAGCGTCGCAATCGCCGGGCGAGCCAGCGGCAGAAAGATGCGGAAGAGAATGCCCCAATGCGACGCGCCATCGATCAGCGCCGCATCTTCTAAGTCTTTCGGCACGCTCATAAAGAACTGGCGTAGCAAGAAGGTGCCGTAAGCGGTAAACAGCCACGGAATTATCAGCGCCTCTAACCGATCAACCCAGCCAAACACCAGCATCAAGCGGTACATCGGCACAATCAACACGGCAAACGGCACCATCAGCGTGGCAAGGTACGCGCCAAACCAAAACTCGCGACCGGGAAATTCGAGCCGGGCAAAGGCGTAGCCGGCCAGCACTGAGGTAATCACCCAACCCAGCACCACCAACGCCGTGACGATCACCGTATTGATCAATTGGGTACCGAGTGGAACAATATTTAGTACTTCTACGTAATTTGACCAGCGAATCTCGCTTGGCCACAGCGTCGGCGGCACCTGTACCACTTCGGTTGAGGGCTTGAGCGAGGAGAGCACCATATAGATAAAGGGAAAGACCATCACAAAGCCGGTCACGCTGAGCACCGCGTAGGCCAGCAATTTTTCCCATGGCCGGCGTAAGATTAAGCTTGCCATCACCCCTCCTCGCTTACTCGTAATGCACCCACCGCCGCGACATACGGAACTGGATGAAGGTCAGCAGCAGAATAATCACAAACAGCAACCATGCCAGCGCCGAAGCGTAGCCCATCCGCCCGCCGATAAAGGCCTCGCGCCAGAGCAACGGCACGATCGTCAACATCGAGTCGGCTGGGCCAACCGTATTCGAGCGGGTCAAACCGAGCGCAATCGGCACATCGAACACTTGCAAACAATTGATCAGCGTTGTCACCAGCACAAAGAACGTTGTTGGCGAGAGCATCGGCACCGTGATATAGAGAAACTGCTGCCAGCGGCTGGCCCCATCAAGACTAGCCGCTTCGTAGAGCTGCGGCGGCACGCCTTGCAAGCCGGCCAGAAAGATCACCATATTGTAGCCAATCGTCTTCCACGAGAAGACCAGTATCACGCTGGCCAAACCCCATTCCGGGCGTGTCAGCCACGGAATCGGCTCGAAGCCGAGCAGACGAATGGCATAATTGACGAAGCCAAAATCGACATTGAGCAGATAGCGCCAGAGCAGGGTCACGCCGACCACTGACGCCACCACCGGAATGAAGAAGACGGCGCGAAAGAAGGTACGGCCAGCGATTCGCTCGTTCAGGATCACGGCCAGCAGCAAGGCCGGCACAGTGGAAACGATCAGCGTCACCAAGGAAAACGCTGCCGTATTCCACATTGCCCGGTAGAAGGTCGGGTCAGACAAGGCGCGCTGATAGTTGCTCAAACCAACCAGATTCGGATCACCAAACAGGCGCGCATCGGTAAAGCTCAAGTAAAACGAGATAGCGAGCGGCACTAAAAAGAAGATCAAAACCCCCAAAATGGTCGGCAACAGCATGCCGAAAGCGTCGATCCATTGCCGCACACGCCGCCCGCTCAGACGGCGCGCGGTTGGTGCAGGCAGAGCGGCCGGCGCTTGGTTGGCCATGGTGTACCTCCGGGCAATGGTGACGACCCTTCAATCGCCGCCTGCGACAACAAACGACGAAGACGAGCCATCACACGAATGTGTAGAATACGTTTTGCACCATTTTACGCTGGGCAGGCGTGCATCACGCACCCCAATGCCATTGCGAGCCGCGCGTAGGGGCAGAGCGATGCTCTGCCCGCGCGCGGCGACGCCATCCCCCCGACCACGGGAGCAGCCCGCTCCGGCTTCCTGCCCTGTCCCCCCTCCCCCAGCGGGGGAGGGCTGGGGTGGGGGCCATATCCCCCCCGACCACGGGAGCACCCCGCTCCGGCTTCCTGCCCTGTCCCCCCTCCCCCAGCGGGGGAGGGCTGGGGTGGGGGCCATATCCCCCCGACCACGGGAGCACCCCGCTCCGGCTTCCTGCCCTGTCCCCCCTCCCCCAGCGGGGGAGGGCTGGGGTGGGGGCCATTGTGCGTTCACTCGCTCCCAAGCGGGAGATTGCTGCGGGGGCGCAGGCAGCGCGGCGCGCTGCCCCTACGCCCCCTCGCAATGACAATTGGGCACGCCCCGCGCAAGGATAGAGCGTTCAGGCGAAGCGGCGCACGCCCGCCGCTCGCCTATCGACAGCATCTACTTGAAGGTGCTGGCCGTCTGCTGGCAAGCCTGCTGGCCAAACTGCTCAGGCGTGATCTGGCCGGCGATCATCTGATCCCAAAGGCTCTGGACAATGCCGCTGAAATCGGCCCAGTTGCCGTCCCACACCGGCGCTTCCAGCGCAGCGTAGGGAATGCCGTCAAGGAAGGCCTGATTATTGGCCGGCGGGGTCGAAGCGAGGAAGGCATTCACCGCCTCTTGATCGCTGCGCGGCGGGATGTTGGTGCCCAGCGCGGCCACTTTCGCCGTTGCCTCGGCGCTGGTCAGCACCTTCAGCACTTCCCATGCCGCCTGCGAGTTCGCCGTCTTGGCGCTGACGAGATACGGCCCCCAGAAGAGCCACGTGCTCTTGACCTTGCCCTCCGGCATCACCGCCACGTCCCAGTTGAACTGGGCATTGGTGCGGACACCGGGGGTAAACCAGCGCCCGTTGAAGTACATCGCCACCTTGCCGGCATTGAAGAGCGCCTCACCGTCGGCGTCACCGGCTGGCAGCAGCTTCTCGTCGTAGAGCATACGCACCATGGTCGCGCCGGCAATCGCCTCTGGGGTATTCAACGCGCAGCCGCGCCGGTCAGGCGTGAAGGGGCTGCCGCCAGCAGCGTTGATGAAATAGCCCCAACCCGGCCCCCACCAGTTGCCGAAGCCTAGCCCATACTGCTGGTTGGCCGGGTCGGTCAGCTTGCGCGCCGCCTCGAGCATGGTGTCCCAGTTCCAATTGCCTTCAGCCGCCAACTCCTTGGGCGTCTTCAGGCCAGCCGCCTTGAACAGGTCTTCGTTGAAGTAGACGACCATGGTCGAGATGTCGCGCGGCAGGCCGTAGATCTTGCCATCGCGCGTCAACTGCTCGATGACATTGGGGTAGAAGTTGCTCAACTGGAAGCTGCTGTCGGCGTCAATGAGCGGCTTGAGATCAAGAATCTGGCCGGTGTTCACGAAATCCGCCAGCTCAACGCCGCCGATCCAGAAGATGTCGGGTGCGTTGCCGGCGGCCAATTCGGTCTTCAGCTTCTCGAAATACCCCTGATTGGGCGCCGGATCGTAGACTGCGGTGATCCCTTTATCCTTGAGCTTTTCGTTGACTAGAGCGTTCAGTTCTTCATAGACACGCTGCTCGGCGGCATCGCCGGGGCGGGTGCGCCAGCGAATCGTCACCGGCTGGCCGCCAGTGGTCACATTGCTGCCACTACCGCCACTACCGCCGCTACCGCCGCTACCGCCGCTACCGCCGCCACAGGCCGCGAGCAACGTTGCGAACAATGCAACCAGCGCAATCCACGACAGGGTGTGTTTCCGTAGCATCTTCGCTAGATCCTTTCTCGACAGAACATCCTTGCCACGCACCACGACGCCATCACGCAGGCTCGCCATCAACGGGGCGTGCCGCCATGAGCGCAACACTGCGTGTCACAGGTGCATTGCGTGGTGTGCGCATTATATAGTTGTTGCGCGAACTATGCAAGTATATAGCACAGATAGCTTCGCGGGCCATCTCTTTCGCGCTACGCCATAAGGCAAACGACTGGGTCGCTCTCTCCTTGTCTTGTCACACATCTGCACAAAACGCGGTACAATGTGTCACATAAGGCCGTGTCGGCGCTCAGCGCCGGAAAGGAGAGAGGTATGCAGCCCGAGTGGAGCGGCGATCCTGAGGTCAAGCCCGTCTTTTTCGCCATTACTCTGACCGGAGCGGTCGCGTTTCTGCTGATGGTCTGGCTGTTCGCATTCTACTGGTGAGCACGCCGCAGCCGCTGCGCCTGACGCCGATACGCTTGGGGTCAGGCGCAATTCTTACTTGCTAAATCCAATAATTTTGCTACAATAGTTGATAAGTCTAGGATAGGATTATGCCTGAAATTAGCACCTGCGACTCACCGCAAATCGAAGCTTATCGGCTCTTCCTGAAGCTACATCGCCGCTTTCAGGAGCTCAATCGTGATGAGTTCCGGCCTTACGATCTCTCAACGCCGCAGTACGCGATCCTCTTCTACGCCACTGAAGAGGGGGTACCGCTGAGCTATATCTGCAACGAGATGCTGGCCGATAATTCCAACCTCACCCGGCTGGTTGACCGGCTCGAGCGGCGCGGCTTAGTGCAGCGCGCCACCGACCCGCGTGACCGGCGGGTGACGCTGGTGCAGTTGACTCCGGCAGGCAAGGCGCTGATCGAGGAATTGCGCCCGCGCCATCGGCGACTGGTGGAACAACGTTTGAGCTACCTTTCCCCAGAAGAGTTAGCTGCCTTCCATAACGCGATGCAGCATCTGTATGAGGCATTACAGACCCATCGCGATCGCGAGGATACTGAGTAACACCTATGCGCACAAGCCACATTCTTGCCGACTCTGACCATTGGCCGGCGATGTTTCGCGCCCTGCGCCATCGCAACTATCGCCTCTTCTTCAGCGGGCAATTGATTTCGCTGACCGGTACGTGGATGCAGAGTGTGGCGCAAGGCTGGCTGGTGTTGCGGCTCTCTGACTCGCCATTTCTGCTCGGCTTGGTGGCGGCAGCCAATTCGCTGCCGGTGCTTTTGTTTTCCCTCTTTGCCGGAACGATTGCCGATCGCTTCCCCAAACGACGGATTTTACTCATCACCCAATCAACCGCGATGGTGTTAGCGGCAATCCTCGCTGCGCTCACGCTCAGCGGGATGGTGCAAATTGGCCATGTGCTCATCTTGGCGTTGCTGTTGGGGGTAGTGAATGCCTTCGACGCGCCGGCCCGGCAGGCGTTTACCGTCGAGATGGTTGGGCGCGAAGATTTGCTGAATGCGATCGCCCTTAATTCGTCCATCTTTAACGGCGCGCGCACAATGGGGCCAGCCGTGGCCGGTATGGTCGTGGCGTGGATTGGCGAAGGGCCAGCATTTCTGTTTAATGCGTTGAGTTTTGGGGCGGTGTTGGCGAGCCTGCTGCTGATGCGGCTCGATGCCCAGCCTGCGGCTGGCCCGCGTCGCGGCGGGATGCTGCAAGCCGGCTTGCGTTATATCGTGACTGAACCCAATGTGCGGGCTTTGTTGTTCCGCGCCGGTGCGGTGAGTTTCTTTTGCTTCGTGCATCTGCCGCTGTTGCCAGTCTTTGCCCGCGATATTCTGCACATCGGCGCTGCCGGCCTCGGCTGGCTGTCGGCGGCGAGCGGGTTGGGATCGCTGGTGGCCGCGTTGATACTGGCCCAATTACGTGATGATGCGCCCCGCGATAAGTTACTGACCGCAGCGGCGCTGCTCTATGCGCCGCTGCTAATCGCCTTTACCCAAGTGCGCAACGTGCCGCTCGCCCTTGTGTTGATCGGGTTATGCGGCTGGGCCGGCGTCACTACTATGGCATTGACCAATACGCTCATTCAACTGATTGTGCCCGATGAGCTGCGCGGGCGAGTGATGAGCGTGTTTACCCTGATGCTGATGGGTATGAGTCCATTGGGTGGCATGCTGGCCGGCAGCATTGCCGAACTAACCGGCAACGTGCCATTGGTCGTTGCCGGTAGTGCGGTGATCGGTTGGATATTAGTGGTACTGGTCGAGCGGCGCGCCCCTACCGGGAAGGAGCACACGCCGGCGGCTCAGTCAACCACGGGGCAAACGTGATATTGCTGCCCACCGCTTCGCCAATCCCCTGCGGGTTGGCGTCCGGCTCATACGGCCCAGAGGCATGCCCCCACCAGTTATTGCGCATATCGAGCGCGATCTCGCTGGCTGCGCCACGGCCAATGCCAAAGGTGAGGTAGGTTGGCCGGATGACCGGGGTATGGCCCTCAATGAAGTTTTGCTCGACCCGCAACGGCATGAGGAAGGTGCCGTCGGGGTTCACTTGCAACGTCTCGCTGCGCACACTCAAACCAAGATTGTCGCCAATCAGCGCATTGCAAACGATCGTGCCCTGTAACGTACCATTGGTCGTCAATTGCAGATTAGCGCTGCCGCCCCGGAAGAGATTCCCTTCAAGCGCCAGATTGAGGGTATCGCGGGCATTTTGATTGGCCACGCGCACCATTGGCGCGCCGGCGCTCAGAATGTTACCGCCAACCCGATTACCAGTGAGGGTGACAAAATTACCCCGGCTATACGCGGCCTCAAGAGCAGCGCCAAACGGCACATCATTCCCGGCAATTTCACTGTACGCCATTTCCAACCGCGAATCGACCACAAGCACACCGCCGCCGTTATCGGTAATCCGGCTAAACCGCACGACGAGACCGCCTTCTTCGCTGACCAACACCGTCCCGCCGAGACCGCCGCCCCGAATCTCGGTATGCTCAAGCGCGATAAAGCCGCCGGGGCGGCCAAAAATCCCGCTCCAGCGCGCGCCAGTCGCCCCTACAAAACGCACTGGCTGGTTGGGTTGGCCCAGCGCAATCATGCGGCCACCATCGACATAGATCGAGACTCCCGGCGCCAATCGCACTTCGACTCCCGGCTCGATAATCAACTCGCTGCCGGGCGGAATTTGCACATCGCGGTTGAGCACGATCGGCCCCTGCCCCGCGGCCCAGCGCGTACTGCCACGCAACACCAGCGCCGGAATTGGCGTCGGCGCAGGGGTTGCCGTCGGCAACGGCGTTGCTGTTGGCAGCGGCGGCACGGTTGGACTATCGTCAATCACCAAATCCGAACTGGTTGGCGTTGGCGGCGGTGGCGAGGTTGGACGCGGCACGGCAATCGTTGGTGGTGGCGCGGTTGGTGGAGGCGGCGATGTCGGGGTTGGGGGAATCGTCGGCTGCGACGGTGGCGTCCCTTCCGGCACTGGATAGGCCGGCACAGTCGTGATTGCGGTAGCCGTCAATGCTGTTTCTGCCTGCACCGTCGCGGCTAACGCAGTCAGTTCGAGTACCACGCTGGTTTGAGTTTGGGCGAGATCAACCGTTGGTTGGGTGGCGGGGTAAGCAGGCCCGACCGTTGCCACCCCGCCAGCCGGCATAGGCGACGTTTGCGCCGGGTATGGCGCGATCTGGGTGGGAGGTCGTTCGCTCGTCGCCGTTGGCACTGGCATCGCAACATCATTCGCGCCGGGTGAAAAGATAAAGGTCAACGCGACGCCAAGCGCCAACAAGGCCAGCGCGCCAATTAAGAGCAACGTATCGCGGTTTAAGCGGGGCGCCGGCGGTGGCGGCGATGAAGATTCGGTCTCAGACACAGCAAAGCCTCCGCTGCAAAGCAAGCATCTCTCGTTATCTTATCACACGGCGCAAGTAGCTATGACACAGCTAGCGCAGCCAATTCGGTCAGCATTTCTACCGAGGTCAGGCCGCCATGTAAACCTCGATACGCGAAGGGCTTGGCCCGTGGGTGCTCCCAGATAATTGCTTCGCCGGGTGCGGGCAAAATCGTCAGTTCACCCAACCGCGCGTGCAACCGCTCGCTCGGTTGGGGGCCAAAATAGCCCGCAGCCAGCAATTCAGCAGTTGTAACCACCGTTGCCCTTCCGGCAAGACGCTGCTGGAGTTGGGCTTGCACATCAGCTACTGCTGCCGGTTGCACGTGAAGCATCGCGACTCGCGGCGAGCCTGAGGGCGGCAGCGGCTGGCGATCGCCGCCACGACGCAGATAGCGTTCGAGATCAGGCCAGAGCCGGTTTAAGACGATCGCCTGCTGCGGATCAACGGCGATATGGCCATGATCGGCAGTCAACAAGAGCAGGGCCGGTTGCGGCGCAGCGCGCAATGCCGGCAACAGATGTTGTTCGAGTTGATCAAGCACGGTTTGGATTTCAGCCATCACCGCATCCGCTGCCGGCCCATGCTCATGCATCGCTGCATCAATCGAATCTACGTACACGAGATAGAATGCCGGCCCGCGCTGGCGTTCGAGCAAATAGTGCAAACGGGCCGCTGCATCAGCAAGGTTTTGAAATGGCGTCACCAACGCGCCGCTGCACAACGTGCGGGTATAGACTGAATGCGCTAAGGGAGCCGGCAGCAAGACGACGCTCGCTGCGCCAGCCGCGCGCAAGCGATGGTAGAGCCGTTCGGACGGATAGACCAGCGCCGGATCGACCCCATACGCCACTAAGCCATCGGCCTCGCGTTCAAATACTGGCGAAAAGAGCAACGAACCAATCACCGCTTGCAAATCAGGGTCAAAGATATGCCACTCGTAGATGCCGCTCTGATCGGCGGCCAGACCGGTGTGCAACAGCGTCACATGAACGGCGGTGGTCGAAGGGAAGGCGCTGGTGAGCTGGCTGATCCGGCCTTCGTGCAGAAACCGGCGCAGAAACGGCGCCCGATCAACAAACTGGCTGAAAAACTGCCAGCCAAACGAATCGAGCAACACGAGCACGACTGTCTGCGGATGTTCCGGCAAGCCGGCCAGCGCCGCTGCCGGCAACCCATTAGCCTGAGCGCCGGCCAACAGCCGTTCTATGGTTGCCGGAATACGGGCAAATCCGTAAGTATCGTAAAGCGGACGAACGTGATCTTCAGCCTGTACTGCCGCCGTTACAGCAGCCATCGATTCGGCAACCAGCATACGATGCTCCTTTGCACCGCGAGATGACCATCCAGCGTCTTGCCATGAACATGTCGCCCTGTAGCGACACTATGCCCACCATCTGCTGGCGCATTCTTGCATGTGAATGCAAGGTCAGTATACTGCGAGCGCTGCGGGGATGCCAACCGGCATCACTATACTATGGTATGGAGAACCGTCTGATGAACGCTGGCAGAACCCAGACGGCGCATGCCGCAATCTCGTACTAACGTGGGATGGCTTTTAGAGGATGCGGCGATCAAACTGCCGCATTCCATCACCCAGCTCTACGCTTTGCATCCAGTTTTATGCATAAACAGTTCATCGCATACTTACACCGCACATTGTCATTAAACATTCACCATCTTGATGCTTCATCACACATTGACGATTTGCCCGCCTACGGATAGAATAAGAGGCAAGTTTCGCCATCGATAGCACCGGCGCCACTATGAGTACACGCGATCTGATTGGCCTACTTGTCTCATTCGGGTACGCCTTTGGTCTTCTCATCATAGCCGAAGTCATCCGCCGCTGGCGCGGCTATCCGCAAGATTTCACCCGCAAGTTCGTCCACATTGGCGCTGGGATGTGGGTATTTGGCGTACTAGCCCTGTTTGAGAACTGGACGATCGGCATCATTCCCTTTGCCACCTTTATCGTACTCAATTTTATTTTTTACCGTTTCCGGCTGCTCGAAGCGGTTGACGCGCCTGACAGCACACCGGGAACGGTCTATTTTGCCTTGTCAATCACGATCTTGTTTCTGATCTTCTGGCGCACCAATTCACCAGACGATCGTGGCTATATTGCCGCCGCCGGCACGATGGCAATGACGTGGGGTGATGCGCTGGCGGCCATTATCGGCAAGCGTTGGGGTCGCCACCACTATCAGGTGGGACGCGGGAGACGCTCGTTTGAAGGCTCGGCTGCAATGTTTGCGGCGAGTGCGATCGCCATGTTCCTTACCCTACTGTTGGTGCCGGGGTCGGCGCTCAGCCCGCAGAGCGCCCCGATCGGGGCAGGTGTGGCCCTTGCGGCGAGCGTAGTCGCGGCACTCGTTGCAACGGTTGCCGAAGGAGTCTCTCCACACGGCACTGATAATCTGAGTGTGCCATTGTTAGCTGGGGCGGTCATTGCCGGTGTGGTCGCAGTTATGCGATAATATGAGAGCGAACCTATAACGCTCGCTGGAATGAGATGAGGAGCGCGTCTTGGATAATCTTCGCATCCCGATCTTGAAAATTGGAGACATCCTGATCGCATCGATTCAGGTGGCTCTCCATGATGCCTCCGCAGTACAATTTAAAGACGATCTTTTACAAAAGATCCATGACACGCGCGCTCGCGGCGTGATTATCGATCTGACGGCGCTCGATGTGGTTGATAGCTTCATCGGGCGTCTCATCGCCGACATCGCGGCGATGGCCGGCCTGATGGGAGCACGGGTGGTGCTCACCGGTTTGCAGCCGGCGGTCGCGATTACGTTGGTTGAGCTAGGGCTTGAATTGCCGCGCGTACTCACGGCGCTCAACCTCGAAAAGGGGTTGGCCATGATGCAGCGAATGACCAGCGAGGAGAGCGACGATGGCGCAGAGTAAGACTGCTGTCATTCGAAGCGACCTTGATATCGTCATCGCGCGCACCATGGCTCGCGATATGGCCAAGGCGCTCGGCTTTGGGCCGATCGATCAAGCGCGCATTGCCACTGCCGTGAGCGAGCTGGCTCGCAATATCTTTCTGTATGCCGGCACTGGCAATGTGACGGTGCGCGATATTGAGAAGGGGTCGCGCAAGGGGATCGAGATTATCTGCGAGGATCAAGGCCCCGGCATCCCCAATATTGATCTGGTGATGCAAGATGGCTACAGCACCTCGCGCGGTATGGGGATGGGTTTGCCCGGCGCCAAACGGTTGATGGACGAATTTGATATTAAGTCGAAAGAAGGCGTTGGGACAACCATTGTTTGCCGGAAATGGCGCACGTAAGGGCACAGGTAGGGGTACGGCATAGGG
>JAUQOZ010000207.1 GCA_030550625.1 Chloroflexota bacterium | reverse complement strand
ACGGAAAGTCAATGGTTATGTCTGAAACCGAACTAACACTGCCGGCGCTGAACGTGTTACGAATTCGGATCACGCTGCGGCTGGCGGCGCCGGCACGCTTGCCGCCGTTTAAAGGCGCGTTGTTTCGCGGCGGGTTGGGCTATGCGTTGCAACGGATTGCTTGCCCGCAACAGTGCTGGGGCCAGTCGAACACCTGCCCAGCGGCGCTGGCGCATTGCGTCTACCGTGATCTATTTGAGCCGGCGGCGCCGCCGAATAGCGAGTTTTTGCACGATCTGCGCGATGCGCCGCGCCCGTTCGTGATCGAGCCGCCGCTCGACCAGCGCCGCGTCTACGCTGCCGGCGATCTGCTCGAAACGAATATGCTGCTGTTTGGGCGCGGGATCGAGTTTCTGCCCTTTGTGGCGTTAGCGTTCGCCGATTTCGCCCGCGCCGGCCTTGGCCGCTACCACACCGCTGCCCGGCTCGAGCGGATCGAGGCATTGCCGTATGGCCAGTTGCTGGGGGTGACGATCTACCGCGATGGCGATGCTGATCTGGCTCTAGGTGAGTTGCCGGTCTTTAATCTCTCGGAACTGACGTCGATCGCGCAGCGCCTGCCCGCCGATCTCCGGCTTGCCTTGCGCGCGCCGTTGCGGATTAAGACGCGCGGCCAACTGATGCAGAAGCCAGAGGTTCCGGCGATGGTGCAGGCGACGGCGTGGCGCTTGCAGGCGCTTAATCATTTTTACGGCCATGTGCCGTGGGAGGTTGATTACCGGCCAGTGATCGCCGCCGCGCAGCAAGTAACGGTTGAAGACGACACCACGCGCTGGGTGGATTGGGAGCGTTCGAGCACTCGCCCCAGCAAGCGGCAGTCGATGGTGTTGGGAGGGTTGGTTGGCGCAGCGACGTTGCGCAATGTGCCGCCAGTGGTGCGGGCGTTTTTGTTGGCGGCGAGCGTGGTGCATACTGGTAAGTCGTGTGTGTTTGGTCACGGTTGGATCGAGGTGCGCCCGCTGCGGTGAGGTGTGGGGCGCGGATGCGGGCGCGCCGCCCGCGCGCCGGGTGGGGGTGAAGGGGCGCGGGCCGCTGGCCCGCTGATGAGGCGATATGCTCAGGAGACAGCAATGGACTTTAACGAACAACTCCGTCTCTTCTGCGAACGAGTAGGCAACCGGCGCACGGTGGCGTTAATCCTCACTGGCACCGGCCAAACCGATACCGCTGCACTTTTGCTGGCGGCGCTGCAACCGCAGCGAGTCGCTTTTCTGCTGACGCCGGAAACACACAATTTCCCCAACCACGTGGCGCAAAAACTTGATCGTGATCCTGATCCAAATTGGTTGCGCGCAGAAGTGCGTTATACCGACATTACGCAGGTCTATCGCGCATTGCGCGTGATTATTGAAAAGTGGTCTGATTTGCCGCGCAAACAGATCCTTGTTGATTTAACCGCCGGCACCAAGGTTATGTCGGTAGGGCTGGCCAAGGCAGCCTATGTGCTTGATCTCGGCACGATCTACATTGAAAGCGATTACGAACAAAACCAAAACCGGCCTAAGCCGGGCACACAGCGCCTGATTGATCCTCCTGATCCGTATGAGGTCTTCGGTGATCTCGAAGCTGAGGAAGCTGCCCGCGCCTTCAACGCTCACGACTACGTGAGCGCAGCGCGAATCTACGCCGATCTGGCCCGACGAGTGCCGGAACCCGATCGCGCAACGTATGCCGCCCTCGAGCAGTTGGCCGTCGCTTACACCCAATGGGAAGCGTTTGATTTGCAGGCCGCAGCGCAGACGTTGCAGAGTCTGCTGAGTAAACCGTTGCCTGAGAAGCTCATGCACCATCATAACGTTTTGCAAGCTCAGCAAACCGCGTTAGCGCGCCTCGTCCAGACCATCAGCGCTATGGCGCAGCCAGCTCGTGCCCTCGTCACCCTGCAAAACCTTGATGCTGTGCTGCCGCTGCTTGGTTCCTTGCATGCCAATGCCTTGCGCCGCGAAGCGCAGCAGCGTTACGATACAGCCGCCCTGTTGCGATACCGGTGTCTGGAATTAATGAGCCAGCACCGGTTGGCGACACATGGGGTACTGGCTGAAGAGCCTGATTTGGATACGCTCAAGAAACGGGTGTCGAATCTGGATCAACGTTACCGGCAGATCGAACGTGCTACTGGTCTTCGTGAACGGGGGTTGCAACCAAATCGTGATGGGACGTACAGCTCGATAACCCTTCTTAACGGCTATTTGTTATTAGCTGCGCTCAACGATCCTTTACTGAAATACGTAAAACCAATCGATATTCGCCATCGCTTGCGCGCCCGCAATCAGAGCATTCTCGCCCACGGCTTCCGCCAGATTACCGAAGCGGAATATCGCGATTTTGTTGAGGTGGTTGAGCAGTTGCTCGATCAATTCTTCGCGATTGGGCAACAGTCACGCAGCGATTGGGAGGCGCTGTACCGGTTTGTGACGGTGTGATGAGGCATGATGAGAGGCGCTGGTATCGGCTCACTCTTGCAGGACAGAACGCATGCGTGGAGATATGGTTGATGGCTTTGCAATATGCCAGTTTACCCTCACCCCCCTCTCCCTCTCCCACGTTGCGGGAGAGGGGCGCTGCTGCGTTCCGCTCCTGCACTCCTTGCCCGCCATCTAGCGGCTCCCCCCGCCGCCCTCCCCC
>JAUQOZ010000205.1 GCA_030550625.1 Chloroflexota bacterium | reverse complement strand
TGACATTCCTTCGTGTTTGCCCCCACCCCTTACCCCTCCCCCGCTGGGGGAGGGGTAGCGCCGTGCGGTTCCTTCTCTTTGCGCCGCTTCCAGCCCCTCCCCCGCTGGGGGAGGGGTAGCGAACGTTTCCATCAGCGGAGAAGTGACCGTAGCACAAACCATCGCGTATAATGAACTATAACCTTTTGGCATGTTCGCATTGATGCGCTAACCCATGGTGATTACCAGCACCGCCAACCAACACGTCAAATGGCTGCGCTCGCTCGCCGCCTCGGCCCGCGATCGACGGCGTGAGCGTAGTTTCGTCATCGAAGGCGTGCGGCTTGTGGCAGACGCCCTCGCTGCCGGGGCCGAACTGCGCCTTGCCCTCTATGCGCCTGAGCAACTGGCTGCCACTGCCGCCGGCGCAGCGTTGCTCGCCCGCCTGCAAACGCTGCCCCGCTGTTTCCCCGCCACTCCTGCCGTGGTGGCCGCCGCCGCCGATACCGAACAACCGCAAGGCGTGATTGCTGCCGTCGCATGGCCGGAATTGCCGCCCCGTCCCGGTCTCCGGCTCGTGCTCGACGAGATCCAAGACCCCGGCAACGTCGGCACCTTGCTGCGATCGGCGGCGGCAGCCGGGGCGGGTCTGGTCATCTGCGCTCCCGGCACCGCTGATCCGTTTAGCCCGAAGGTGGCCCGCGCCGCTATGGGAGCGCATTTTGTTGTGCCGCTTCGCCTGTTGGGATGGGAAGAGATTGCAGCGGAACTTGGCAATGATGCCGTGTACGCCGCCGATAGCGCCGGCAGCCAACCGTATTATGCGGTCGATTGGCGCCAACCGGCGGCGCTAATCATCGGCAACGAAGCGCGCGGCCTCAGCGCCACCGCCCGCGCGCTCGCCCGCCAGACCATCACCATTCCGATGGCCGGCCCGATCGAATCGCTCAATGCCGGCGTCGCTGGCAGTATTATCCTGTTTGAAGCCTTGCGCCAACGTAACGCCGATACCTGCCTTTCCTCGGCGCGCAACAATGTATAATAGCAACAATGATCGCGTCTCTGGAACAAGATGGTGCCGCATGACCACACTGCTCGATGAATTGGCTGCGCTCGAACAAGAAGCTCTCAGCGCCCTCGAGTCAGTCACCGACTTAGCCGCCCTCACCGAATGGAAGAGCCGCTTTATCGGCAAACAAGGCCGTCTCTCACGCCTCAGCCGCGGCCTCGGCGCGTTGCCCGTCGAAGAACGGCCATTGGCCGGCCAGCGGGTGAATGCGTTACGTGAACAGCTTGAAACTGCGTTCGCTGCCGCGAAAGAACGGCTCGAAGCGCAGGCGATCGCCGCCGAGCTCGCCGCTGACCGGATCGATGTCACGATGCCCGGTCGCCAGCCTGCGGTCGGTTATATCCATCTCACCAACCAGATCTTACGGCAGGTGCAGCAGATCTTCGCCGAGATGGGTTTTCAGGTCTGGGAAAGTCCTGAAGTTGAATACGATGCGTTCAATTTCAGCTTGCTCAACTTCCCCGATGACCACCCGGCCCGCGATATGCAAGACACGTTTTATGTCGAGATGCCGGCGGGCGCGCCCTCGGTGCTCTTGCGCACCCACACCTCTCCCGGCCAAATCCACGCTATGCGGCGCAATGCGCCCAATCCGCTGCGGGTGCTCATTCCGGGCAAGGTCTACCGCAACGAGCAGGTGACGGTGCGCAGCGAGATGATGTTCCACCAGTTTGAGTTTTTGGCCGTCGGGCGCAATGTGACGATGGCCGATCTCAAAGGCACGCTGAGCTTCTTTGCCGAGCGGATGTTTGGGCCGGGCACCCAAGTGCGGCTGCGCCCCAGCTTCTTCCCCTTCACCGAACCAAGCGCCGAGATGGATGTGACCTGCTTCTTGTGCGGCGGCAAGGGCTGCCGGATTTGCAAGTACGCCGGTTGGCTTGAGATCGGCGGTTGCGGGATGGTGCATCCGAATGTGCTGCGCAACGGCGGTTACGATCCGGCGGAATTCAGCGGCTTTGCCGGCGGCTTCGGCCCCGAACGGGTCGCGATGCTCAAGTACGGCATTGATGATATTCGCTGGTTCTACAGCGGCGACCAACGCTTCGTCGAGCAGTTTGGGTGAGCGATGCGCCGCGACGAACTGAACAAAGCGATTCACGATCTCTACCGCGCTGAACACGAGGCGCTCGGCGAGCGCGGCGGCTACGAGTTGCTCGACCGCGCCCGCCAATGGGATCTCGCGCCCACCTTGG
Source organism: Chloroflexota bacterium (assembly GCA_030550625.1). Classification (GTDB taxonomy): domain Bacteria; phylum Chloroflexota; class Chloroflexia; order Chloroflexales; family Chloroflexaceae; genus Chloroflexus. The sequence goes on along the minus strand of JAUQOZ010000205.1, from coordinate 436 downwards.
CTGCCGGCGGCGTGATAGTCTTTCCGCACGCTGGAGTGGCTGATTGCGGCCACCAGATCGCCGCCGCGGTGCATGCCTGCCTCGATAGCGGGGCCGGCCGGGTGTTGGTGATCAGCGTCTTGCACGCTTGGAATGACGAGATGGAACAAGCCCGCCGCCGAGTTGCCGCTGGCGGATCGCCTGCCGCCGAACGGTATTGGGGCATTCAGGGGCCGGGTCTCGACCGCGGCGATGAATGGCAGCTTGACCACGCCCTCTACAGCTTCCGCTTCTTCTGGGAGCTAGAAACCCGCCGGCGCGGGATACGCGGGCCGCAGGTGATCGAGCGGTATCCGTATTTGGCCGGCGGTCACCCCGAATTGCTGCCGGGCATTGACGAGCTGGTCGAACTGGCCCGCGATGCGGTGATTGTCTCGACCGCCGATCCCTTCCACCA
>JAUQOZ010000101.1 GCA_030550625.1 Chloroflexota bacterium | reverse complement strand
CACGAGCGGGCCAGCGGCCCGCGCCCCTGTCCCATCCTCGGAGGGCGGCTCGCCCGCACTCCTGTCTCACACGAGCGGGCCAGCGGCCCGCGCCCCTGTCTCCCTACCCCTACTCCCCACTCCCTAAATCACCCGCACCTCAAGGTGCAACGTGATCCCAAACCGTTCGGCGACGGTCGTGCGCGCCAGTTCAATCAAAGCTAGAATGTCGGCAGCGCGGGCTTGGCCGCGATTAACGATGTAGTTGGCGTGAATCGGGCTGATCTCGGCGTCGCCAATCTGCACCCCTTTGAGACCGGCAGCTTCGATTAAGCGCCCCGCGCTCTCGCCGGGTGGATTTTTAAACACGCTGCCGCACGAACTGCCTGCCGGCGTTTTGCGTTTCCGCTCGGCGGCAATCGCTGCCATCCGCGCCGCCAAGAGCGCCGGATCGGACCGCCGTAAGCGGAAGCGCCCGGCCAACACTAACGGGGGGATGCCTTCGGCCACTGGATGCTTGAGCGCGCTCTCACGGTACGCATACGCCAACGCGCTCACCGGCCACTCCACCCGTTCGCGCCCGTTGAGCAACAGCTCGGCGGCAATCAGCACGCTCGCGGTATCGCCGCCGTAACAACCGGCATTGCCGACAATCGCGCCGCCGATCGCGCCGGGCAACCCTTCGGCCCATTCCAAGCCCGCCCAGCCCATTGCCGCCAACCGGCGAGCCGTGCCAGCCATCGGCGCACCCGCCTCGATCCACAACTCGGCCTCATCACCCGCTTCATGCAATGCCCAGCGCTGGCCGCGGTACGCCGCGATCACACCGGCAAAGCCTTCGTCACGCACCAGCAAATTGGTGCCGCGGCCCACCCAAATGAACGGCAAGCCTTGAGCGGTCGCCCACGCCGCCAATGCGATCGCCTCATCAGGGGTCGCCGGTTCGGCGTAATAGCGCGCCGGCCCTCCTACCCGCCATGAGGTATGGCGAGCCATCGGCTCATCGGTGCGAAGCGTGATTGGCAGCGTCTCATTCATGGATGGCCTCCGTCTGCACGGCACGCAACCGTTCCAACGCCAGCGCCGCCACCCGATCGCTATCGCCCGCGCCGAGGGTCAAGACCACATCGCCGGGCCGGGCCACGGTGGCGATCAGCGCCGCCGCCGCGGTTGGAGCGCCAGCGTAATGGGCAGTGATCCCGTGCGCCGCCAGATGCGTCGCAAGCTCAGCCGCCAGCGCCGCCGGATCACCCTGTTCGCGGGCCGGGTAGATGTCACCTACCAACACTGCCGTTGCCGCGCGGCAAGCGTCGGGCCACTGTGCCCACAAACTGCGCGTGCGGCTGAAGGTATGCGGTTGCAGATAGACGATCATGCGCCGTCCGGGGTACCGCTGCTGCGCCGCCGCGATCGTGGCCTGCACTTCGGTCGGGTGATGCGCATAATCGTCAATCACCGTCACCCCCGCCGCCTCGCCGCGCCATTCAAACCGCCGGCTACTGCCGCGATACGTTGCTAGCGCCGCCGCTGCTGCGTTGAGATCAGCCCCCCACAACGCCGCCGCCGCCAACGCCGCCGTCGCATTGCGCACGTTATGCAGGCCGGGCACCGCCAACGTCACCATCGCCGCCAACCGGCGGGCAAACGTCCGCCGGTCGTAATACCAGAGATCGAACTGCTGGCCAGTAGCAGTGGCCTCCACCCGGCTCGCTGTCCAATCGAGCGGGGCCAGCCGGCACGAGACCGGATCGCACGCGATCTGCTCGTCGATCCCGTAGAGGCGAGCGTGGCCATCGCTATCGAGCGCCGCCGCGCCGGGATCATCGGCGCAGAGCAGCAACCGGCGCGGATCGCGCACCTGCCGGGCAAAGGTTGCAAACGCCGCGGCATACTCCTCGGCAGATGGGTAGATATCGGGATGATCCCACTCGACGTTGGTGACAATTGCCAGCGCCGGCGTCAGGGCCAGAAACACCCGATCATACTCATCGGCCTCGATCACCAGCGGCGCTGCCGGGTCGCCCCACTGCGCGCTTCCGCCGAGATCAGGCGCCTCGGCGCCGATGAGAAAGCCGCATGGAATGCCACCGGCCCGCAGGGCCAGCGCCGTCATTGCACTGGTGGTCGTCTTGCCGTGGGTGCCGGCAACCGCGATGACCGGACGCTGGGCCGACCATGTGCGCCACAGATCGGCCCGGCTCAGGCGCGGAATACCGAGCGCAGCGGCTGCTTCAAGTTCAGGATGCGAGCCACGAATGGCGGCAGTGGCCAGCACCACATCTGCACCACGCACATACGCCGCGTCGTGACCCTGCCAAATCTGCGCCCCCCGCGCCGCCAACGCCGCCGTCGCCCGATTCGCAGCCAGATCAGACCCGCTCACCGTATGGCCTTGATCGAGCAACAGGTGAGCAATGGCGCTCATGCCAGCCCCAGCAATTCCGATGATGTGATAGTGACTCACGGCTTCCAGACCTTTGGAAAGTTGAACAAAATCAGCAAACCCAAAATCATAAAGAAGATCGCAATCAGCGAAGGCAACAAGATGCTGACATCGGGCAACACATTCAAGAAGGTCGCAATCGGCCCTTCAAACGTGCCGCCGCCCTCGATAAACTCACGCCAGAACACGACTGCCGCATTCGACCAGAGGAGCGCAATCAACGCACCCACAAACAGCCCCAGCGGACGAGCCAGCTTTTCCTTGGGCGGCCCCTTCCAAGCGGCCTTGCTATCAAAAAACATCCCCAGCAAGATCAGCGCAATAAACGCCATCGTGCGGAAGAACAGCGGCACCTGAAACCCCGGCGTGATCAGCGGGTCGAGCGGCGGGGCCAATGTTGGGTCATTCCCGATCAGAAACGCCACAAACCGCGGCGCATTGACCCACAACCGGTTAATCACCTCAACCACAAACGTACCGCCGCGCACGCACAACACATACGCAATAATTGTCCAAATCGCAAGGGTCAACAGATTGCGCAACCCCTGCTGATAACCGGCATAACCACCCAACGCCATCAGAATGAGCAAAATCGCCACGCCGTTGAGATTAACAGTAATAGCTGTCTGCCCAAGGGGGAGCACCATCCACTGCTCAATCATGCCGAACTCCTCTGCGCGAGGCCAATCAGCGCCGTAGCCAATACCTGCGCCGCATCAGGGCGGGCCAGCGCGCGGCTACGAGCCGCCATCTGCTTCCGCATCCCCCCATCCGTCAGTAATTGCCGCACCGCCTGCGCGAGCGGCCCCTCGGCTGGATCACCATCGCCCAGCATCGCCTGATCGGCGACCTTCAGCGCCGCGCCGCGTTGCACCAGATAATCAGCATTTTCATCTTGATGCACATACGGATAGGGCACCAACACTGCCGGCAACCCCACTGCCGGCAATTCGGCTAATGTCGAAGCGCCACTGCGGCAGACGGTCACATCTGCCGCTGCCAGCGCCGCCGTCATACTCTGTGCGCTGCCGCTTTCGAGATAGGGGAAGAGCAGGTAGCGCGCACGCAACGCCGGCTCAAGGCGCGCCGCCGCTTCTTCCAACCACGCCTGATCGCCTTCGCGCCCACAGACGTGAATAATGGTACAGAGCGGCAGCAACGTTGGCAAGAGCGCGGCAATCGCTCGATTCACGCTCCGCGCCCCCCGGCTGCCGCCATAGACGAGCAAGACCATTTGGTCGGGCGCAATCCCAAACGCGGCCCGCGCTGCCGCCCGATCGATCGTAAACAGTTCAGGTCGCACCGGATAACCAGTGACAATCGCCCGGCGGTGGCCTTCGTGCAACCCCAGCCGTGGCAAGGCATCGCTCACGTTTACCGCTGTCAGATCGGCGATCCGGCTCAGCAACCGCACCGCCAAACCGGGCACCACGTCGGGTAGGTAGATCATCGTGGGAATACGCCGGAGTTTAGCGGCAACGAACAGCGGCACACAGACATACCCGCCAGTGCCGAGGATTGCGTCCGGTCGTTCACGACCGAGCAACTGCATCGCCGCCGCCACCCCGCGCAGCAGGATCAGCAGCGAGCGCACCATCTGCACTGGCCCGCGCCCGCGGATGGCCGCTGCCGGCAACGCGCGAAACGGCAACGCGCTCTCGCGCGCGACGATCCGCTCTTCCATCCCGCCCACACTGCCGACATACACTACCTGCGCCCGTTCAGCGAGCGCGCTGGCGACGGCTAAGGCTGGATACACGTGGCCGCCAGTGCCGCCACCCGACAGGATCAGACGGAGGGGGTTCGGTTTGGTGGTAACGTTTGGCTGTTGTACTGACTGGTTCTGACCGATCGACATGGCGTGAAATGTTCAACAAGATGCCCACTGCCATCAGACAACTGATCAGCGATGAGCTGCCATACGACAAAAACGGCAACGTCAAGCCGGTAAACGGAATGAGCGCGACCGTGACCGCAATGTTAATAAATGCCTGAAACACCAACCACGACGTAATCCCGACCGCCACCAGCGCGGCGAACGGCGACGGCGCGCGCGCCGCAATCCGGTAGCCGCGAGCGGCGATGATGACAAACGCGATTAAGATGCCAATCGTTCCGAGCAATCCCCATTCTTCGCCGATAATCGCATAGATGGTATCGGTATGCGGCTGCGGCAACCAGAGATACTTTTGCCGGCTCATCCCCACGCCTTGGCCGAAGATCCCGCCGCTGCCCAGCGCGTACAGTGAATGGATGATCTGATACCCCTCGGCGCTCGCCCGCGACCATGGATCGAGAAACGCTTCCCACCGCCCGCTCCGAAAGGTCACGATCAGCGCCCAAAATGCCATTGCCCCCAACAAGGCCGCGCCGCCGACGTGCAAGAGATTCGCACCCGCAGCAAAGAAGATGGCGCCGCCGATCAAAACCATCACAATGGTGGTGCCTAAATCGGGTTGCAGCATAATCAGACCGCAGATGAACCCTAGCATCACCGCAAACGGCGCTAACCCGTATGTTACATTGCCGAGCCGGTGGCTGCGCCGCGAGAGCCAATGGGCAAAGTAGATGATCATCGCCAGTTTGGCAAATTCTGATGGCTGAATACTGAAAATGCCGAGCCACCCTTCGCCGAAGCGGATCCACGACCGCGAGCCGTTGACCTCGGTCATGCTGGCCGGCAAGATCAACACGGCAGCTAACAAGAGCAGCGCCCCAGCCATCAGATGGATCGAATAGCGTTGCCAGACCCGGTGATCGATCCGTTGCATGGCAAACATCATCCCAAAACCAATCAACGCACCAGTCATCTGCCGCAAGGCATAATAGAACGGATTGCTTTTAAACACCGCCGCCTCGACAAAACTGGCGCTGTAGACCATCACCAGCCCGAACGCTGTGAGACCAATCACGGTCGCCAGCAATACCCGATCAGGTGGGTGCGTGGTGCGATCGAACAGCGGGATTGGAGCAGGTGATGTGTCAGGGTTGGCCATACCGTCCTCTTTCATCGTGCTCGCAACTGTGGGCCAAATGTGATTCCTCCGTCACCGGCTGCACGGCGCCGAGCGAGTGTTCATCTGCCGAGAGCGCGGGCCAACGGCTCGCCAGAGCGGACAGACCATTTGGTCGAGTAGAACCGTTGATCGCTGGGTTTGCCGCAAAACCCGGCGCTGCGCTCCCCTCTTCTGCGCCAGTGGGAGAGGGGCCGGGGGTGAGGGTACACCGGCGCATTCGCAAAGCAATTAGCCACATCTACGCTCATGGGTTTTTATCCGGCCTTGAACTCGCCCCGGCGGGCCAGCGGCCCGCGCCCCTTTCGCCCACCCGGCATGCGAGTGGCGCGATCGCCACAATTCCTGACCCAAAGCGAGCGACACTATCTGAACCATGGGCACGGTACGTCAGGGTTAGCGACAACCGGTGGCAAACCCGCCGTTACGCCGGGGTCACTAAACGCACTAGCGCCATCATCACCAGCGCAATCGCCATTGCCCACAGCCAGCCTTGCGCCGGAAAGCGCCGGATCAGCAACGGCGGAAAGAAGCGCAGGTCAATCGTCAGCCGGGGCGACAGCGCCATTCCGATCAGCACGCCGCTGACTAACCCGCCCAAATGCCCCCAATTATCGATGACTCCTTGCGCAGCAAACCCGATCAGCAGATTGATAAAGGCAATCGCTGCGATGCCGCGCACCTGATTACGGCCAAACTCACCCAACGCTTGCCGGTTGAGGTAGTAAAAGATGCCGAGACCGCCGATCAAGCCGAAGATTGCACCGCTCGCGCCAACCGCCGGCGCTGGTGAGAGCGCATACGACGCGATGCTGCCGCCTAGCCCGCTGAGCATGTAGAGCGCCAGAAACCGCCCGTGCCCGTAGAAGCGTTCGGTTTCCGGCCCCAACACCGAAAGCGCATACCCGTTGAAGAAGATATGGATCAGGTTGGCATGCAGGAAGACGGCTGTCAGCAACCGCCACACCTCGCCGTTGGCGATCCGCTCATTTACTTTCGCCCCTAGCGCCACCAACACCGGGAATGCCGGTTGAAAGAGCGAACTGCTCAGCGCGCTACTCAACACATATATAATCCCAATCGCCCAGAGCAGGCTATACGTCACGACCGGGCGCGGCGGCGGCGGGGGCGCAGGCCGCGGCGGCTCATCGGGCACATCGGGCCGGCGGCCAAATTCCCGTTCGGCCCGGCGCAAAAACTCTTCGATCTCGTCGGGTTCATTGGGCGGGCGTGCCATGAGCTTACTCCCCGGCGCGAACGGCAGCCAACTCGCGCACAATGAGGCGAAACGCTTCGCCGCGATGAAATTCATTCCGAAACATGCCGAAACTCGCGCAGCCGGGTGAGAGTAAGACAGCGCCGCCGGGTTGGGCGAGCCTGCGAGCCTCCGCCACAGCGACTTGCAAATCATCGAAGGGGCCAATCACCGGCAACGACGGCGCTTGCGTTTGTACCAACGCTTGCAAGGTTGGCGTAGCGCTGCCGGCCAAGAGCACGACTGCCGCTGCGCCTTTCGCAATGGCGTCTGCTAATGCCGCTAAATCCAGATTCTTATCGGCCCCGCCGGCCAGCAATACGATCGGCCCCGGCACCGTCGCCAGCGCCACTGCGGTGGCTGCCGGATTCGTCGCAGTGGTGTCATTAATATAGCGCACGCCATCGATCGTCGCCACCAGTTCGAGCCGGTGCTCGACTCCGCTCACGGTGTGCAGCGCTGCCGCAATGGCGGCAGGGTCAATCCCAAACCGGTAGGCCAGCGTCGCCGCCGCCAACGCATTGGCCGCGTTGTGCTCTCCCGGCAACCGCAGATCCGACCGGTGAAATAGGATCACATCGCGATAGCGAAAGGCGCCATCAGCCGTGACCGTCGCGTCAGCGGTCGGGTCGGTCAGGCTATAGCTGATCACCCCTTGCCTCCCACCGCCCCACTCCCGCGCCTGTTCCGGCGGCAAGACCGCGATGCCGTCCGGCCCTTGATGGGCCATGATCTGCCGTTTGGCGTTGGCATAGGCGGCGAGTGAACCATGCCAATTGAGATGATCGTTTCCCAGATTGGTCAGGAGCGCGTATGCCGGACTCAGCCGCGCTTCACCCAATCGTTCGAGCTGAAAACTGCTCAATTCCAGCACTACCGGCGTCTGCGGCCCGATCTGATCGAGCGCCTCGAGCGCCGAGACGCGCAGATTGCCTGCTGCTACCGTATCGGGATAGCGCTGCCGGATCATCGCCGCCAGCAGCAAGGTGGTGGTCGTTTTGCCTTTGGTGCCGGTCACGCCGAGGATCGGGCCGGGGCAAGCGCGGAAAAAGAGGGTCATCTCGGTTTCAATCGGCACGCCGCACGAGCGGGCCAGCGCCAGCCATGGCGAGTCGGGACGCACCGCCGGATTAACCACCAGCATCTCGGCGACGCGAATATCTTCGGCGCGATGTTCGCCTAACGTATAGCGCACGTGCTTGCCGAGCTCGGCAGCGAAGGCGTCGAGGCGGGCAATCGGTTCGGCTAGCGCCTCTGGCGAAGCAAGGTCGGTCACTGTCACCTCGGCCCCGTGACGCAACAGCCAGCGGGCCACACCTAACCCACCGCCATGCACGCCCAAGCCCATCACCAACACGCGTTTTCCGGCCACCGCAACCATCACCGGCTCCCATCACGCTCTTGCATAATAGCGGGCGCCTGATCCACCTGCGACTCGACCCGTGGCGGCCCAAAGATCAGCGCCAGCGAAATCCCCACCATCGCTGCCACCGTTCCAATCAACACAAACCGTTGCGTCACCTGTGGCTGGCTCCAGCCGAGCAATTCAAAATGGTGGTGGAGCGGGGCCATCTTAAACACCCGCCGGCCCTCACCGTAACGCCATTTCGTCCATTTAAAATAACCAGTCTGGATCATGGTTGAAAGCGCCTCAACCACAAACACAATCCCGATCACCGGCAAGAGCAGCCATTGCTGCGACTGCAAGGCCACCACGGCGAGAGTTGCCCCCAGCGCCAACGCCCCCAGATCACCCATAAAGACCTGCGCCGGATAGGCGTTGTACCAAAGGAAGGCAGCGCACGCGCCGACCACGGTAAAGCAGAACGCTGTCAGGTTGGTGAGGCGCGGCTCGGCGAGAAAGGTGATCACACCATACGCGCCAAAGGCGAGGGTCAAATTCCAGCCAGCTAGACTATCGAGCCCATCGGTAATATTCACCGCGTTCGAGATGAACACGATAATCAGCACCGCAATCGGGATAAACCACAGGCCGATATTGACCTCGCCGACGAAGGGGATCTGCACCAAGCCTTCGTGCTCTAGCCCGTATGGCTGCGGCAAGTAGAGGGCCAGACTGGCGACGAAGGCCACTGCCATCATGATCCAAAACTTAAACTTGGCCGTGAAGCCATGCGTCTTGGAACGCGAGCCGGTCAGCGACAACCAATCGTCGATCCCGCCTAAGACGGCGAAACTCACCATCACGCCGAGCGGCAACAGCATCGACCAGCGATCAACCAGATTAAAGAGCGCGGTCAACACGACCACGGTGCTGACGATCATAACCCCGCCCATCGTCGGCGTACCAACCTTGACCAGATGGCTCTGCGGGCCATCAGGCCGGATGCGCTTGCCCAGTTTATGTTTGCGGGCGAATTGCACCCACCACGCCCCGACTATCAGGGTCAACACAAACGCAGCGGCGGCGAGCAACAGGGCGCGCGCCATATCTTGAACCAACACTGCACGCAGGACGCCCACGCAACTTCTCCTGTTGTCATGCGATAACGCTCAGGCTTGGAGCGCGGCAACGATCGTTTCCATCTGCACACCGCGCGATCCTTTGATAAGTAGACAATCACCAGAGCGGATCATCTGCTTGAGCAGTTCGATTGCCGATTCGTTATCAGGGCAGATTGCCACCCGATCGGGCGGCATGCCAGCCGCTAACGCTGCTTCAGCCATCGTCTGCGCTTGCCGGCCCACCGCCACCAACCAATCAGCCGTCTGGGCAGCGGTAGCACCCACTTGCCGGTGCCCCTCTTCGGTTGCCGACCCTAATTCGAGCATCTCACCCAAGACGGCGATCCGGCGGCCCGGCGTTTCGGCCAACACGTTCAGCGCGGCGATCGTTGACAGCGGCGCCGCATTGTAGGTATCATCAATAATCGTCACCCCGGTCTGGCTCTGCACCACCCGCAGGCGCAACTGCTCACCGGGTTCGCGCAAACCGGCAGCAATCGCTTCCCAATCCAAACCGAGCACCAAACCAGCCGCAATTGCCGCCAACGCCGTATAGGCGTGGTGCTTCCCGATCAAGGGGGTGCGCAAACGATGCTGCTCGCCTTGATAGACGACCGTGAGCTCAATCCCGTACAGGCCATAACTGATCACATCGGTCACGCGCACATCGGCGTGCGGCGCATAGCCATACGTCAGCACCCGCGCCGCGGTGCGCGTCGCCATTGCCGCCACCCGCGGATCATCGGCGTTGAGGATGCACCAGCCATCAGCCGGCAACGACTCAGGCAACTCCGCTTTCGCATTGGCAATCGCCTCGATACTGCCGAGCCGTTCGAGGTGTGACGGGCCGACATTGGTCACAATTCCGATGTGGGGACGAGCGAGCGCCGCCAAGAAGCGGATCTCGCCCGCCGCCCACATCCCCATCTCGAGCACTGCCACTTGATGGTCGGCAGTCAACCCGAGCAAGGTAGCCGGCAATGTCACATCACTATTAAAGCTACGTTGGCTTTTTAAGGTTCGCAATCGCTGGCTGAGCACAGCCGCGACGACCTCTTTGGTCGAGGTCTTGCCCACGCTACCAGTGATGCCAATCACCGTTGGCGTGAACATCTGCCGATGGTAGACGGCCAAGCGCTGCAACGCTTGCAGCGGGTCGTCTACGGCGATGAGGAGGCACGCATCAGGCGGAACGTTCGCCAACAACGCACTTTGGGTTGGCTCGATCAACCGCCATGGCCGGACTGTCGCCGCCAGATCGGGAGCCAACGCCGCGAGCGTCACCGGCGAGACCAACGCTGCCGCCGCGCCGCACGCCACCACATCGGGTAAAAAACGATGCCCATCGGTGCGTTCGCCGGCCAGCGCTACAAAGAGCGATCCCGGCATCACCTCGCGCGAATCGGTCACCACTGGGCCGATCAGCCGGCCATCCCACGGCGGCGGCACGACCACCGCCTGCCGCGTCGCGCGCGGTTGCACCCCATACAATAGATTGTCGAGTCTGATCAAGTCGCCCTCCCAACGTCGCCTTGCGCGCCGAACGCCTCGCGGAGGCCATTATAGCATCTCCGTTCCAACCAGCTTGGTTGAGCGCCAGCGGCGGCAGATGATAATCAACTGAGAGAGCGAATACCATACCAACCCCTACGGTTGTCCCGGACTGACGAGCGACCGATCCGGCGGCACGTGCGCGTACCGCAGCAACTGATCAACAATGTTGTAGTAAACTGGGATCGCAGTTAACACGCCAAGCGTATCTTTCTTAGGCCGATCGATCTTGACCAAGACCACAAAGCGCGGCTCATCAACCGGCGCAATCCCCAACACCGAACCGATGGTATAGGTGGGGTCATAGCCGCCGCCGGGCAACGGGATCGACGCAGTGCCAGTCTTGGCTCCGACCCGGTAGCCGGGGATCAACCACTGATCGCGCCAATTACCGGTGCGCGGCCCCCAAATGACCGGGGCATAGTGGTTGGCTGCCTCGACCAGCATCTCGCGCACAGCGCGAGCCACCTCCGGCTCAATCGGCTTGCCCGCCACCTGCGGTTGAGTCTGCACACATTCATCGTTGCGGCAGATCCGCTGCACGACGTAAGGTTGCATCATCACGCCATCGTTGGCGATGGCCGCCGCCGCCTGCACCAATTGCAACGGCGTCACCGAAATCGCTTGGCCGTAGGCGTTGATCAAGAAGGTCAGCGGATTGTAGCCCGCACCGCCGTAGAAATTGACAATCCCGCTCTCTTCGCCGGCCAGATCAACCCCGGTCGGCTGGCCGAAGCCGAAGCGGGTCAGCGTGCGGTAAAATGCTTCCGGGCCAGTCAACTCGTTAAACTGTAACGCCGCCACATTGCTCGAATAGTAGAGCATGCCGGCCAGCGTCAACGGCCCGCGCGGCGCACCGTCGAAATTACGCAGCGTGCGGCCATAGCGCACTACCCACCCCGGATCATCCACAGTAGTGCTCGTCGTTACTGCACCCGAACTGAGCGCAGCACTGGCGGTAAACATCTTGAAGGTGCTACCCGGTTCATAGACAACGCCAATCGCCGGATTGCGCCCATACACCTCCGGCGGATACTCTTGCCAGCGGTTGGGGTCAAAGAACGGCCAGCTCGCCATCGCGAGGATCGCGCCGGTGCGCGGATCGAGCACGATGATCGTGCCGCCGTCGGCATTCTGCTCATCAACTGCCTGCTTCAACTCGCGCTCGGCCACCTGCTGGATGAACGGATCGATCGTCAATTGCAGGTTGGCGCCATCTTGTGGCGGCAGCGTGCGTGAGAGGCTAGTGGCAATCGGGTTGCGGGCCGGATCGAATTCACCCTCTACCCGACCTTCCGTGCCGCGCAGAATCTGATCGTAATACGCTTCGATCCCGCTGATACCCTCGCCATTCAGATTTAACGCCCCGACCACCTGCGCCGCCGTAATCCCTTGCGGATAGAAGCGCATCGGCTCGTAGACCAGCCGGAGGCCGGGCAGTTTGAGTTCGGCCACTTTCGCTGCCACCTCTGGTTCGAGCCAGCGCGCCAAGCGCACCCACTGCCGGTCAGAGCGAAGCGCCGACAAGATCGGCTCGGCGGGAGCGCCGGTCAGGCCAGCGACCAGTAAGGCAATCTCAGCTTTACGGTCAGCCGGCACCTGCGGCGGAATCGCAAAGAGGCTTTGCCGTTCGACATCCATCGCCAGCACAGTACCGTTCGCATCGATAATTTGGCCCCGGCGCGGGGCCAGCAACACCGGCGTTTCAATCTCGAGCCGCGCTTTGCTGGCCAACTCTTGGCTGCGCACCACTTGCAAATCGACCAACCGCACAGTTACGACCAACGTGATCACCACGCAACCAATCAACAACGCTTGCAGCCGCCAGCGGGCTAAACGCCCAACCGGCGGCGTGGCAGCCGTTGCGGAAGCAGTCGAATGGGTGCGGCGAGTGGTGGCAGCCATAATTCGTTACTCATCTAGATCCGGCAGATTCGGAATCCGCACATAGCGCAACTGATCAGGCGTTGGTTGGCGAAAACCCAATTCGGCGGCCCGTTTGAGGCGCGCCTCGACCGATTGCACGCGCGCCAATTGCTCTTGCAACTGCGAATACTCGCGGGTCAGTTGCACCTGTTGCTGGCGCAATTCCACCAGCTCGTAGTTCATCCGCGCCACCAATCCGCTCTGCAAGAGGGTTAACACACTCAACAGGCAGCAGATCAGCGCCAGCAACAGCATATAGCGCGCGCCATCGAGCTTGAGATACCGCGAGAGATCAATCCGGCGCAGCCGCACTCGCCCCAACAGAGCTGGAATCTGTTCGCTTCTGACTGCCATCGCGTTTCCTCTTCTAGCCGCACTCATTACGCAATCCGAACGGCAACGCGCAATTTGGCGCTCCGCGCTCGCGGATTGGCAGCGACTTCTGTATCGCTGGCCACCACCGGCTTCTTGGTGATGATGGCTAAGCGCGGCGCTTCACCAGCGGCCTCAGCGCGCAGAAATTGCTTGACGATCCGATCCTCGAGCGAATGAAAACTGATCACCGCCAACTTGCCGCCAAGGGCGAGCAGCGCAACCGCTTGTGGCAACGCCGCCGCCAACCGGTCAAGCTCGTGATTGACCGCGATGCGCAACGCTTGAAACGTGCGCGTCGCCGGATGGATCCGCCCATGACGACCACCCACGGCACGGGCCACCACCGCCGCTAGATCGGCAGTAGACTGAAATGGCTGCGAGCGCCGGCGTTCGACGATCGCGCGCGCGATCCGGCGGGCCGCGTGCTCTTCACCGTACTGAAAGATGATGCCGGCCAGCTCGCGCTCGCTCAAACGATTCACGAGATCAGCCGCTGTCGGGCCTTGGGTCGGGTCCAGCCGCATATCCAGCGGGCCATCGGCGGCAAACGAAAAACCGCGTTCCGGCGTATCGAGCTGGTACGACGACACCCCCAGATCGAACAGAATGCCATCGACGGCGGCAAAACCGGCCTCAGCGGCCAACGCCGCTAAATCGGCGAACGATCCATGGCGCAAGACAGCCTGCTGGCTGAGACCGGCCTCAGCCAGCCGCTCAGCAGTGGCGGCCAACGCCGCCGGATCGGCATCTATCCCCAACAACACCCCGCCGGGTTGGGCGGCTTGCAACACGGCCAGCGCGTGCCCGCCGCCACCAACAGTCGCATCGAGATAGCGACCGCCGGGACGCGGGGCCAGCGCCGCGATGACTTCAGCCAGCAACACCGGCGTATGTTGGAACGTCACCACCATTAAATCCCCAACTTTCGCATCTGTTCGTCAAAGCGCGGGCCTTGGCTAGCGAGCCGCTCTTCGACCTCGCGCCAGCGATCAGGCGCCCACACCTCGATAAAGGTATCAAGACCCACCAACACCGCCTGATCGGCCAAACCGCCGCCTTCACGCAAGCTCTGGGGCAGCAAAATTCGCCCCTGCCGATCCATTTCTTGCTCGGAAGCGTTGGCAAACAGCAACCGGCGCAACATGCGCGCATCTTCATCGGTCAACGACAGCGCACTCACCCGGCGGGTCAAATCACTCCAGAACGGCAAGGGGAAAATCAGCAGACAACGATCAAAACCGCGGGTCACGACCATCCCACCGGCCAGCTCAGCGCGAAAGCGGGCCGGGATCGCTAGCCGGCCCTTCTCGTCGATGGTATGCTCGTGCGTCCCCAGAAACACGCCCGTTACTCCTGCGTAGATGGGAAAGTTTCCCACTTTCCCCCACTTTTCCCCACCTGCCGCCACATTATAGCCGACCTAGCACCCAGTTTCAAGCGGCCAAAGCATCTAAAAACATAACAATTCGGTTGAAATGCGCGCGATAGCAGAGATCGCGTAGAATATTTGAGCGAATGGACAGGTAAAGGTGATCAAATCTCTATTCAGAGAGGAACACATGAGCGAATCAGGAAACGAACTGAGCCACCTCGATGCTGCCGGGCATGCGCGGATGGTTGATGTCGGCGACAAGGCGATCACCGCGCGCGAAGCGATTGCGCGCGGGAGGGTCATTATGCAGCCAACGACGCTCAGTCTGATTATGAGCGGGGGAATGCCCAAGGGTGACGTGCTGGCGGTGGCGCGGGTAGCGGGGATCATGGCGGCCAAACGCACCTCGGAACTGATCCCGCTCTGCCATCTGCTCAACCTCAGCCATGCCAGCGTCACGTTTACCCCTGACCCCGCCGGCAACGCGCTGGAGATTGAAGCGACGGTGCGTTGCACTGGCCAGACTGGGGTCGAGATGGAGGCGCTCACGGCGGTGAGCATCGCTGCATTGACGATCTATGACATGTGTAAGGCAGTTGACAAGATGATGCAGATCGATGGAATTCGCCTGATCGCCAAGCGGGGCGGGCGCAGCGGCGACTGGCAGCGCCCTGATCCGGCTTGACATTGAACAAATGTTCTGATATACTTCAGCTCAGTAGCCATGCCAACACCGGGGGAACGCGATGCTGAGCTGGAAAACGTTACAAAAGGCGGCCTATCGACCGGCGCCGCAACGGATGCGTTGCCCGCCGCGCAGCGAACCAATCGAGCTCGTCACGCTGCGGTTTGGCTTCCTGCCAGCCGCCTTCCGCTATGATGATCGCGTGCAGCGGGTCAGCAGCATTGTCTGGATTCGTGATGTCTGCCGTCACGACGGCGATTTACGCTACTATCGGGTACGTTGCACCGACAGCAGCGAGCAGACGTTGATCCACGATCTGGCGACGGGCAGATGGTACCGGCAACACGAGCGAGGGCGCTTGTCGCGCTGGTAATCAGGCGCTGGCGTATACCTCGCCGCCATTGCCCACTTTAGCGCACTCTTGCGGGGAAGGAAGACCTGAGCAGGCGCTTGACCTGCAACTCGCTCGGCTGAGAATGAAGGTTTAGCTCTTGGCCCCAATTCCCCGTGAGGGGAAAAGTCAGACCACGTCGCGCAAAAAGGGGTGGTGTAACACAACGCTTCTTCAAGACCTTCATACCGCCGACCTCGCCGCGCGCGGAAGCGGGGAAGGGTGGCACACACAACGTCTTTCGCAGATCAATCAGTGGTGTATAAGCATCCGGTGCGCTTGATCCCTTGTCATTATGAAGACGCAATTCCGGCCACTACACTCCTAGGATTCACCCTAGCAGCCATCCCCTGCGCCAACGTGAACGACGCTGGAATGAGGATCGGTAGACTCACGCAGTTGCGGATGGTCGTTCCTGCAATTTGAGAGAAAGAGGATCGGTTATGGCTCGTAAATCATCAGCGCCAGCCAGTACACCCGTCACGACGCTGGCCCCCGTAGCTGCCACTCCTGCTCCCACATCGGGCAGTGATACCCTCGTGCGCCGGCAGCCACCCTTCTTGATGTGGTACGACGACAACCCGAAAACACCGATAGCACAGAAGATCGCGGCGGCGATTGCCGCCTATAAGATGCGCTTTCCCGGCATCGAACCGACCCTCGTCTTAGTCAATGAAGCAGAAGTCACTCCGGTCGAGGGCATTACCGTGCGCGGGATGGTGACGGTCAGCCGGCATACGTATTGGGTAGGACAAACGATGGCGGGGTAAGCCGGAACGGGGATGGCCGCATGCGGCCTGATAGCGTGGATGTTGAGCGTGATAGTGTGTGTCGGTGGAGACGGTCGATAACCACACTACACCCGCATGAGAGCAATTCATTATGGAGTGCGGCAGTCAAACTGCCGCACTCCATAAATGGCCTATCGCCGTATGCGGGCGCTTTGATGAGGAACCGCGCCGTACCGGGGCACAAGACAACAACCCATCCGCTCATCATTCGGAAATGCGGCAGTATAACTGCCGCACTCCATAACACTGCGGTGAACCGGTTCCTACACCAACCCATTGCCGTATGCGGATGATTCATAAGGGAATGCGGCAGTGATACTACCGCACTCCATAGATGGCCTATCGCCGTA
>JAUQOZ010000353.1 GCA_030550625.1 Chloroflexota bacterium | reverse complement strand
GGGGAGGGGTGATCCCTCACACCCATCCCCTCACCCGCTAGCGAGAGAGAGGGGATGGGGTGGGGGCGAAACGGCGCATCTCAAAGCCATTAACCGTATCTAAGCTCAGGCGTTCTGTCCACCCTCGAAAACCCGCTGGGAGAGGAGAGATTATAGCCACAAAGCGACCTAAGCGCCACCACACTATTTTTTGTGAGTTTTGCGGCTTTTTGTGGCTATTCCCCCCCCATCCAGCAGCTCTCCCTCTCCTGCGGTCAGATGGGAGCGGGGACAGGGGGTGAGGACTAGGCCAATGTTCGGCCCCTCAACCTCACTGCGCAAGGAAGCGACTGAATGGCGACAATACTTATGTGGAGTGCGGCAGTTAAACTGCCGCACCATCTACACCCGAATCCATAATATGTTTAACGCCACGCTCCTCGGTTCACAGCCCGTGACGGCTTTCCCGCGCGGCTCCCCCTCTCCCGCCGTGGGGTGTGAGAGGGGGCCGGGGGTGAGGGCGGAACACAAAGGCGTAGAGGATTTTTTATCGCCGAGTTGACAGCCCACAACCGCTTTTCTGGTATAATAGTTCACGGAAATTGTTTCCGCATGATGAAAGGAGGGTTGCATGACCGCCCCCCAACTCCCTGCCGGAGTGACGATCACCGCACCGATCACACCTGAGTATGCTGAGATTTTAACCCCGGAAGCGCTGGAGTTTCTCGCCACCTTGCATCGCCGCTTCAACGCGCGCCGGCTTGAGCTGCTGGCCCGCCGCGCCGAGCGCCAGCGCGCGATCGATGCCGGTGAGCGGCCCGATTTTCTGCCCGAAACCGCCCACATCCGCGAGAGCGATTGGACGATCGCGCCCTTCCCGCCCCAACTCAACGACCGCCGGGTCGAGATTACCGGGCCAGTTGACCGCAAGATGATCATTAATGCGCTCAATTCAGGCGCGAAGGTCTTTATGGCCGACTTCGAGGATGCCAATACTCCCACGTGGCAAAATCAGGTCGAAGGTCAGATCAACCTGCGCGACGCGCTTCGCCGCACAATCACCTATACGAGCCCGGAAGGCAAATACTACGCCCTCAATGCCAATCCCGCCATCTTGTTTGTGCGCCCGCGCGGCTGGCATCTCAACGAGAAGCATGTGCTGGTTGACGGCGAGCCGATGTCTGGAGCGATCTTCGACTTCGGTCTCTATTTCTTCCATAACGCTCAGCTAGCGATCGATGTGCAGGGCGGCCCCTATTTCTACTTGCCCAAGCTAGAGAGCCACCTCGAAGCGCGGCTGTGGAATGACATCTTTGTGCTGGCGCAAGAGCTGCGCGGCATTCCACGCGGGACGATCAAAGCGACCGTGCTGATCGAGACGATTCTCGCCGCATTTGAGATGGATGAAATTCTCTACGAACTGCGCGAGCACTCAGCCGGCCTCAACTGCGGACGGTGGGACTATATCTTCTCGTGCATTAAGAAGTTCCGCAACGACCCCAATTTCTGCCTTGCCGACCGGGCGCTGGTGACGATGACCACTCACTTTATGCGGTCGTACTCGTTGTTGGCGATCAAGACCTGCCACCGCCGCGGCGCGCATGCGATGGGTGGCATGGCGGCGCAGATTCCGATCAAGAACGACCCGGTCGCCAACGAAGCGGCGCTGGCCAAGGTGCGCGCTGATAAAGAGCGCGAGGCAAACGACGGTCATGACGGAACGTGGGTGGCTCACCCCGGTCTGGTGCCAGTGGCGATGGAGGTCTTCGACCGTCTGATGCCGACCCCCAACCAGATCAGCCGCCAGCGCGACGATGTGCAAGTCACCGCCGCCGACTTGCTCGCGTTCGGCCCCAGCGAACCGATCACCGAGCAGGGCATGCGATTGAACATCAACGTCGGCATCCAGTACCTCGGTGCATGGCTGGCCGGCAACGGCTGCGTGCCGGTGTTTAATCTGATGGAAGATGCCGCCACTGCCGAGATTTCGCGCGCCCAGATCTGGCAGTGGATCCGCAGTCCGAAGGGAGTGCTCAACGATGGCCGCAAAGTGACGGTTGAACTCTTCCGCCAGATGTTGCCCGAAGAGCTGGCCAAAGTGCGCGAGATTCTGGGGCCAGCCTACGATGATGGCCGTTACGAAGAGGCCGCTGAACTGTTTGATGAGATCACGACCGATCCTCATTTCGTTGAATTTTTGACCTTGCCGGCTTACGAACGGATTCCGTAATATGGAACGAGGGGGCGACTCTTGTGTCGCCCCCTCCACTGTCGCCCCATCCACGATTTGCCCACCGTTTGTCAGGTAAATTTCCGCTAGCAACTCCACCTAGAGGGTGTTACAATTAGCAGTAACCTGCTGCACCTACACAGACAAGCACCGCTTTTGCCGATGTGCAGCCTGCTCTAACAGTTGGGCGGTGTCAGGGCAGTCACCCGCCCCCACACGACGAGGTGACCTATGACGAATTATCTGATTGCCGGCGCAGCGGGATACATCGGCTCGCGACTGGCCGCACGGCTCCTCGCTGCTGGCCACCGTGTGCGCGGTCTTGTCTACAGCGCCGAAGATCCGGTGGTTGAACGCCTCGCCGCTCGCGGTATGGCAGTCTGGATCGGCGACCTCACCCGTCCTGAAACTATTGATGGCGTCACCGATGAGATTGAGGTGGTCTATAACCTCACCAACCGTATGCCCATCGATGGTTCAGCGCTGCTCCGTTCCCTCTATGTCGATGGCAACCAGCATCTGATTGCGATGTCAGTGCGTGCGCGCACGGTGCGCACCTACATTTGGGCCTCCAGCGTCGCCCCGTATGGCGATCACGGCGAGCACTGGGTTGATGAAGACAGCCCCATCGCGCCGTCGTATCCGCTTGGCACCATTCTGGCTGCGGCTGAACAAACGATCTTGCAAGCAGTGCGCGCTCACCGCTTCCCTGCGATGATTTTACGCATGGCAACGGTGTATGGCCCTGACCGCGATCCGCTCGAGGCGATTGCCAGCGGCCAGCTTACGATTTATGGCAGCGGGCGTAACTTTGTGCCGCATATTCATATTGATGATGCGCTAGAGGTGCTGATCCGCGCCCCCGAAGCCGGCCAGATCGGCGCAATTTACAACGTCAGCGATGATGAACCGCTCCGCCTGATCGAGATTGTCAGCGAGGTGCGCCGCCGGCTCGGTATGCTACCACCACGCACGTTCGATCCAAACGTCGGCCTGCGCGCCGGCCTCGACCGCTCGGTCGTTGGCGCCTTGACCTCATCTGTCCGGCTGAGCAATGCCCGTATGCGCCACGATCTGGGCATCGAGCTGCGCTATCCCAGTTTGCGCTACTGGATCGATGAGCGGCTGCCGCTTGAATTGGCGGTTGGCGCATGAGGGTTGAGCGGTGTACTCACCGTCCCGGCACTACGGTCGTTGTTGAACGGAATGCGGCAGTTCCACTGCCGCATTCCAAAACGTCGCACTGTGGCCACCCTTTACAGATGCGGCAGTTGCACTGCCGCACTCCAGAATGGCGCCATGTGGTGATCCCGCAAAGATGCGGCAGTTGCACTGCCGCACTCCATAGAACGGCAATATCCTACCCACGCCGCACCAGCCACCAACTGTAAGCGCCCCGCCAGATCAACAACAAGGCCGCTACGGTCAGAAACGTCACCAGCGCAAAGCTAAACGGGCTAGAACGACCGAGCTGCAACCAGCGCAAACCAAGCCCGACTGGCAGCGCAACCAACCAAGCTCCCAGCGACAGGCCGGCCATCCGCAACGGCGGTTGCGGGCGAAACACGCCAAACCACGGCGCCACTAGCAACCAGCCGATAAAGAAGGGCAATGCAACCCGCACTGCGGCTACCAGCGGATTTTCATCGGCCAAGCCGTGCGAACTGCGGCCCAACAAAGCGAAGACTACGAATACGATAGCATCGCCGCCAAGCAAGATGGCAAGCTGTGGCCAAGATACCGTCATCACGCGACGATTCGTTGTTTCCATACGTGGATCACTCTTGCTTACAAATCAGCGAACCCTGCCACGCGCACACACGTTACCATATCAGTTGCACTCCAGCGTTAAGACCTCTCAACCCTACCGCTTGAGCGCCTGCAATTCGCGCGCCAAACCCTGCTGTTGCCAGTTCGCCAAGCGCAAGCGCAACGCCAATGCGCTGGCGATATTCCACAAGACTGCGTTCCCCAACGCCGGATCATCCTCAGACAGCGCGCGCAACCGATCGCGTCGCAACGCCAAGATCGTGACCCCCTCCTCACCGGCGCGCAAATCCGCACTGCGCCGGCCACCGTCGAGCAATGACATCTCGCCGGTAATTTGGCCCACCACCACCGTCGTGAGCAGGCGCTGGCTATCTGGATCATTATCGATCGGCGGGCTCCACACCTCTAACGAACCATCCTGCACAAGGTAGAGATCGGTCGATTCTTGGTTTGTGCGATCAATCAAGGCGCCGGGCGGGTAGCGCCGCCGTTCGAGGTGCGCCGCTAGCCGGGTACGTTGGGCAAGATTGAGACCGCTTCCGATCTGGGAATTAGCCAGAAATTCAGCCACCTGCGCCGTCACTTCCGCCGGCTGCACCAAAACATCCGGTTGGCTGACCAGCGAGGGCAAGCCAAGGTAACTGGCGATATACCGCATCGTGACTTCAGGCGTCTCGAAATGTGGCCAGTGTCCAGCCTTTGGCACAATCCGCAGATCGGCATTGCGCCACTCATCAGCGACGACACCAGCATCGCGGAGTGGTACGGTGTTATCTTCCGCCCCCCAAATCACCAACGCCGGCGTCTCGAGCTCACGCAAGCGACCACTGAGATCTTGATTGCGCATCGCAACAAAACATTCGGCCCGCACGCGCCCTTGGCCGGGCCGGCGCGCATCAGCGCGCAACCGCAGATAATCGGCTTCGCTGATCGCCGACCGTTCGGCGAAGGAGGCCGGTTTCATCAGGCTATCGGTCACGTACAGCATCGATGGTTCGAGCACCGAGAGCAACCGGCTAAAGATCGGGAAGCGCTCGAGCATCGTGATTGGCGAGACGAAGGTATTAATCCAGAACGACAACCGTCCCGAAATAGTCGGGCAGAGCAACACCATGCGATCAACTAATTGCGGGATTTGCAGCGCCAACGTTGCGCTGATCATCCCCCCCATCGAGTGGCCGACAAGCACGGCTGGATGTTCGCTCAGACCGGTGATCAGGCGGCCAACAATCTGCGCATAGCGCCCAATCGTCGCTCGTTCGCGCAGCGGCGGCGACTCGCCGTAACCGGGCAGATCGATTGCCACGCAGCGAAAGCGCCGGCTGAGCAGGGGAATGAGCGGCGACATCGCAAACGATGAACTCGACCAACCGTGGATGAGAACCGCGAGTTGGGCGTGGCGCGGCCCGACATCAAGCGCATGGATCTTCGCGCCATCGATTGAAAAGACTTCCATAGCATTATCCGCCGCGAGCCATCGGTTTCGTGTGGTATCATACCAGCATACGGCTGGTGATGTCTATAGTCAATTGTGCCTGATCACAGGCGCATCATGCATTACAGAACGTTTGCGAATGAACGATTTACCTCATTCCTATCCTGCCCCGCCCCTCTACATCGTCTCCGGCGGCGCCGGCGCGGTCGGTGAACAGGTGGCGCGCCTGACGCTCTCGCAGTTTGAGGGGGCGGAAGTGCCGTTAATCATTGTGCCAAATGTGCGCAACCCGGAACAGATTGCCGAAGTCGTCGCTCAAGCCGCACAGCAGAACGGCACCATCTTGCACACGTTGATGGAACCAACCCTGCGCCGTGAATTGATGCGCTTAGCACGCGAGATGGGAGTCGCCGAGATCGATCTAGTCGGGAGCGTCTTGTCGCGCTTGGCCACGGTGTTGCAAAAAGAGCCGCTCGGTAAGCCGGGATTGTATCAAGCCCGCCGTTCGACCTATTTCGAGCGGCTGGAAGCGATTGAGTACACCGTTGCCCATGACGATGGCAACAAACCGCGCGAGCTGAGCCACGCCGATATTGTGCTGGTTGGCGTTTCTCGGGTGGGCAAGACGCCGCTGAGCATGTATCTCGCGGTCTTGGGCTGGAAGGTGGCCAACGTGCCGCTCGTGCGGGAAGTGCCTTTGCCTGATGATCTGTTTCGAGTTGATCCCCGGCGCGTCATCGGTTTGATTGTCGATGCTGAACAGATCGCCGCTCGCCGGCGTTGGCGCCAACGGCGGATGGGCATTAATCTTGGTAGTAGTTATACCAACCTTGACGCCGCGATCGACGAGGTGGAATGGGCGCGCCGGATCTTCCGCCAACACGGTTGGACGGCGCTCAATGTGACCGATAAGTCGATCGAAGAAAGCGCCGATGAGATTATTGCCCTGATTTCGCGCCGGTTTAGTCCGCCGGGGTAGGGTCAAAAGCAGGCGCCCGGCACTGCGGTAGAGCAAGGCAATTGCTTTTGACAGTTGCGAGACGGCGCAGTATAGTTGCGTTATCTACCATTGTTTGCGCTCATATCAGCTTCATACAATGATGTGCGATGGGGCCAATGAGTTGTACGTTTAATCACAGGCTATTCATGCCGGCAGCGACCGGTTGGTTCACCGTGTCCAATCGTGATCATTCCCGCCGTTAGCGCATTCTCACGCGCTAAGGCGCATAACGGCATTGTCTCAAGCCGCCTTGTTCAAGGAGGAAACAGGTTATGTCTAAGAAGTGGGTTTACCTCTTCCGCGAGGGAAATGCCTCGATGCGCGATCTCCTTGGCGGAAAGGGAGCGGGTGTGGCCGAGATGACTCGCACCGGCGTACCGGTGCCGCCCGGGTTTACGATCACCACTGAAGCCTGTAACGCCTATTACGAAAGTGGCCAGCAGTTCCCCGAAGGAATGTGGGAGCAGGTGCTGGAAGGTCTGAAGGATATCGAAGCCCAAACCGGCAAGACCTTCGGCGATCCGAATAATCCGCTGCTCGTGTCGGTACGTTCGGGTGCGAAGTTCTCAATGCCCGGCATGATGGATACGGTGCTCAACCTTGGCCTCAATAAGCAGACATTGGAAGGGTTGGCCCGCCTGACCGATAATCCCCGCTTTGCCGCCGACGCTTACCGCCGCTTTGTCCAGCTCTTTGGCAAGATTGTACTTGGGGTTGATGGCGACCGCTTCGAGCACGAGATGGACGAAGCCAAGGGCCATGGCCAGCGCCAAGACACTGACTTGACTACTGAGGAACTGCTCGCGCTAGCCGAGAAGTTCAAAGCGATTATTAAGGAAGATGTTGGGGTTGAGTTTCCCGAAGACCCCTTCGAGCAGTTGCGCGAGGCGATCGCCGCCGTCTTCCGTTCGTGGAATGGGAAGCGCGCGGTTGATTATCGCCGTGTGAACAAGATTCCCGATAATCTTGGCACTGCCGTCAACGTGCAGGCGATGGTCTTCGGCAATATGGGCAACGATTCGGCGACTGGCGTGGCCTTTACGCGCAACCCCAGCACCGGCGCACCTGAAATCTTCGGCGAGTATCTGGTCAATGCCCAAGGCGAGGACGTGGTAGCCGGCATTCGCACTCCGCAGCCGATTAGTAAGCTGGCCGAAGAGATGCCCGAAGTCTACGCCCAATTCCACGAGATTGCCAAGCAGCTCGAACGGCATTACAAAGACATGCAAGATGTCGAGTTTACCATCGAGCGCGGCAAGCTGTGGATGTTGCAGACCCGCACCGGCAAGCGCACCGGCGCGGCGGCGGTCAAGATTGCGGTCGATATGGTGCGCGAAGGGTTGATCGATAAGGCGACGGCAGTGCAGCGGGTTGACCCGCACGCGCTTGACCAGTTGCTCCACCCAACAATCGACCCCGAAGCGCGCAAGCAAGCCCAACCCCTCACCACCGGCTTGCCCGCCTCGCCCGGCGCTGCCTCTGGTAAGGCTGTCTTTGACCCCGACGAGGCCGAAGAGCTGGCCAAAACCGGCGAGAAGGTGATTCTGGTGCGGGTCGAGACCGCTCCCGAAGATTTCCACGGTATGGTGGCGGCGCAGGCGATTTTGACCGCGCGTGGCGGGATGACGTGCGTTGCGCCTGAGACGCGCATCTTGACCGATCGCGGTTTGTTGACGGCTGAAGCAGCGTTTGCCTTGATTGAGCAGGGTGCCGCGCCGCGCATTCTCTCATTCGACAGCCGCACGCTGCGCCCGGTGTGGCGGCAGATCATCGCCGCTGGACGCCGCCCGGCTGAAGTCATTCCGATCACACTCTCGCAAACGGGCCGCGCTGACGATAACCAACTGCGCTTGACCGCCGATCACAAGATGTATGTGATCCACAATCGCCAGTTGGTAAAGAAGCGCCTTGACGCCGTGCTGGCCGATGAGGATTTCGTGACTGTGGTCGATCAGATCCCGGCGCTCAGCGAGACGGTCACGAGCCCGGCGTTGGCATATGTCGCCGGTGCGATCCTCTCGGATGGGTCGATCAATTTGCGCGACACCAAAGGTTCGGTCACGTTCGTGCAGAAGGCGACGCCGGAAAAAGCCGATTTCATCGCGGCGGTTGAGCGCCGCTTCGAGGAAGCGTTTGGCGTACCGTTTACCTATCTGCGCGAGCGCACCTCGCATGGTGAGATGGATGGCCGCGTCATCCGCGGCACGGTCGAAGACCGCATTAGCTTCCGCCGTGAACCGGCTGCCCGCCTCGCCGAGATCCGCGATCATCTGGTGGAGTGGGTGCTGAGCCTCGACCGCACCGCTTTGCTCCACTTCCTTGCCGGCTTTGTTGATGGCGACGGCACCTATGCTGAGGAGTCGAGTCCGGTACGCTTGCAGATTAGCGTATCGAGCAGCAAGCGCGATCTGCTTGACGGGTTGGCGCTGGCCTGTTTGCGGTTGGGCATCGTGCCGCAAATTGTCAACAACCGCGAGCATTATCTCCTCCAAATCACCGAGCAGGTAGAGGAGATACTGGCCTTCACCGAACGGGTGCATGCCGAGCTGCCGCCGCGCCGTTACGAGAATAAGTGCTTGAGTATGCGGGCCATGTTCGCCGATGTGCAAGACTCGGTGAATTATATGGGTCGGGTGCGTGAGGCGGTGAAGCGCAACATTATGTTTGGGGTTGAGAAGATCCGGCGCGATCTGTTGCCGCTCTGCACCGGCGCTGTTGCCCGCGAAGTGGCGGCGCTGCTCGACGCACCACTGCGCTCGTTCCGCGCGCGTGCAGTTGGCGCTGCCGAAGCAACGCTGGTTTACAACTTCGAGGTTGATGCCACCGACGAGCTCGATAAGAACTATATCGTCTTCTCAAGCCGGATGACGCCGGTGCTGATCTCGAACTCGCACGCCGCAGTCGTGGCGCGCGGGATGGGCAAGCCCTGCGTGGCCGGCGCCGGCGATCTGCGCATTAGCTACGCCGATCAGTTAATGACCGTCAACGGCACGACCATCCGCAAGGGTGATTGGATTACGCTTGATGGCGGCAGCGGCGAGGTCTTTGCCGGTAAGATGCCAACCGTCGAGCCGGAGTTATCGGGCGATTTCGCCACCCTGATGGAATGGGCCGATGAGTTCCGCAAGCTTGGCGTGCGCGCCAACGCCGACATTCCGCGCGATGCGCGGGTGGCCCGCCAGTTCGGCGCCGAAGGCATCGGTCTCTGCCGCACCGAGCACATGTTCTTTGAAGGCGACCGGATCGATGCGATGCGCGAGATGATCCTCGCCGATACGCCGGAAGAACGGCGCGCCGCGCTCGCCAAGATCGAGCCGCTCCAGCAGGGTGACTTCGAGGGCCTGTTCCGCGAGATGGCCGGTTTGCCGGTGACCATCCGCACCCTCGACCCGCCCCTGCACGAGTTCTTGCCCCACGATGACGAGGAGATCAAGGCATTAGCCGCTAAGCTCGGCGTTGATCCGCACAAGGTCAAGGCGCGGGTCGAGAGCTTGCGCGAAGCGAACCCGATGCTCGGCTTCCGCGGTTGCCGGTTGGGCATCCTCTACCCCGAAATCACCGAGATGCAGGCCCGCGCGATCTTCAAGGCCGCGGTCAAGGTGAAGTCTGAGGGCATTGATGTCCATCCCGAAGTAATGATCCCGCTGGTCGGCTTTGTCAGCGAGCTGAAGCTGCAAGAAGAGATCGTCCGGCGGGTAGCCGCCGAGGTCTTCGCCGAGAGCGGCGTTGAAGTGCCGTATCTCGTCGGCACGATGATCGAGCTGCCGCGTGCGGCGCTCGTCGCCGACGAGATCGCGCAGGTAGCCGAATTCTTCAGCTTCGGCACCAACGACCTCACCCAAACCACGCTGGGTCTCTCACGCGACGACTCGGGACGCTTCTTGCCGGCTTATGTCGAGAAGAAGCTCATTCCCGACGATCCGTTCCAGACCATTGACCAGCGTGGTGTTGGTCAGTTGGTGCAGATCGGCACCGAGCGCGGGCGCTCAACCCGCCCGAACCTGAAGGTCGGCATCTGCGGCGAGCACGGCGGCGACCCGGCCAGCGTCGAGTTCTTCCACCGGGTTGGCCTCAACTACGTCAGTTGTTCGCCGTACCGGGTTCCGATCGCGCGCCTCGCCGCGGCGCAGGCAGCGCTCGGCGAAGCCAAGCGCGATAAGTAGCCGGTAGCCGTTCGTCGCGATCTTGTAACCAACAGTGGAGACGGTGCGATGCACCGTCTCTCTTTGTCTCGGTATAATGCAAGGCAATAACGATACGTGTGACCAATCGGGGAGAGCCGTTGCAAGGCAACAGCTCTCCCAAATCCAATGAAATCACCAGTAACGGTCTGAAATCACATGCACTGCATACGTGCCGGTTCCGGTGGATGCGGGTCTGCGACCCGCATTATCGTAGGTGTGACCCTGATTGTGGCGAGTCACCATCCCGCTGACCGGAATCCGCCTGATCGAGATAATGAGGTCTCTGATGCCGCCATTGCCAATCGTTGCTACTCTCTTGCGTCGCGCCGCTGCCGAACCTGAGCGACCATGCCTCATTGTTGACGGGCAAACATACTCGTACCCAACGCTCGCCGCCGCCGCTGCCGGCTGGACAACGCGATTGCAGTCCCTCGGTCTTGCCCGTGGCGATCGGGTGGCGCTCGCGCTCCCCAATACCCCGGCATTCATTGCCGCCTACTTCGGCGCCCAATTGGCCGGCGCAGCAGTGGTGCTGGTCAACCCGCAGTACCGCCACGCCGAGCTGAGCCACTTGCTGGCCGATTCGGAACCGGCGATTGTGGTGGCGACAGATGAAAATGAGGCGCTGTTACGGGAAGCAATGCCGGCAACGCCACCCCGCCTGATCAAACCGGACACCACCGTCTTCGGCGCACCGCCAGCCGATTTCACCGCCTGCACGCCGCCCGACCCCGCTGAGATGGCGTTGATCGCCTATACCTCAGGCACCACCGGGCGCGCGAAAGGGGCCGTGCATACCCACGCCAGTCTGGCCGCCAACTGTGATGCCATCATCACCGCATGGCGCTGGACGGATCGCGATCGTTTGCTCTTGATGCTGCCGCTCTTTCACGTGCATGGGTTAGGCGTCGGCGTGCATGGCACGATCCGCAGCGGGGCCAGTCTCGAATTGCATCCCCGGTTTGACGCTGAAGTAGCGTTGCAACGACTGGCCGATCCGGCGATTACGCTCTTTTTTGGCGTGCCGACGATGTATGTGCGATTGGTTGAAGCGGCGCGCCAGCACGGTGCGCCGCCGCATCACGCGCGGCTCTTTGTCTCGGGGTCAGCCCCGCTCAGCCCGCAAACCTTTGCCGATTTTGCCGCGCTCTTTGGCCAGTCTATCCTCGAACGGTACGGCATGACCGAGACCGGCATGAACCTGACCAATCCCTACGACGGCGAGCGACGGCCCGGCAGCGTTGGTATGCCGTTTCCCGGCCAAGAGGCACGCATTGTCGATCGCGACACCCGCCAGCCGTTACCGGTTGGGCAGATTGGCGAGATTCAAGTGCGCGGGCCGCACCTCTTCCAAGGCTACTGGCGCAACCCGGCTGCCACGGCAGCAGCCTTTACCGCTGACGGTTGGTTCAACACCGGTGATCTCGGTTTCGTTGACGCCGATGGCTACTTCCACATCACCGGACGCAGCCGCGACTTGATCATCAGCGGCGGCTACAACATCTATCCCCGCGAAGTCGAAGAGGTGTTAGCGCAACATCCCGCCGTGGCCGAATGCGCAGTGTATGGCCAACCCGATCCCGATCTCGGCGAAGTGCCGGTCGCTGCCGTCGTCGTCAAACCGCATACGACCGTCGCCGCTACCGAGTTAATCGACCATTGCCGCCAGCAACTCGCCGCCTACAAACGCCCGCGCGCGATTCGCTTTGTTTCGGCATTGCCCCGCAATGCGCTCGGCAAAGTGCAACGTCACTTACTGGCCACTGATCCACCCGTCGCCGGGGAAGGGCTATGAGCGATCTCGACGACTACGAAGGCGATCCGGAACTTGACCGTGAACGCCTGAGCGAATTAGTGACCGATCAGCTCGAAGAGCTGGCGCGCGCGATCCATTCGCGTGACCAACTGGTGCGGGCGCGCGCTGCCAGCCGGTTGGTGAGACTGGAAGTTGATCCGGAACTAGCTTTGCCGGCGCTCAACCATCGCCGGGCGATAGTGCGCGAAGTCGCAGCGGAAGCGATTGGCTACAGCAGTAAACCGCTGAATGCAACGGTCATTGATGCGCTACTGGCCGCAATTGATGATCCCAAACCATTTGTGGCCGCCGCTGCAATTCGCACGTTAGGCCGGCGTCAGATCAGCATGGCCCGCGCTCAGATCTCGGCTTGTCTTGATGACCCCGAACCGCCCATTGTGGCGGCGGCGATCGTTGCGCTCGCCCGGCTTGGCGACACCACGCTCGCGGTAGCGTTGCCCAACTTTCTGACCAGTCCGCATCTCACCATCCGCATCGCTGCCGCCGAAGCCGCCGGCATCCTCCACGCTCCGGCAGCAGTGCCCGGCTTGCTCCGTTTGTTGGAAGATTGCATTACCGCGTGGCACAACAGCCAGCCGCGCATTCCGAGCCGGGCCGCTAGCGTAGCTATGCAATCGCTGGCCCGTTTGCGAGCGCGCACTGCCGTGCCGTTGTTGGTCGAGATCGCCCGTTATGTCGTTGGCCTGCGCACCTTAGCCGTGCGCACATTGATCCAACTCCAAGCGGTGGAAGCCGCGCCAGCCATCGCGCCGCTGCTTAATGAAGAGGGCAGCCACCTCTTGCACGAGGTGATTCGCTTCATACGTATGGCGAACTACCGCGCCGCGATTCCTGAACTGCGCGCATTGTTGCAGCGCTCGGCCCCCAACCGCCGGCCCTTGTTGATGAACGTGATGCAGGTCTTGACGGAATGGCACGATCGGGAAAGCCTACCGCTGATCGCACAGATCGCCGAGAGCGATCCGAGCGCCGAGCTGCGCAGCTACGCCGCTCGCTGTGCAGCAATCCTCGCCGCATGCCCTTCCCCATCGCCAGCGCACGCTGCCGAATTGCCACAAGAACTCCCTTTGCCGCCATCGTGCCACGAACGCTTGCAACAACGACGGCAACGCATAGCGAGTTTTACCGTCACTAGCGTGGTAGAAGGCGTCGTCTTGCGTGTGCTCAGCTACGGTGCAGTCATTGATCTCGGCGGGGTTGAGGGGTTTATCCATGTGCGCGACATCGACTGGCGCTGGATTAACGATGCCCGCACCGTCTTGCATCCCGGCCAAACGGTGCGGGCCGCCGTCACCGGCATCGATGAGACCCGCATGCGGGTCAACCTGAGCATGCGCCAACTGACGCCTG
The DNA here is from genome assembly GCA_030550625.1 of Chloroflexota bacterium. Taxonomy (GTDB): domain Bacteria; phylum Chloroflexota; class Chloroflexia; order Chloroflexales; family Chloroflexaceae; genus Chloroflexus. Next base: position 2,942 of record JAUQOZ010000353.1, on the reverse strand, counting down.
ACCCGTGGCACGGTATCACCCAACAGCTTGCCGCGGGGATGCAGATCAACGGCATAGTCGCCGGAATCACCGGTTTCGGCGTCTTTATTGAGGTCTTCCCCGGCGTGCAGGGGTTGGCCCATACTAGCCAGATTCCACCCGATCCGCGACCGTTGCGCGAGCGATTTCCGCTTGGCTGCCGGGTCAGCGCCACCATCCTGAACATTGATCTCGAACGGCGACGGATCGCGCTGCGATTGTACGAAGGGTTGCAACAAAAAGCCGCACATCAGTGATGTGCGGTCGTAGTGGTGGGGACGATGGGAGTTGAACCCACACGCCTTGCGGCACATGATCCTAAGTCATGCGCGTCTGCCATTCCGCCACGTCCCCGCTGGCGAGTATAGCACGAGATGGCGCTGCCGGCAAGCGGTTGCCGGGCAGGTTCGTGACATGATATACTAAAGCTGTCAAAGTGGAAGAACGTTGAATGACGCCCCCTCCGCCGCGTAGCACCGTCGTCGCGGTATCGACAGCCAGCAGGAGCCGCCATGAAAGCCGTTGTGATGGCCGGCGGCGAGGGCACTCGCCTGCGACCGCTCACGATTAATCGCCCGAAGCCAATGGTATCGCTGGTCGATCGACCGGTGATGCAACATATTATTGAGTTGCTCAAACTGCACGGCATTACTGACATTATCATTACGGTGCAGTATCTCGCCAACGTGATCCAAGACTATTACGGCGACGGCAGCGCCTACGGCGTGAATATTACTTACTCGCTCGAAGAGGTGCCGCTTGGCACCGCCGGGAGTGTCAAGAATGCCGAACATCTGCTGACCGAGCCGTTCCTTGTCATTTCAGGTGATGCGCTGACCGATTTCAACCTGACTCAAATCATCGAGCATCATATTGCCTCTGGCGCCACTGCAACCGTCACGCTGACTCGCGTCGCCAACCCGCTTGACTACGGTGTCATCATTACTGACGAACAAGGACGCATTCGCCAGTTGCTTGAAAAGCCGAGCTGGGGCGAGGTCTTTTCCGATACGGTCAACACCGGCATCTATGTCTTCAACCCCGACATCTTTAGCTACATCGAACGTGGCCGCGTCACCGACTGGTCGAAAGATGTCTTTCCGCGCATGCTCCACCGCGGCGACCGGCTGCATGGCTATATCGCCAATGGCTACTGGACGGATGTGGGGACGATTGAAGAGTATATGCGCGCCTGCGGCGATTATCTGTCGGGCAAGGTTAATCTGCCACGGATTGGCCACAATATCGGCGGCGATGTCTGGGTTGACCGCGACGCTGAAATCGCGCCTGACGCCCAATTGCATGGGCCGATCTATCTTGGCCATGGGGCCAAGATTAAGGGTGGCGTGATCATTCACGGGCCATCGGTGATCCGTGATTATACGATCGTTGACTCGCGGGCAAATATCGATCGCTCGATCATTTGGCGCAATTCGTACATCGGCGAACGGGCCGAACTGCGCGGCGCTATTGTGTTGCGCCAGTGCAATATTCGCTCGCGAGCGATGATCTTTGAGGGAGCCGTGATTGGCGATGGCGTGCAGATCGGCGCCGGCGCGGTCGTGCAGCCCAATGTCAAGATTTGGCCTTCCAAAGAGGTTGATGAAGGGGCGACCGTTACCTCAAGCATCATCTGGGGCAGTCAAGGCCGGCGCGTGCTATTTGGCCGCTATGGCATCACCGGGTTGGTCAATATCGAGATCACCCCTGAGATGTGCGCCCGGCTGGGGGCCGCCTACGGCGCCACCTTGCCCCGCGGCGCAACCGTCACGATCAACCGCGATGCGCACTTTACGCCACGCATGCTCAAGCGAGCAATCGTCGCCGGTTTGCCTTCGGCAGGGATCAATGTCTGCGATCTGCGCAATGTGCCCATCCCGCTCGCCCGCTACTACACCCACGCCAGCGGCGCCGCCGGCGGCGTGCATGTGCGCATTTCACCGTTTGATAATCGCGTTGCCGAGATTAAGTTTTTCAACCATCTTGGACTGGATATCAACAGCGCCACCGAACGCAAGATCGAGAGCACCTTCTTCCGCGAAGATTACCGGCGCGCCTACCTCGATGAGATTGGCCGCATCTTCTACGGCGAAGATGTTGAAGAGCGCTACCGCACTGCCTTTATGCGCGCGCTCGGCCAAGAGGCTGCCTTTGGCAAAGGCTTTCCGATCGTCATCGATTACGCGAACACCAGCACCAGCACGGTGATGACTGAGATTTTACGCCGCATGCAGGCTGATGCGGTTGAGCTAAACGTGAATCTCGATGAGCGGATGGTGTTTCAGACGAGCGCCGATTTTGAAGCGGCTATGACCCGGCTCACCAAGATTACGCCGGTCGTTGGCGCGCAATTCGGCGTGCGCCTTGACCCCGGCGGCGAGAAGATTTTTCTGATCGATGATCGCGGCCAGCGGCTGCATGGGTTGCGCGCACTGGCCGCGATGACCGCGCTGGCGATGCGCGCCCACGGCGGCGGCATTGTGGCGGTGCCGGTCACCGCGCCGCGCGCCTTCGAGCAGATTGCCGCTCGCTATGGCGGCAGTATCATTCGCACCCGCGCGAACCTCGGCGCGCTCATGAATTTGGCCGCTGAACGGCCCGATCTGTTGTTGCTCGGTGATGGTACCGGCAACTATATCTTCCCCCACTTCTACCCCGTTGCTGATGGAATGTTCGCCATTGCCCGCCTGATGGAACTACTCACGCTGAATCAAACCACCCTCAGCGAAGTGCTGGCCGATTTGCCGCCTTACTACCTCTGGCAGACGCGCGTCCCCTGCCGCTGGGAGAGCAAAGGTAAGGTGATGCGCATTCTCAACCAGCAGTACCACGAACGCCACGGCGAGCAGATCGATGGCATCAAGATTGAGTTGGGGCAGGAATGGGTGCTGATTTTACCCGATCCCGACGGGCCGTTCTTCCAT
>JAUQOZ010000007.1 GCA_030550625.1 Chloroflexota bacterium | reverse complement strand
GCGCGCTCGGGCCCCCCGATGGATCAGATTGCCGTCTACGCCGGGCCGCCGGCCCAAGCGGCGCTGGCCCTCTTGCAGGCCGAGGCGCTCACCCATCAGGGGGCCATCTTCCTCGCCGATCCGCACCCGTCGCTGGAGGTGGTTGCTCACGAGGTGGTGCATGTCTTGCAGATGAGGGGTGGAGCATTCGACGCCGGCCCGCAACCCGCTGAAGCAGCGATTGCGGGTGAGGGAGCGGGGTGGTCAGCGGATGGCGCTGTTCAGCTCGAAGCGCCAATCGTCCCCGCCACCGCACCTGCCGAGCGCGAGGCGACGCTGCTGGCCGCACAGGCGCAGCGCGTGACTTCTACCCCGCTCGCACCGCCCTTGGCCGTGACCACGACTTTGCCGCCGGCAGTCGTCGCCTTGCGCCGCGCTACTGCTCCAGCTCCGCCAACCAACGAACCGGCGGCTGAGACCTTCCGCCGCGCTGCCGAACGCGAACCGGCCCCGGCCCCGCCGGCGCAAACCGTTGCGCCGCCAACCCCCGAATCACAGCCGTCACCGGCCAGCTTACCGCCACCGGCCATCGAACCGGATCAACCGCCGTTCGAGCTACCGCCGGCGCCGGCTCCCGGTGTGAGTGCAGCCGATGTTGCCGCGCAGCAAGCCGCGCAAGCGCAAGCCGAAGCGGCGCTGGCCGACGCTGAAGGGCCGGAAGCCTTGATGGCCGCCTTTGCCGCCGCGCCGCCGACGGTGAAAGCGCAACGCGCCGCGATGCTCGGCGCAGAGACCGATCGGCTGGCGAAGGAGGAGCAGGCCGCGTTTAGCGCCGAACTGCCCGACCTGCACGCCGAACTCAACACACAGGTCGAAACCCCGCCGCCGCTGACCGTCGCCCCGCCGGACGCCCGCCCGCTCGATCTCGATGTAGAAGGAGCAGTGCCGCAGGTCGCACTGCCGCCAACGCCCGATCTTGGTCGCTACACGGCCAATGATCGCGTCACTGCCGATGTTTCGCGACTGCTGAGCGGCGAGGCCGATGATCGCGCCGCCAGCCTTGCCACCCAATTGCGCGCAGTGCAAACCAGCGATGCCAGCGTTGCGACCTCTCCCGGCGCGCCGCCGCGCGTGCCGTTGACTGAGGGATCTGACCCGGCGCAACTCGACCAACAGATGAGCGAAGGCGTCGCGCAGTCGCGCCAGATACGCGACGAGGCGGCGCAGGCGGTGATCAACGGGCCGGGGCCGGAACAGGCGCAACCGATCGCGCTTGACGAAGCCTACCCGGTGGGTGAACTGGCCCAACCGGATATCGCCTCGCCGCAGATGCCCGCCGAACCGCAGGCGTATCTTGAGCTGGGCCTGCCGCCGGAGGTGCAGACTGCCTTCGATCAGCAGCAACAGGCGGCAATGGAGGCGAGTCTGGCTGAGGCGCGCACGCAGGTGGATGAAGCGAGCGCCGAGCGCGATCGGCAGCGGGCCGAGGCGGTGGCCGACGCTCAAGCACAGGCGCAAGCGCAATCGGCGCAGGCTGACGAACAGCAGCGGGCTGGCGTAATCGAAGCCCGCGCGCAGATACAGGACGCGCGGCAAGAGACGCTAGAGGCGCAGCAGGCGGCAGTGACCGGCATCGAGCAACAGGCGACCGCCGAGCGCACTGCCCACAGGCGCGAGATCGACGAGCGGGTGCGGGCCGACGAAGCGCAGATCGAGCAGCACTACGAAGCGGCAGAGCGCGATGCCCGCGCTGAAGTGGCCGATGGCGAGCGACAGGCAGAAGCAGAACGGCAACGAGCCGAACGCGAAGCCGAAGAGCAGAGCTGGTGGGATCGGGCGGTCAACTTCGTGCGTGATGCTTTCGCTGCCCTCACCAGAGCGATCGGCGCCATCTTCGACGCTGTGCGGCGGGCGGTCAACGCGATTCTCGATGCGGCCAAAGCGCTGGCGATGCGGATCATTGACGCCGCTGCCGCCTTTGTCAACGGCCTGATCGCCGCCTTCGGCGAACTGCTGAAAGGGCTGGTTGATACCCTTATCGGCAGCATCTTCCCTGAACTGGCAGCGCGGCTCAATGCTGCCATTGACGACGCAGTGGCCTTCGCGCAGCGTGTGGTCACTGCTGCTGCCGCGGGCCTCAAAGCCGGCATCGCCGCGCTGGTCGAAGGGCTGCGCGCCGGCCTCAATGCGATTATCAATGTCTATCAGGCTGCGATCAACGCGGCGCTCAGCATTGCCCAAGCGGTGCTGACCGGCGATTGGGCGGCGCTGGCGCGCATGGCGCTCGAAGCAGTGCTAAAAGTGGCCGGCATCGATCCCGAAACCTTCTACCAGTTCATCGGACGGGCGCAAGAGACCTTCCAGCTCATTCTCGACGATCCGGGCGGGTTTGCCGGCCATCTGGTCGATGCTTTTCTCAACGGGGTGCGCCGCTTCGCCGATAACTTCCTCACCCATCTGCAGGCAGGCATCATCGGCTGGCTGACCGGCGCGCTCGGTGGGGCAGGGATCACGCTGCCCGAACGCTTCGACCTGATGGGAGTACTGAGCTTGATCCAGCAGATCCTTGGGCTGACGTGGGAACGGCTGCGCGAGCGGGCGGTGCGCCTGATCGGCGAGCGGGCCGTCGCGGTGATCGAGTTTGTCGCCAGCTACCTGCGCACGCTGATCGAAGGCGGCTGGGAGGCGCTCTGGCAGCGGATTCGCGACGATCTGTCCAGCCTGCGCGATATGGTGCTCGACGGCATCAAGCGTTTTCT
>JAUQOZ010000045.1 GCA_030550625.1 Chloroflexota bacterium | reverse complement strand
CTTCTCCTTGATTATTGTGAAATCGTCCCGATAAAATTGGTCTTCGCCCGATCGACCATCACCTCCTCTGTGAGATCTTGGAGCACAGCGACATAGCCGAGCAATTCACCATTCTCTTCGCGCACTTCAGCGATCGAAAGCCGGACGAAATAGCTGCCGAGCGCATAGAGATCTTGAGCACGTTGGTCACCAAAACCGGGAATACCCTCTTGCAGCGGTTCGAGCGGAAGATCGCTCAGGCGCTTGGGCATCGGCGCTTCTTCGCTAATGCCCAGCAACCGGCGGGTGGCGCGGTTGATCGAGCGAATCTCGCCGTGAACATCGGTAAAGATGATGCCATCGGTAATGCTTTCGACAATGGCGGCGCGCTGGCTCGCTTCGGCGCGCACTTGCGCCAACAGCTCGATCAGGTACTCGGTCATACGGTTGAAATTCTGCGCCAGCACCCCAATTTCATTCTGCGTACTGACCTGTGCGCGCCGTTGCAGGTCGCCGCTGACGACCGCATTCGCCGTTTCAGCCAACTCTTCGAGCGGGCGGGTAATGCGCCGCGCCACCCATAAGCCAAGCACCGCGATCCCAAAACCTAGGCCAAAGGTAATTAGGGCGAGGAGCGGGCTCACGTTATTCCACGTTGCCAACACCTCTTCGCGCGCGCGTACCGTCGCCAGAATGCCCGCCCGTCCGCCGCGAATGGTGAAAGGCACGTACGCAAACTGGTACTCTGTGCCATTGATCTGCTGCACCGTAAAGAGTGATTGCCCAAACGGATCGGGGTTGGCTTTAATCTTCGCCAGCAGATCGGTGCTCAGCGTAGGGGTTTGCCCAAGACTACCAAAAGAACTCGCGATCACCTTGCCGTCAGTGTTGTACAGTACCAGCCCATCGAGCCGGGCTTGCTGGACGATGGTGTTGAGCAGGTTATCAAGCCGGATGGCAACAATCAAGCCGCCAACGACATCATTCCCCAGCCGCACCGGCGCAATGGTTGCGAGGTAGAAGGTTTGGGTGTTGTTAAACTGGATCAAACCGGCATATTTATCGCCACGTGAGTCAGCTTCGCCATTGAGGATTTTGGCGGTAAACCATGCGCTGCTCAGATCGGATGAGGCATGGGTAATATACGAGCTATCGGTAGCGAGCGGCGGGCGCTCGAAGTCGGCAATCGTGTGCCCATCGCGGCCAAAAGCGATCAATCGGTCGAGGCGCACGTCACTGCGCCGGGTGCCTTGGAGGAAGAACGGTTCGAGCGCGATCCGCAACCCTTCGCTGTTATTTTCGCGAAAAGCGTCAGCGACGGCAGGCGCGCCGATGCTGTCATTGCGTTGGGCAAAGGCGACTTCGCGCAAAAAGTCAAGATTGGCTTGCTCTTGGGCGAGGAAGGCGTCGCTCACCGTTCGCGTGGCGGCGGCGAGCTCGTTGTCAAAGCGATCTTGTTGCTGACGGGCGAGGAAAAACGCGACAATCGACAACCCAACCACTGCGACGACAATCGCAAGGATGAGGAAGGGGCCGATAATTTGGTACTTGAGTTGCGTTTGCAACTCGCCAATCAGCCGGCGCATATCGTTCAACCTGCGGTGATGAGTGCGGCCGGTCAGCGAATGGCATTGTGATCACGTCATTGCTTCTCTACAAGTTTCGCTGAAAAAGCCGCTACGCATAGATCCTCGCGGCATGAATGGTTAGCACGATCCACGTCGCTTAACGATAGTATAAAGCAGGTTACGGCTGTTGCGAATGCATTTTTGATCGCAAACGAGAAACAGTTTATTTATATACGATACAGTTGCATACCAATGTTAATGATACGATTGAAGAGCGATGGCTTTATGAACGGCGCTAAAGCGATGGTATCCGGTGCAGGGCGCGCGCCGAGCAGCCATGTTATAATGCCGTAGTAAGATTGGATTCATCATATATTCATCTTGGTGCGGGCGATATGCAGTTGCGCTTTCTTGGCACTGGTACATCGATGGGAGTTCCCGTCATTGGCTGCGATTGCCCGATTTGTACCTCGCCTGATCCGCGCCACCACCGGCTGCGTACCTCAGCCCTTGTGCGAAGCCATGGCATGGCCTTATTGATTGATGCTGGGCCTGATTTTCGCGCTCAAGCCATTGCTGCCGGTTTGCGCCGGATTGATGCCGTGTTGTTGACCCATGCCCATTTCGATCATGTGGCCGGCCTCGATGATTTGCGCCCGTTTTGTTTGCGGCAGGGGGCGCTGCCCATCTATGGCAGCCCGCAAACCTTGGCCGATGTGCGCCAACGCTTTGCCTACGCCTTCGACGAGACCTCAACCGGTTCGTCACGCCCGGCGATTACGTTGTGCGCGGTTGAAGCGCCGTTTCACATTGGCCCGCTGGTGATTGTGCCGATTGCTGTGCCCCATGGTACGTGGACGATCACTGCCTACCGGATTGGCCCCCTTGGCTACGTGACTGATGCGAGCGCCGTGCCGCCGGCAGCGATCGAGCGGTTGCGCGGGGTGCAAGTGCTCGTGCTCAATGCGTTGCGCGCCGAGCCGCATCCGACCCATCTCTCGATTGCCGAGGCGGGTGAAGTCGCGCGGTTGGTTGGCGCGCCGCGCACCTTTTTGGTGCATATGACTCATACCGTCGATTATCGCGCCGATTACGGCTTGCCGCCCGGCGTGACCTTTGCGTATGACGGCTTGGAAATCGATATCTGACGGTTGCGCGCCGGTGAAGGCTCCATGATCCGTTTTGCCATCGACGCTCGCCTCA
>JAUQOZ010000153.1 GCA_030550625.1 Chloroflexota bacterium | reverse complement strand
GCGCCTCCCCCGCCACCATCACCGGCGTGAACCGCAGTCCGGCAGCACCGAGCGCCGGGCAAGCGGTGACGGTCACTGCCACCACCAACGTCACCCCTCCTGCCGAGCAGGCGCTCTGGCTGCGCTATGCCATCAACGGCAATTGGGCGGGTTCGACGGTGGTGAAGATGGCCGGCAGCGGCACCTCGTTCAGCGCAACCATCCCCTCGCAACCTGCCGGCACGACGGTCAGCTATTACGTCTTTAGTTCGGGTAATGTGAGCGTGATTGCCGGCGCTGATGCCGATTTGATGACGATCAACGCCGATACTAACGGCGGCAGCAACTATAGCTATACCGTCAGCAGCGGCACCAGCGCCATTACTCCTGCCCAAGCCCGCGCGCTGTGGCTTGATCTGAACACCATCGCGTGGAATGGCGGCCCGGCGGCGAGCTTCCGTCTGCTCTACGACCCCGACGGCGGCATGACCACCGCTGCCGAAGCGACCACCTGCAGCTTCCCGGCCCCGGCAGCGCCGTGTTATGTACCGTTGACCGCCAGCGGTACGGTGAGCGGTTTTGTCAAGAACCCCAACGCCACCGGTCTCACCCGGCTGTTGACCGGATTGAGCGCCGCCAACGCTCGCCACTTGCTGCGCGGCCAACTGGTGGTGGCGGCGTACAACGGCAGCGGCAGCCGGATTGATGCCACACGGGTGCAGATTCAGGGAGTGCTCGATGATCTGTACGCGGCGAATGCGACCGCGCAAATCCTCGGCGTCAGCTACAGCGGCGGCGTACCCACGGTGCGGTTGTGGGCGCCGACGGCGAAAACGGTGACTCTCCGCCGCTTCGCTACTTCCACTACCCCTGCCTACACCGATCATCCGATGACGCTCGACCCGGCAAGCGGCGTATGGAGCGTCACCGGCGACGCGACGTGGGATCGCCAGTTTTACCTGTTTGCGGTTGAGGTGTATGTGCCGGCGCTCGATGCGGTCGTCACCAACCTCGTCACTGACCCCTATTCGGTCAGCCTGTCGCAAGATGGCGCTGCCGCCGGTGATGTGCGCAGCCAGTTCGTCAATCTGGATGACGCTGATCTGAAGCCGGCAGGATGGGATACGCTGAGCAAGCCGGCGCTGGCGAACCCCGAAGACATTGTGATCTACGAGGTGCATATCCGCGACTTCAGCGCCAACGATAGCACGGTTGCGGCGGCGGATCGCGGCACCTACCGCGCCTTTACCTATGATGGCGCCGGCCCGCACCCGAACCCGGCCCTCTCGGATGGCATGAACCATCTGCTGCAACTGCGGCAGGCTGGGCTGACGCACATCCATCTCTTGCCAGCGTTTGACATCGCCTCGGTGATCGAGAACCCCGCCGATCGCACGGAACCGGCCATCTCGTTCAACCCCGCCACCGACCGGGCCTCAACCGGCCCGCAAGCGGCGGTAGGAGCGGCCCGCCATACCGACAGCTTCAACTGGGGGTACGATCCCTACCACTACGGCGTGCCGGAAGGCTCGTACAGCACTAATCCCGATGGCGTCACGCGCATTCTTGAGTTCCGCGAGATGGTGCAGGCGCTCAACCAGAATGGGTTGCGCGTGGTGATGGATGTGGTCTACAACCACACAGCAGCGAGCGGGCAAGACGACAAATCGGTGCTGGATCGGATCGTGCCCGGCTACTACTACCGCTACGACGCTGCCGGCAATCTCTACCAATCGTCGTGCTGCGCCGACACCGCGACCGAGTACGCGATGATGGAGAAGCTCATGATCGATACGGTCGTGCGCTTCGCGACGGCGTATAAGATCGATGGCTTCCGCTTTGACCTGATGAACCTGCACACCCGCCAGAATATGCTCAATGTGCGGGCGGCGTTGCAGGCGTTAACTCCAAGCACGCATGGCGTCGATGGCAGCAAAATCTATCTTTACGGTGAAGGCTGGGATTTCGGCTCGGCCCGCGATAAGGGCTTGACCACCTGCCCGCATTGCTATGCCCACAAGCACAACATGACCGGCAGCGGGATCGGTCTGTTCAACGACGTCATCCGTGATGCGGCCCATGGCGGTTATAGCACTGACACGGTCGGCATTCGCCGGCAAGGATTCATCAACGGCCTCAGCTACGATTGGAACGGCTACGCCTACCCCAACCGCTTCCAGAGCGATTTGCATGTGGTAATGGACACGCTGCGCTCGGCGTTGCGCGGCAGCGGCACCGACTGGAACGGGCGGGGCAACCCGTTCACCGACGATCCGCAAGAGTCGATCAACTACGTCGAAAAACACGACAACGAGACCCTGTTTGACCAAAACGTCTTCAAGCTGCCCAACGGCAACGGCAGCGGTAATCCGGGGTGGATCGGCGGCAGCGGGATTGCCGCGACTTCAATGGCCGATCGGGTACGCAGCCAAAACATGGGAGTGAGCCTGATCGGGCTGGCGCAAGGCATCCCCTTCTTCCACATGGGCCAAGATATCTTGCGCTCGAAATCGCTCGACCGTAACAGCTATGACTCAGGCGATTGGTTCAACCGGGTCTATTGGGATCGCAGCGCCAACAACTTTGGCCGCGGCTTGCCGCCAACGTGGGACAACAACTCGCGCTGGGGGATTATGACGCCGTTGTTGAACAACACCGCGCTTGACCCCACCCCTGCCGACATGAACTTCGCCGCCGCTCACATGCGCGAGACGCTGCGCCTACGCATGAGCTCGCCGCTCTTCCGCCTCACGACCGAAGCGGCGATCAATGCCCGCGTCAGCCACTA
>JAUQOZ010000251.1 GCA_030550625.1 Chloroflexota bacterium | reverse complement strand
GATCGTACCACAGAGACACCGAGAACGCAGAGGGAAGATGCGCGCCGTGGGTCGCCCCACCCTCTGCGTCCTCTGCGCCCCCTGCGGTAACATCGCCTCGGCGCCCCCTGCGGTAAAAACATCAATCCCTCGCCGAAACGCGGAGCACGGGGAGAGGGAATAGTACCACAGAGACACCGAGAACGCAGAGGGAAGATGCGCGCCGTGGGTCGCCCCACCCTCTGCGTCCTCTGCGGTAAAATCGCCTCTACGGTTCATGATCCGCTTACGGGCGCAAGAGCCGGCGTCCGGCCAGCACCGCACCAGCGGCGAGCGCCCCTGCTCCCAACACTAGCGGCCCCCAGCGGCGCGGTTTGGTGTCGGCCAGCACCACGCGAGCCGTGTTGTAGCCGCTGGCGCCAAAGACGCCACCACCGGGGTGGGTGCTGGCCCCGGTCAGGTAAAGGCCGCGGATCGGCGTGCGGTAGCCGGCGAGTTCCGGCAGCGGGCGGAAGAAGAACATCTGGTCAAAACTCATCTCGACATGCATCACGTTTCCGCGCAGCAGCCCGATCCGCCGCTCAAGGTCGAGCGGGCTTTGGATAAAGCGGTCGATAATCTTACCGCGCATATTGGGCGCGTAGCGGTAGAGCACTTCGAGGATCGAGTCGGCAACCGATTCGCGGATGTCATCCCACTGGCGGCCATCGCTGAGCTTGTAGGGGAAGTATTGCGCCCACAAGAAGACCGTGTGCTTGCCGGGAGGAGCGACATCGGGATCGATAGCCGAGAAGGTCATGGCGATCACCGCCGGATCGCGGCTCGGCTCGCCACGCAGATAGTCTTCGTAGGCCCGGCGCACGTAGTTCATGCTGGGGCTGAGCAACTGCAAGCCGTGATGGCTCTCGTGCGGGCGGCCATAGCTGCGAGCAGCGGTGTAGTCGGGCAGCTCTTCGGCGGCGCAGCGCACCGTCATGCCGAAACCGTTGCCGATGCGGATGTGGTTGAGCCGGCGCACCAGATCGGCGCTGAGGTGGTCGGGGCCAACCAGTTGCAGGAAGGTGGTCAGCACGTGCGCATTCGAGACCACGATCGGGGCCGAGTAACGCTGGCCGTCGGCAGTCTCAACCCCTTGCACCCGCCCATTTTGGACAATGATCCGGCGCACGGGCGCGTCGAGCACAACCTCGCCTCCCATCGCCTTGAGCGAGCGGGCCATAGCTTGGGTCAACATGCCTGAACCGCCGCGCGGGTGCTTAGCCCCGCTGTAGTGCAGCATCGCATGCCAGCCGAAAAAGTCGCCAGCGCCGATCTCGTCCGGCGGCGGGCCGCTCTGCGCGGCCAGCCACGTCATCGCCGCCCGCATCGCCTCGCTCTCAAAGGTCTCTTCAATCAACTGGGCATAGCTGGTGAAAAGACGGCGAGTCACTTCCAGCACTTGCTGCTCGGCCTTGGGCAAGCGTGGAATGCTCGATGCCACCTTGCCAAACAGGCGCGTCACCGAGGGCGGATTAAGGAAGACATCAAACACCGCTTCGTTCAGCGGCGTCCAAAAGTCGAGGAAGCGCCGGTAGGCTTCAGCGTCGCGCGGGCTGACGGTAGCGATACTCTGACACGTGCGCTCGACATCGCGGTAGAAGTAGATCGCGCCGCTCCCGTCGGGCAGGGGGTAGAAGGCGTATGGATCCATGTCGATGTACTCGAGGCCGTGCCGTTCGAGTTCGAGGTCGCGCACGATTGGGGTCAGATGGATCATGATGTGGGCCGACGAGCCAACATCGATCTTGTAGCCGGGGATGACCTCTTCGGTGCAGACGGCGCCGCCGACGATGGGTCGCCGTTCGAGCACGAGCACGCGCTTCCCCGCTTTGGCGAGATAGCCGGCGCAGGTGAGGCCGTTGTGGCCTCCGCCGACGACGATCACGTCGTAATCGGTTGCTGATGGCATGGTTTCCCTCTATCTGTAACACGTTACAGATGTAGTATACCTTCAGTTTGGCGATTGGCGGTAGGGTGGGCGACGAGGGAATGGGAGGAAGGAGTTTAACCGCCGCGGGTGCAGAGAGTATAACTAGCACGTCTAACTTCTGCGCCCGCGACGATCCCTACGGTCAAAACCTATCGCACCCGATAGATCACTACTTCGTCTTGGGCAAAGACGGCTTCGCCCACTTGAGCCAACGCAGCCAGCCGTTCGGCGGGGTAACGCTCGCGTTCGAGCGCGCCGACGTAGATGTAATCAATGCCGTACTGCTCGATGAGCGAGCGGATACGGGCCGGATCACCGCTGCGGTAGATGGCATCAACGGCGAGGCAACGCGGGCCGAGTTCGGCTAGCGCCGCCGGGTCGCCGCCGCGCCATTGCATTTCGTGGCCCACCCAACCCAACACGGTGGCATGGCCGCTCGCCGCAGCCACCCCGCCGAAGCCTTGCCAGTTGTACGAGCCGCCGCAACGCGGTGGTTCGCTGCCGGCAGCCACTGCGGCGTCATTCTCTACCGCCGCCGCTTCGAGCACCACGCTGCCCGCTGGTACGTTGTGGCGCAGCCACGCCAGCGAGGCTACGCCGGCGGCGGTCTGCTCGCGGGGGGTATAGCCATTGAGGCCGCGCACCGGCCCGCGGCTGATGTCACGGGTGACGATGAAAGGGTACACCAGCGCGCCAGCCAGCAAGAGAGCTGTGCCGGCGCTGATCAGGCTCGCCGCCAGCCGCCGCCAACCCGTCGCCTGCGCCCATACCCACCACAGCCCGACCGGGGCCAGCACACCCCAGATCAGCCAAACTTGATAATAAAACTTGAAG
>JAUQOZ010000049.1 GCA_030550625.1 Chloroflexota bacterium | reverse complement strand
TTCGCCGCGCCAAGCGCGGCTCGCAATGACAAGTGGAGAAGCGGATTTGCTTCAAAAACCCTGCGCGCCTTTGCGTTCAAAGCCTTTGCGTCGCCCTACTTGAGTTTTATGACGCGGCGTGTTACACTATGACGCACAGCGGCATCTTTTTCACCCCCGCCAGATAAAGGAGTCTTGCAATGAGGCACGAACACTCCCCGGAAGGGTTGCCCCACTATGACCTGTACATCGACGGCGACTGGCAGCCGGCGAGCAACGGTCAGACATTTACCGTCTTTGATCCGGCAAATGGCCAGCCGCTGGCCACCTGCTCCAGCGCGACCCACGCTGATATTGATCGAGCGATTGCCGCCGCTCGCGCCGCGTTTGATCAAGGGCCGTGGCCGCATACCAGTCCGGCGCGCCGGGCTGAGATTCTCCATGCGATTGCTGATGCGCTCGAAGCGCGCAATTTTGAGCTAGCCGAGATTGAATCACGCGATGCTGGCGTGCCGCTGCGCAAAACGACGTATAATGATATTACCCTCGGCCTTGAGATCTTGCGCGGTTGCGCCGAAATGGCGCGCAAGCACCCCTATGAGCCGCTACCGTGGACTGATTTACCCTCGGTGTCGTGGAATTTTGTCTGGCGCGAGCCGATCGGCGTCTGCGCCCAGATCATTCCGTGGAACTATGCCTTTTGCATGGCGGCGTGGAAGCTCGGCCCGGCGCTAGCCACCGGCAATACGGTCGTCTTTAAGCCCTCGTCGCTGGCCCCGCTCAGCACCATCGCGATTTTCCAGACTATTCACGAACTGAATCTGCTGCCAAAGGGAGTGATCAATCTCGTACTCGGCCCCGGCGGCGAGGTCGGCGAATATCTGGCGGCCCATCCGGCGGTTGATAAAGTCGCCTTCACCGGCAGCACCGAAGTCGGGCGCAAGATTATGGCGCTGGCGGCGCCGCAGATCAAACGGGTGACGCTCGAATTGGGCGGCAAGAATGCGATGCTGGTGCTGCCCGACGCTGATCTCGATCTGGTGGTTGACGGCGTGCTGTGGGGTGCGTTCTACCATTCCGGCCAACTGTGCGAAGCCGGTTCGCGCCTGCTGTTGCCGCGTAGCCTGCACGACACCGTGGTCGAACGGTTGGTCGAGCGGGTGCGCGGGATGAAGATTGGCGATCCGATGGATTTGGAGACCGACATTGGCCCGCTGATCAGCGAACGGCAACGTGAGAAGGTTGAGCGCTACATCGCGATTGGCCGCGAAGAGGGGGCGACGGTTGCGATCGGCGGCGGCAGGCCGTTGGGTGAAGCGTTTGCCAACGGTCATTATGTCGAACCGACTATCTTCACCGGTGTGCGGCCTGAGATGCGGATTGCCCGCGAAGAGATTTTTGGGCCGGTGCTGGCCGTACTCACCTACGACGAGATCGGCGAGGCGATCCGGATCGCGAACGACAGCATCTACGGCCTTGCCGCCTCGGTGTGGTCACGCGATCTGCAACAGGCGCTGGCCGTCGCCCAACGCATCCGCGCCGGTACTGTCTGGATCAACGAGCACCACGTGCTCAACCCGCGCGCGCCGTTCGGCGGTTATCGCCAAAGCGGGTTTGGCCGCGAAATGGGCCAGTACGGTCTTGACGAGTATACGGAAGTGAAGCATATTCACGTTGATCTGATGCAACGGCGGCAAGGCCGGCTGTGGTGGGATACGCTGTTGCCCGAATAACCGCAACGGTCGCGCTCAATTATGACAACGGGCATCACCCTCAACCTACAACGCCACCACCTCACCATCGCCGAGAATATGCGCACGATTATCTCGTTCGATGGCGAAGGCCGCCCGATTGTGGCGTTTCGCCACGGCGCCAACTACGTGCGCGGTCTCAGCGGCGAGGTCTTGCGTAAGCGCGCGCTCGCCCCCGGCCAAAAAGAACGGCGTAAGCTCGCCGATGCCGAGCGGCGCGCAGTATTGGCTGAGCTGCTGGCTGAGGCCGAACGGATGATCGAGCAGATTGAAACCACCGCGCCGCCGGCGGCACGCGACTGGTTTGAACGGATCCGGCGCTGGGATGTTGAGCGGCTCGAAGCTGAGCGCGAGCGGTTTCGCGCCGTCTACAAGCCGATCAGCATCTTGCCGCCGGATCAGTATCGCGCGCTGGTGTTGCAAGCGACTGAGGGTTGTAGCTGGAACCGCTGCCATTTTTGCACGTTTTACCGCGACCGCGCCTTTCGCATCCATTCACCGGCCTCGTTTCGCGACCATATTCAGCGGGTGAAAGAGTTTGTCGGGGCTGGCTTAGGGTTGCGGATGGCGATCTTTCTGGGTGATGCCAATGCGCTGATTATCCCGCAGCCGCGCCTGCGCGAGCTGTTGCAAGTCGTGCATGAGGAATTTACCATTGGCCCTGATGCTGATTTTAAAGGCATTTACGCCTTTCTTGACATTTTCGGCGCGGAACGCAAAACGCTAGCCGAATACCGCGAACTGGCCGCCTTCGGCATACGCCGGATCTACCTTGGGCTTGAGAGCGGTGATGAGACGGTCTTCCGCCTCTTGAACAAACCCGGCTCGCCGGCGGAAGCGATCGACGCAGTGCGCACGATCAAAGCCGCCGGGATCGCGGTCGGCGTCATCTTGCTGGTCGGGGCCGGCGGCGAACGCTTTGCCGCCGAACACGTGCAGCATTCGCTCGCGGCACTGGCAGCGATGCCGCTTGGCCCGGATGATATCGTCTATCTTTCCCCCCTGATCGTCCCGCCTGATAGCCCGTACCTTGCCCAACTACAGGCGTATGGCAGCTCTCCGTTGCCC
>JAUQOZ010000317.1 GCA_030550625.1 Chloroflexota bacterium | reverse complement strand
TGCTGGGGCGGCTGGCGTAGCAGGCGGCGCGGGTGGTTCGGCCACAGGCGGCGCGGGTGGTTCGGCCACAGGCGGCGCGGGTGGTTCGGCCACAGGCGGCGCGGGTGGTTCGGCCACAGGCGGCGCGGGTGGTTCGGCCACAGGCGGCGCGATCATGGTTGGCCCTTCTGCCGGGATGGCTGGCGCAGGAGCTGCCGCTTCGCTTGCCGGTGGTGTGTGGACAGCAACAGGCTCTGCTACCGGCGGCGGGGCGATGACGGTGGGCGTGTCAGCGGCGGGCGGCGGGGCGATGACGGTGGGCGCGTCAGCGGCGGGCGGCGGGGCAAATAACTTGCTCAGATCAGCGCCGCAATTGTCGCAGAACCGTTCGCCGGGCAACACCGGATCGCCGCAATCAGGGCAGAAGCGTTGCGGCGCGCTAGGCGGCGCGAGCAGTGTTGCCTGATCGGGTGTTGTTGGCGGCGCAACTGGTGTTGCCAGCAAGTCGGCGCCGCAATTGTCGCAGAACCGTTCACCGGGGAGTACCGTCGTGCCGCACACCGGGCAGGAAGGTGCGAGAGCGGTGGGTTGATCGGGCGAGACGGCTGTGGGCGCGGGAGCGGTTGGCGCTGCGCCGGTTAAACGGGTGCCGCACTGATCGCAGAAGCGGTTGGTAGGCTCATTCTGCGCTCCACAGGAAGGACAGATGATCATAGTCGTTCCTCACCTTGGCAAGCAATCGCTCCCGAATGGCGATTGCGCGATTCCATCGCATCGTTCGTTACTCATCTTCCAGCCGCTGCGTCAGCCGTCGGGTCGCGTAGCGGAGCTCTTTCTGTGCTGCGGCACTTAGTGGTTGGCCCTGTTCGAGCGCTGCCGCTTGTTGGTTGGTCTTTTCAGCTAGCTCCAGTTCCCCTAAATCGAGCAAGCGCGTCGCGGCGGCGCGTAATTTCTGCGTTGCGCCAGCGACGTTGCCGCTGGCTGCTTCACTCAACGCGCGCGTTTGCAGCTTAAACGCTGTCACACGCTCGACCAGATTCATCACGGTAGGATTGTAACTCTCTGGCCCGGCCTGATCGGCTACCTCAAGCAGCACATCTTGTTTGATGATTATTTCAGCCGTTTGGTCTACCGGCGTTAGGTGCAGCTCGGCCTGCGCCAGCCGAAACCGGCCACTGGCCCGCGGCGGCAGCATCAGGTCAAGCAGCACGGCTGCCGGTTGGCCGCCTGTCAGATCGCCCAACCGCACTGCCACTGCGGTGTCGCCAATCGGTTGGTACCCCAGATTGGCAATGACCGGTTTGACCCGATAGACTGCGCGTGGCGTAACATCGCGAACGAACCGCAGCAGCAGGCGGGCATTGGTGGCGACGGTTGCTTGCGCCGCTTCCACTGCCTGTTGGAAGAAGGTCGTGATCTGTTCCGGCTCGGCAATGTAATCCGAGTGACCATCGCTAGCAGTGGCAATATCATCGAGCAACTGCTCGTTCCACTCGGCCCCTAGCCCCAGCGCCGTGATCCGCACGCCAGCCTTGCCCAGTTCTTGCGCCAAATCGCGGCAGAGCGGCTCGTCACCCCATGTCTGGCCATCGGTGAGCAGCACCATACGACTGATGCGATCGGGGCCAAGATGCTTTTGCAGCTCAGTTTGTCCGGCCTGCATCCCCAGCGACATCGCTGTGCCGCCGGCTTCGGTGATCGTATCAACGGCGGCTAGCAACGCCGCTTTATCGCCAACCGGCGCTGCCGGTACCAGCGTCTGCACCGTATCGTCGAAGATCACGATAGCCGCGACATCGTGTGGACGGAGCAATTCGATCACCCGGCGAGTGGCGGCTTTCATGCTGGCAAGTTTAGCGCCCTGCATCGAGCCTGAGCGATCGAGCACAAAACAGAGATTGAGCGGCATTGCCGTCGCTGGTGAAGCCGGCGCCAACACCTCGACTAGCAAATAGCCGACTTGCGGCGTCGCGCTAGCTGGGATTGGCGCGCGGCCCCACTGGCAAGAGAGCGTGATTTGCAAAGACATACGCAATATCCTTGTATAACATCGAACGTAACGCCAGCGACTTATCCGCCTACCTGCGCAATGACAAAACCCAACACACAGCAAAGCAGGTACGCGCCGGCGCTGGCAGCAAAACCAATTGCGGCATCACGGCGGCCATGCAGCGTCTGGGCAGTATTGGGGCTAACAAGCGCGATCAGACTCAAAATGCCGCTAATCATGGCAAAGAGTGCGGCGCCTATCGCAATTAACACACCCAAACCGGCCAAGAAATCATCGCTGTCGGTGGCCGGATCGAGACTCGCCATCCCAATCGCAATCACCATCAGCACCGCGCTGATAATCCCAATCCAGAGTCCGGCAGTGGCCATACCGGTACTCGCCATCATCACCGCTGGCGTGGGGGCCATTGCTTCAACGCGCGCTGCTTGCGCTACCGGGGGCGGGCTGGCTTGCCGGTTCACCAAATTGCTGCTTCCGAACAGGGCCTGTTGCAACTCGATCACGCTGGCGAACCGCTTGGCAGGATCGTTGTCAGTGGCACGCGCAATGGCAGCCGCAATATACGGTGGAACTGAGGGATTAAGTTGGTTGACCGGCGGCAGCCGGAACGGGGTGGTGCTTGGATCGTGGCCGGTCAGCAGATGGTGCATCAACACACCGAGACTGTAAATGTCCGAACGCGGATCGGTCTGACCACGACCGTACTGTTCGGGGGCGCTATAACCGGGGGTGCCAAAGGCTTGGGTGTCGCGCTCTTTGCCCGGTTTGAAGAGGCGAGCGATGCCAAAATCAACCAACTTGATCGTCCCGTCAGGCGTAATCATCACGTTGGTCGG
>JAUQOZ010000008.1 GCA_030550625.1 Chloroflexota bacterium | reverse complement strand
CCCTGCCGACATGAACTTCGCCGCCGCTCACATGCGCGAGACGCTGCGCTTGCGTATGAGTTCGCCGCTCTTCCGCCTCACGACGGAAGCGGCGATCAATGCCCGCGTCAGCCACTACAACACCGACAACAGCCGCGACGCGCTGATCGTGATGCGGTTGTCAGACGAAGTTGAGCCCGATCTTGACCCGAACTGGGAAAACATTCTCGTCTTCTTCAACGCCAACACCATCACCCAGACGATCACCATCCCCAACGCCAACGGCTTCAATCTGCACCCATTGCACACCGACGGCGTTGATGACGATCCGGTGATCGCGACGGCCAGCTTCAACGACGCCACCGACACCTTCACCATCCCGCCGCGCACCACGGTGGTCTTTGTCTCGACCCAAGCGATGGAGCCACCCAGCACAATCGACTGGGTAGGACTGATGTACCCGCGCGGCGGCGTAGCCCATGCCATCAACGAAGGCAGCTTCGCGCCCGCCGGCTTCGATGTCTTCGTGCAAGTCTACGAGGCGGGCGTGACGCCGGGGGCCGGCCAAGGCGCCGGGATCGAGTGCTTCTTGCACTGGGGCCGCTACGGCCAGCCGTGGAGCGACCTGCCGATGGTCTATAACGGCGACATCGGCAACAACGACGAATACAAGGCGACCATCCCGCGGGCTGTGCTAGAGAGCCTCGCGCCGGGCACCTACGGCTTCACCGCATACTGCAAGAAGACCAACGAAACCGGGCGTAAGTGGAAAGCCGATGTCTACGACATCAACGGTAATCCTGACGATGACGATCAGGGTGACGGCCTGATTACGATCATCCCGGCGGGTGACAGCGCCAGCGAACCAAACGGCGGCGTCTTCGTCCACCTGTTTGAATGGCGCTGGGCCGACGTCGCGCAAGAGTGCTCGTTCCTCGGCCAGAAGGGCTATACCGGCGTGCAGGTCTCGCCGCCGAACGAGCACATCGTGCCCACCGCCGATCTCGGCGGCAACCCGGCCAACGACTTCCCGTGGTGGGCGCGCTACCAACCAGTGACACACGACACCAGCCGCTTCACCAGTCGCAGCGGCACGTGGGCTGAGTTCCAGCAGATGGTGAATGCCTGCAACAGCGCCGGCGTAGCGGTGATCGTTGACGCCGTGATCAACCACATGGCCGACATCGAAGTAGGCAGCCCGCCGACCGGCACGTCCGGCACCCAATACCGCTCGCAACCGGCTGCCAGCCGGTTCTACGGCGCGCAATATACGCCTGACGACTTCCACCCGGATTGTCTGATTACCAACTATCGGGATCGCAATCAGGTGCAACGCTGCAAACTCGTCGGTCTGCCCGACCTTAACACCGGCAAGCCGGCGGTACAGAGCAAACTACGCGCCTACCTGCAAGCGCTGCTCAACGCTGGCGTGCGCGGCTTCCGCATCGACGCCGCCAAGCACATGGCCGCCCACGAGATCGGCGCCATCCTTGATGGCCTCACCCTGCCCGGCGGCGGGAAACCCTACATCTTCAGCGAAGTGATCGACATGGATCCCGCCGAGCGCATCCGGGACTGGGAATACACCCCTTACGGCGACGTCACCGAGTTTGCCTACAGCATCAGCGTGATTGGCAACGCCTTCACCTGCGGCGGCTCGCTTAGTAATCTGCAAAACTTCACCAGCGGCTTATTGCCGTCACGGTTCGCCCAGATCTTCGTTGACAACCACGACAACCAACGGGGCCACGGTCCCGGCGGCGCGTGCGTGGTCGATCACCGCGACGGACGCGCCCACCTGCTGGCCAACATCTTCACCTTAGCCCAGCCCTATGGCCATCCGTCGGTCATGTCGAGCTACTACTGGACAACGAACCCCAACAGTAATGCTGGCGACAGCCTCGGCCCGCCGAGCAGCAATGACGGCGGCATTACATGGGGGCCGGGGTTGGGAGCCGACACCCGCCCAGTCTACGGACCGGGCCAAACGGCGAGCGACTACCCGGCCAACTGCTCAGGCAACTATCCCAACCCGGTCACGAGCGCCGATCTCGGCAAGTGGGTCTGCGAACACCGGCATCCGGGCATCGCTAACATGGTGCAATTCCGCCAAACCACCCACGGCCAGCCGATCACCAACTGGCAAAACATTGGCGGCGCGCCGAGCAACCACATCGCTTTCGGACGCGGCAACCGCGGCTTCGTCGCCATCAACAACACGGCGGCGGCAGCGACGACCACCTACCAGACCAGCCTGCCGGCGGGATTCTACTGCGACATCACCAAATACGACTTCGTGGGTGGCATCTGCGTGCTGCCGGGCACGACCACGCCTGCCCCGGCGAGCGCCCTGATTGAAGTGAACGGGAGCGGGCAGATTGTCAATTACACGCTCGCTGCGCGCGATGCGTTCGCTATCCACGTAGACGCCCGCCCAACCTACCAAATCACGGTCAGCGCTGATCCAGCGGTTGGCGGCACGACCAGCGGCGGCGGAACCTACCCGCATGGCACGGTGGTAACGGTCAACGCAGCGCCGGCCAGCGGCTACACCTTCGTCAACTGGACAGAGGGTGCGAGCGTGGTAGCGACTACAGCGAGTTACAGCTTTGTGGCGACCGGTAATCGGGTGTTGGTGGCCAATTTTGCGCCGGTGGCGACGGCCACCCCGACCGCGACCCCCACGGCAACCGCCACGCCGGTCACACCGACCGCAACGCCGACAGCGACGGCCACGCCGGTCACACCGACGGCCACGCCAACGCCGGTGACGCCTTCACCGACCCCCGTCACACCGACGGCCACGCCAACGCCGGTGACGCCTTCACCGACCCCCGTCACACCGACGGCCACACCAACGCCGGTGA
>JAUQOZ010000118.1 GCA_030550625.1 Chloroflexota bacterium | reverse complement strand
AACACCCCCCTCCCCCAGCGGGGGAGGGGCCGGGGGTGGGGGCCGCACACAGTAAATGCAGGGATCTGTTCTTGACCTGAGGCACCAATGCAACCTATCTTGCCGCTCAGCACCAGTGAAGTGCTCTTGTTAGCGATTGCGGTTACCGGTCTTAGTCTCATCATCAGCGGCTTGATTCGCGCCGATCTCGCCGCGCTGCTTGTCTTGATCGCGCTAGGCGTGACCCGTGTGCTCACCCCGCAAGAGGCGCTAAGCGGTTTTAGCAACGCGGCGGTGATCACCATTATCGGGCTATCAGTGATCACCGCCGCGCTTGAACAAACCGGCGTGGTGAAATGGGCCGCCAACCGCCTCGCCGCGCTCAGCGGCGGCAACGAAACGCGGGTGATCGCAGTGTTTATGCTCGCTGGGGCGTTGTTGTCGCTCGTGATGAACAACATCGCCGCCGGCGCCGTCTTGCTGCCCGCCGCCGTGCGGGTGGCCCGCCAGATCGGCGTGCCCGCCTCGAAAATCCTCATGCCGCTCTCGTATGGCACGCTGTTGGGGGGCATGGCCACGCTCTTCACCACCGCCAATATCATTCTCAGCGGCAACCTTGTCGCTCAAGGCCAAACCGGCCTCACCATGGCCGATTTTCTCTTGTCTGGCGGGCCGATGGTGCTGACCGGCCTGTTGTACATGCTCTTGATTGGGCGCAAACTGCTGCCGGCCCGCGAGACGGTGGCCAGCACCGCCGTACCCGCCGTCGATCTGCGCAGCATCTACCGGCTCGACGAACGGCTTTGGGAGGTGCGCGTCACGCCTGCTGCCGCCGGCAAAACCATCGCCGAAGCGGCGATTAGCGCCACCACCGGCACGACGGTTTTGGCCATCTGGCGCGACCCGGAAGCAATCCTGAATCCGGCGCCGGATGCGCCGCTGCAAGCCGGTGATGTGCTGCTCATTTTGGGACGTGAAGACCGGGTGCGCCAACTGGCCGGGGCCGGGTTTGCTATCGGGCGCAATGGAACTTCTGGCGAAGCATTGGACTTGCCGATTGAGCTGGCCGAAGTGGTGGTTGCGCCACGCGCTCCTTTTATCGGCCAAACCTTGCAACAGCTCCGCTTCCGCACCAAATTTGGCCTTACCGTTGTTGCACTCTGGCGCGAAGGGCGCAGCTACCGCACCAATGTCGGCACGATGCCGCTCGCCGCTGGTGATGCGCTACTTATGACCGGGCCGGCAGCGCGCGTGCGCCAACTAGCCGACGAACCCGGCTTTATCGTGCTCCACACCCCGGCCAGCGAGGTTGCAACCGGACGGCAAGCAATCATAGCGGTAGCGATTACGGCCATCGCACTGTTTGTCGCCGCCATTGGCTGGGTCGCCACCGCCGAAGCCATGCTGGCCGGCGCAGCGGCATTGATCTTGACCGGCTGCATCACCATGGACGACGCCTATCGCGCGATTGAATGGCGGGTTGTCACCCTAATCGCCGGATTACTGCCAATTGGCACCGCACTCGTCACGACCGGTCTGGGCGCAAAAGCTGGCGCCCTGCTCACCGGCAGTCTCGTCGCCTACGGGCCACTCGCCCTCATCACCGGCCTCTTCTTGGCAACCGTCCTACTCACCCAACTCGTCGGCGGCCAAGTCGCCTCACTCATCATTGGGCCAATCGCCGTTAGCGCCGCGATCAGCGCGCACGTCAACCCGCAAGCAGTTGCGGTGGCTGTCTCGATGGCCTGCTCAGTCGCCTTCCTCACCCCCATCGCCCACCCGGTCAACGTCCTCATGATGGGGCCGGGCAACTACCGCTTCAGCGACTTCTTCCGCGTTGGTATCGGCCAAACCGTCGTCTGCCTGCTCACCTTGCTGGTGGTGATGCCGCTGGTCTGGCAATTATAGTCTTGCCAGCAAGATGAGAAGTTTCCTAGCGAACAATTGTTGACACAGGGACTCGCGCGGTGATAAGGTGATCTCGCCTCGCGATAGGCGCGTTGCGCTGGGCAATCAATGGCGATTGCGTGGATCGCGAGGCGGACAGCGAGGCGCATTGGCTACACTCATTCGCAAGGAGAACTCGTATGACAGCGGAAGTTCGCAGCATTGTGGGCGTCTACCCGACGATGGAAGCGGCGGAAGGAGCGATCCACCTGTTGAGTGACGCGAAGTTTCCGGTTGATCACGTTTCGGTGCTCGCACAGAACCTGCAAAGCGAGAAGCAGGTGCATGGTTTTGTGACAACTGGTGACGTAGCCAAGACCGGCGCTAGCGTCGGCGCTTGGACTGGCGGTATCTTTGGGTTGTTGTTCGGTGCGGCCTTTTTGTGGGTGCCGGGGTTTGGCCCGCTGATCGTCGCCGGCCCGTTGTCGGCAGCCCTGCTGGGCGGCCTTGAAGGGGCGCTGGCTGGCGCCGCCGGCGGCGGGTTGCTGGGAGTATTAGCAGGCTGGGGTATCTCGAAGGAACACATTCTGAAATACGAAGAGGCGATTAAGGCCGGCCAGTATGTGCTAGTCGTGCATGGCAGCGCCGAAGAGGTAGCGCGAGCGCGCGAGCTGCTGGAAGCGCATAGCGCTGGCACCGTGACCCAGCACGGCGAGGCGGCGGCGTAGGCATCCACGATAACGCAAAGACGCAGAGGAGGCAAAGGCGCTAAGGTTTCACACGCAAAGGCGCTGTAGAGCCGGACGGCTGTCCAGCGCTGCAAAGGGGCGCAGGGGGATTGGATCCAACTCCGTGCTTCGGCGGTTTACCCTCACCCCCGTCCCCTCTCCCGCACTAGCGGGAGAGGGGCGATCATTCCTGCCGGCTGAGCGCATGCCTGTGCTGGTGATGCAGCGGCTCCCCCTCTCCCGCCGTCAGGGGGGAGA
>JAUQOZ010000341.1 GCA_030550625.1 Chloroflexota bacterium | reverse complement strand
TCCCGCGCTAGCGGGAGAGGGGAGCGGAGAACTGAGTACGGTTGGAAGCGACCAGTGAAATAACTACCAAAAACCATAACATTTGTGAGTTTTGCGTCTTTTTGTGGCTATTCCAGCACCTCAGAGAGGCGATTTGAGACATCACGATGGGCATTATCTACGGCTTAATCGCTGCGTTAGGATGGGGAACCGGGGATTTCCTGATCACCCGCGCCACGCGCCAGCTCGGCTGGCAATGGACACTCTTGTTCGCCCAGATGGCCGGTATCGTGGCCATTGGTCTGGTGCTGCTTGGTCGCGGCGATCCGCTGCCGCCATGGGGGCCGGACTGGTTGGCCGCAGTGGGGGTCAACCTGCTCAATGTCGCTGGCACCCTGTTGCTCTACCGCGCGTTCACGATTGGCACGCTGGCAATCGTCTCGCCGATCTCGGCCAGTTTTGCGGCAGTGACGGCAGCATTGGCGCTCCTCGATGGCGAGACGTTGGGCATGATCACGCTGGCCGGCACCGGCTTCGTGATCGGCGGGGTGGTGGTCGTGTCACGCGGGCCGGGGACAGCGCATACCAATCTGCGCGGCGTGCCGGAAGCGATTGGGGTGGCGATCAGTTTTGGTCTCTTCTTTTGGTTGATCGGCGATGTCACAGCGACCTTCGGCATCGCATGGCCAGTCTTGATCGGGCGGGTCGTGACGGTATTGGCGGCAGCGATGGTCCTCGCAGTCAGCCGCCCGGCGCTGCCGCGGTTGACGGCGGCGCACGGCGGTCTGATCATTGCGGCCAGTGCGCTCGATACCATCGCCTTTCTCAGCTTCAACACCGGCATCGCGACGGCCTACGTCAGCGTCGTCACGGCGCTCGCCTCGATCTTCAGCGCCGTGACGGTTGTGCTGGCGTGGCTAGTGCTGCGCGAACGGCTGGCACGGAGCCAATGGCTCGGCGTGGCCGGCATTTTGGTGGGGGTCTTGTTGGTGAGTTTAGCGTGACATAGAGGTGCGGCAGTTTGACTGCCGCACTCCATAACCGGTCGTTGCGCTACCGATCAACCGTCACCGGCTGGCCTGCTGGATGCTGGCTCGTGGCCGGCCACCACCAGATAATCGCCATGCTCACCAACAGCACCAGCGTGGTGGCAATCCCGCCTTCAGGGCCGAACGCGCCGCCGGTCAACCAATCAGGGCCGGTCTCCATCAAATTGAACAGCATGCCGCCGCTGACTGCTTGCCCGCTTACTTGGAGCCCGAAGAAATTACCTTGTACCCAGTTCCAAATTGAATGGAACGCGCAAATCCCCCACAACGACTCCTCGCGCAAGGCGTACAGCGCAGCGAAGAGGCCGTAGAGAAAGAGATTCAAGAGGGCAAGCGTGCTGAGATGAGGATTAAGGCCGTGCATCGCGGCAAAGAAGAGCGATGAAATCACCACGCCAACCCAAGGCCGGTAGCGCGCCGCAAGGGTCGGCAACATCCAGCCGCGAGTGAGCACCTCTTCGGCAGCGCCTTGGATCAGCCAGCCGGGGATGAGCATCAATAACACCCCGCCGAGCGCCGCCCAGCCCACCCGCGCCGGATCGCTAGGCTCGACTGCAACAAAACCAAATGGCGCTAACACGCCAATCACAGCGCAAAATGCGGCAAAACCTAAGAGTAAGCCGCGTCCGTATAAGAAGAGCGCCCGCTGCGGCGCGAAGCCAATGGTCGCGATCCCCCGCCGCTCGTAGAACCGGATCCACAGCCAAACGAGCAGAATCACCGCACCAAACGAGGCGGTGAGGAAGAGTGACATCCAAAAACCAGAGACCAGCGGGGAAACAGTAGCAACCCATGTATCAAAGTAGAGACTTTCACTGTGCAACATAATTTGCACCAGCGCAACCGGCAACGCCAATACTTGTGAGAGGATGCCAATGAGGAGGCCAACTACGATCACACCCCACCACGGCGTTAAGCGGCGACCGCTGCGGGCGAGATCGTAGAGACGGTTGTGCGTAAGCCACGCCGGAACCATGCGCCATTCCTTTCCGAAGAGTTGTTGAATAAGTATCGTTATCAATTTTAATAACGAGAATCGCTCTTTGTCAAGATGCCAACCAGCAGCGTCCCATGCTATGATGCCGCTATAATCATGCAACAATAGCGCCCGCTGACTCGTTGTAATCTTGCAGGGAAGATGAGGTGCTGTAAGGAGGGAAGGGAGGCATCCCGTGAGCGATCCACAACGCCCGGACGAGTATGGCCGTTATCAACCTGACCAACAGCCTTACCAACAACCATACCAACCGCCGTATCAACCGTACCAAATTCAATACCAAGCCACGCCGGGATACCCCGCGTATGGCGCAACGAAGCCTGATGCGGTATTAGCGATCGGGATTATGGCGATTGTCGATGCCGTGCTCAGCGGCCTCAGTGGCATCGTCTGGCTGTTCACCATTTGCGGTATTCCACTGGGCATCTATTCTATCGCGGTGGCAATTTTGGCAGGGATGTACGCTTACAAACTGCTGGGCAACCCGCCGCAGCCGGTGCAACCGAACAAGACGCTGGCGATTATGCAGATCGTCAATATCATTACCGGCAATATCTTTTCGATGGTGTTCGGAATTGTTAGTTTGGTGTTCTACAACCAGCCCAATGTGCAGGCCTATTTTGCCTATCGCAACGGCCAACCGTTGCCGCCTCCGCCACAGTACCAACCGCCGCAGTTCTGAGCCGAGGGGCGGGTTTGCGACCCGCCCCTCGCTCTACAATGCCTGCCACACCTGTGCGCCGGTCGCCGGCAGGCTGCTGATATCCAATATGCCGTTGCGCACCACTGTCTCAGCGCCAGTGAAGAGTTCACGCAAGGTCACGCCATCAGCCAGACCAGCGTGGCGCACCGGCAATGCCTGCAAGCCGTCGTCGCTGCGGCGCGCGACCACAATCAGTCGCTCTTCCGGCGCTTCACGCTGGAAAGCGATCGTCTCGCCCTGCGCGTAGAGCTGCTGGAAACCGCCCCAGCGCAACGCCGGCGCGCTGCGCCGCAGATGCGCCAGCCGCCGCACAAACGCGCGCAGATCGTGATCCCACTCCGCTTCATCCCACGGCATCGTCCGCCGGCAATCGGGATCACCGCCGCCGGCCAGCCCAATCTCGTCACCGTAGTAGATGCACGGCACGCCGGGGTAGCAGAAGAGCAACGTCATCGCTACCCGCACCCGCGCCAAATCGTCACCGACGATCGTGCGCAGCCGCGGGGTGTCATGGCTGCCGAGCAGGTTAAACTGCTGGGTCGCCACCTGCCACGGAATCGCCGCCCGGAAGGCCGTCCACTGGGCAGCGACCGTCTCCGTAGCAATCGGGCGCGGATCGGCTTCGGGCCGATTCGGGTTGAATTCAAACCCGCCCAGCCAGCGCCAGATCGGGAAGGTGAAGCCCTGATAGTTCATCGTGGCGTCCAGCTCTTCCCCTTGCAGGTGGGGGGTGCCATCGAAGAAGTGCTCGCCGAGCAGGTAGGCGTTCGGCTGCTCGGCCTTGACCGCCCGCCGGATGCCGCGCCCGATCTTGTGACCAAGGTTGTCAGGGCCGAGCCGGCCCAGCATGTTGGCGACATCGATCCGCCAGCCGTCGATCCGGTAGGGTGGACGCAACCAGCGCCGCATGATCGCATCGTGACCAGCGTACATCACCTCGCGCAGGCGCACGCTGCGGTAATTGAGCTTGGGCAGCGTTTTGACCCCTAACCAGCTTTCGTAATCATCGGGATGGCGGCGGAAGGTGAAGAATTCAGCGGTCGGCGCGCGCGGATCGGCCTGCGCGGCGACAAACCATGGATGAGTGACGCCGCAGTGGTTGGGCACGATGTCGAGCACCAACCGCATCGCGCGCTCGTCGAGCGCCTGCCGCAGCAGCAACAAGCCCGCTTCGCCGCCGAGGTGCGGGTCAATGGTCGTGTAGTCTTCGACATCGTACTTGTGGTTCGACGGCGCGCGGAAGATGGGGTTGAGGTAGAGGGCCGAAACCCCTAAATCGGTGAGATAGTCGAGACGCTGGGCAATGCCTTGCAAATCACCGCCAAAAAACTCAATCGGCCCCGTCTCCCGGTTGGGCAATTCGCCCCAGCGCCGCGCCACCACCGGTTTCCCCCGATAGAGATACTCGCCATCGCGCACGTTGTTGGACGGATCGCCGTCGGCGAAGCGATCGGGAAAGATTTGGTAAAACACCGCATCGCGCACCCAATCCGGCGCGTGGTAATTGGCCAATACCACGAAGTCGTTGGCGTCAGTCGGATAGTGACGGGTGACGCCGCCGGCGCTGTACCAGCGCGTGCCATCTGCGGCCCGCAGGAGGAAACGGTAATTGGTGCGCAGCATGCGGATCGGCAGCTCGCCTTCCCACCAGCGGCAGACACCCCGTATACCAATCTCGCGCATCGGTGTGATCTGCTGTTCGCCGTCGGGGCAGGTGCGCAGAAAGACGCCGCTCACCGGCGCCTCAGCGTCAAGGCGAAGCCGGATCACGGCGGTATCGCCCAACCTCCCGCTAAAACGCAGATAGGCGGGCGAACCGTCATGATGAATGCTGGCCTCCCAGTGCAGCTCGCTCATGCCATCTGCTCCAGTGCGGCAATGGCTGCCGCGATCCGCGCCAACGAGCGCTCGCGGCCCACGCCGGCCAGCGTATCGAACAACGGCGGCGCCACGCTGCGCCCGGTGACAGCGATGCGGATCGCGCCAAAGAGCGGCCCCGGTTTCACGGCCAGTTGCTCGCACAACCCGCGCAACGTCGCCTCCAACGCCGGCGGCGTCCAGTCTGCTTGCCGGCTTAGCGCCTCGTGCGCCGCGCGCAGCATAGCGATGGTCTGCGCGGCATCGTGCTTCTTGGGGATCAGGTCAGCCGGGTTATACGTCTCACCCGGCGTCACATCGCGGTAAAAGAAGAGGAGCAAGTCCGGCGCTTCCTGCAACTCCTCCAGCCGCTCGTGGATGAGCGGGATCAGCCGCAAGAGATAGTCACGCTCGTCCGCGCTGGCCGGATCGCCGATCAACCCAGCTCGCTGCATAAACGGCAACACCAGCTCGGCCACTTCGGTCGCCGTTCGTTTGCGAATGTAGATGCCGTTCATATCGCGCAGCTTTTCCGGGTTCCAGCGCGCCGGCGAGGGCTGGATGCGGTCGAGGGTGAAGCGCGCAATTAACTCATCGCGGCTCATGATCTCGGTCACGCCGTCGTAGCTCCACCCTTGCAAGGCAAGATAGTTAAGCATCGTTTCCGGCAGATAGCCGCGCTCGCGGAAACGCTGGGCAGCAACGTCATCTTTGCGCTTCGACAATTTGCCTTTGCCGTCGTGGCGCAAGATCGCCGGCAGATGGGCAAAGATCGGGCGTTGCCAGCCAAAATAGTCGTAGAGTAAGACGTGGTACGGCGTGCTCGGCACCCACTCTTCACCGCGCATCACGTGGGTGATCTTCATGAGATGGTCGTCAACCAGATGGGCAAAGTGGTAGACCGGCATCCCAGTCGATTTAATCAACACAATATCTTGCAACTGGTCATTTTGCACCACAATCTCATCTCCGCCGCGGACAAGATCGCGGAAGCGGGTTTCACCCGTTAGCGGCGCCTTCAGGCGCACCGTGTACGGCTTGCCGCTTGCCGCCAGTTCACGTTGCCGCTCGAGCGGCCAATCGCGTTCGGGGCCGCGGAAGCGAAACGCCTTGATCCCGGCAGCTTCAGCGGCGGCCCGCATCTGCGCCAGTTCCTCTTCGGTTGTAAACGACATATAGGCGAGACCGGCCTCGAGCAACTGGTCAATAAAGGGCCGGTAGATGCCCAGCTCAAACCGTTGCGACTGGACGTAAGGGCCATACGGGCCGCCCACATCGGGGCCTTCGTCCCAATCGATGCCGACCCAACGCAGCGAAATGCTAATATCGTCGGCAGCGCCGGGCACAAACCGCTTCTCGTCGGTATCTTCGATGCGCAGAATAAACTGGCCGCCGTAGTGCCGGGCGCAGAGCCAGTTAAACAAGGCGGTGCGCACGCCGCCGATGTGCAGGCTGCCGGTTGGGCTAGGGGCGAACCGCACCCGCACCGGCCCGTCAATTGAAGTCATGAGCTACTCCTTGTCAAACCTCTGGTGTGACGTTGCTATGGAACGTCTGTATCCGCTCCTCACCCAATACGAAGATATCAGGGCGAGGTCAATGACGGCGAGAGGCGTATCGCTGCTGCTCGTCTACGCTATGATCCGGCCAACACAACCATATCGTCGCGATGGACGACTTCCGGCCCATAATCATACCCTAAAACCGAGACGATCTGGTGCGAGCGCAGACCGGCGATCATGCGCACATCGTTCGAGCGATACTGGGTGAGACCACGCGCGATTTCGCGGCCAGCAGGGTCGAAAATCCGCACCGTCTGGCCGCGATCGAACTCGCCGCTCACCTCACGGATGCCGGCGGCGAGCAAACTCTTGCCGTGGCGGGTGAGCGCCGTAGCCGCACCTTCATCCACCACAATCCGCGAATGGCGCACCGTTTCGGCCAAGATCCAGCGTTGACGCGCATCGGGGTGAGTCGTCGTCGCCGGAAAGAAGGTGCCAATGCGCTCGCCGTTAGCCACCCGTGCGATCACATCCGGCTCGTGACCGGCGGCGATCACCACTGCCACACCGGAACGAGTGGCGAGATCGGCGGCCTGTATTTTGGTCTGCATCCCGCCGGTGCCGCGATGCGTACCGCTGCCGCCGGCCATGGCCCAAATCCGCTCATCGATCACCGGCACCTCGCGCAACAGCTCGGCGGTGGGATCGCTGCGCGGATCGGCGCTGTAGAGACCGGCAATATCGGTCAGGATCAAGAGCAGATCAGCGTCGATCAAGCCGGCCACTAGCGCCGAGAGATTATCGTTATCGCCGACCCGAATCTCGGCGGTTGCCACCGCATCATTCTCGTTGATAATCGGCACGATTCCTTGTGCAAGACAGAGCGTGAGGGTATTGCGGGCATTGAGATACCGGCGGCGGTCGCGCAAATCATCGCGGGTCAGCAGCGCCTGCGCCACCTGTAACCCGTACAGCTCGAAAATCTGCTCGTAGAGGTGCATCAACCGGCTCTGGCCAACGGCGGCAAACACCTGCTTAAGCGGGATGTTACTGCGCTGCTGCGGCGCAACGCCGAGCCGCTCCTTACCAGCGGCAACCGCGCCCGACGAGACGAGCACTACTTCGTGGCCGTCTGCTTTGAGGCGGGCAATCTGGCGGGCCAACTCGACGAAATAGGGCCGGTGCAGCCGGTCGGTGCCGGCGGTTAGCACGCTGGTGCCCAACTTGACGACGAATCTGGTCATATCAGTATGCGATAACGTTATGTGGTATTTGGTGAGGGCTGCACAGCCGTGCGGTCCTCCAGCCGTACCTCTTATAAAGACAGTACTACAGGGTGATCCCCAGTTCGGCCAAGCGGGCCGGCGTCGGATCACCGCGGGCATCCCAGCCGTGGCGAGCGTAATACTCGGCCAACAACGCTTCCAGCGGCGGGGTATGGCCGGCGGTCGGCCCGCTGCTCAGCGGTTCGCGTAGATACCGATCGGGCAAGGTGTCTTGGCTATTGCTAGCGTAGCGGCGGGTAAAGAGCCGGTCAAGCGTGACAATCCGCTCGCCGATCCGCACCAAATCGGCGCCAGTGATGGCGCGCCCAGTCACCGCGCCGATCAGCGCGATCAACTCGCCGGGAGTGATCTGATACGCCATCAGGCCAAGCCGGCGGCAGAAGCCGCTGGCATCAAGCGCAGCAGCAAAACGCTCGTGCCAAATCAAACGCAACGCTTTCCCCTCGCTCTCACGCGGCCCGCTGGCCGGTGGCGGCAACCATGCCGGCGGTTCAGCCACCAATTCTTCAAAGGCCATCGCATAGCGATAATCGCCGCCGATTGGACTGGTCGCCATTGCCAAACCCATCTCGGTGAGCGCGCGCGGATCGAGCGCCGGCATCGCCAAGCCTTTCACCTGCGGGGCAAACGCCGCTGATCCCCACACCGCCTCCTGCATCTCACCCACACCGAGCGAGAGAATATCGCGCTTCTCTTGGCGCTGGCTGATGCGGTCGAGGGCTGCAATCACTGCCGCACCGTCACCCCAATGCAGCGTGCGCTGGCGCACCAAACCCTCGTCTTGGGCTTCGGTCATAAAGACAATAGCTGCCGCTGCTGCCGCCGGATCAATCCCCAATCGCAAGCAGCGATCGGCAATCGCCAGCATTGCATCGGGGTCGGTAATGCCCACCCGGGCAGCAAAGCCGGCGATCAGTTCGAGGCTAGGCAACGGATGGGTCTCGCCGCTCTTGGTGCGCAGATCGATATAGCACGGCAACGGGCACTCGGCGCAACCACGTTCGAGCCGCCCGCCGCGCCGCGCGATCTCGCTAAAGGTACGAGCAATCGCTACGCCATCAGCCGGCGCGCGCGCATCGCGGCTGGTCAGCGCGCCGAGTTTGATTGCTGCCGGCAACAAACCGGCGCTGCCAATAGCCCGGATCGCGTTAGCAGTTGGATGCTGCTCGCCGCGCTGCCGGATTGATTGCAACACCGTCTGCATCCGAGCAGCATCAGCGACTGGCAACGGCGCGCGGTCGCGCACCACAATCGCTTTCAGCTTCTTATCGGCCATCACCGCGCCGGTGCCAGCCGGTTCGACCAGATACAACCCCTCGGCGACGATGCTGGCATACGCGACGCCGGCCTCACCGGCCGGGCCAATCGCCAGCACGCGCACATTGCCACCCAATTCAGTGGAAAGGGTCGCAGCGGTCGCCACAGTGTCGCGCCCGACTAAATGGCGCGCTGAACGCAACCGCACGGTATCGCCATCGATCAGCAGATAACACCAATCAGGCGCTTCACCGCGGATAATCAACACATCAACGTTATTGCGGCGCAGTGCAGCGCCCCAATGCCCCGGCGCCCAGCCATAACTAATCCCGCCGGTGAGGGGCGAGCGCGTGCCGACGGTAAAACCGCCAGTGGCAAAACTGGCGCTGCCGGCCAGCGGCCCAGCGGCAAAGATCAGCAGATTCTCCGCCGACAACGGCGGAGTATCTGGTTCCAATTGATGCCAGAGCAACCAAGCGATCGCCCCACGCCCGCCCAAATAGTCACGTTCCACTTCATCGGGCAACAACTGGCGAGCGTGGCCGCGAGCCAAATCAACGGTAAGACTGCGCAACGGCATGCAAGTATCCTATGTGGGTGCGATTTCCGCCGTTCTATTATACCGCCCCTTAGCAACGTGTATGGTACAATGCAAGTAACTTGTTCTAACCCCGTTATTGTACCGCAGAGCCACCTATGTCGTCGTTGAAGCGCCCCGTTCGCAATCAACTCGACCAAGCGCGCGCTGCCCAACGCCAGCAGCGCCAACAAGCTGCAATCGCAGCCTTGGCCGCGCTCGATTGCTTGCGCGGCGTGCCGGCGACCGAGTTGGCTATCCTTTATGAACGCGGTGTGTTTCGCGTTTTTCCCAGCGGCGCCACCGTGATCGGCCAGCGCCGCGGCTATCGCTACTTGTTCTTTCTGCTGCGCGGTTCGTTACAATTGCGGTTGCGCGATAAAGACGGGCGGGAAGTCTTGATGGGAGTGCTAGGGCAAGGTGATTGTTTTGGCGAAGGGCCGCTATTCGGCAAATTCTTTCGCCATATGAGCGCATTAACCCAAAGTTCGTGCTATCTGCTCCAGATCGAAATCGCCGCATTGCGTGATGATCTCGCAGGATTGCCGCTATTAGCGACTGCTCTCCGCCAAGTCTATCGCCGGCGCATGGTCGAGGCCACCCTCGCCCGTATGCCTGTCCTTAGCCAGTTGCTGCCGCTCGAACGGATCGCGATCGCTGCCCGCCTGCAACCTCGCCACCTGCCGCGCGGCACGTTGGTCGTCAAGCAAGGCGAACCTGCCGACTCGCTCTACCTGATCGAGAGCGGGCAGGTGGTAATCGAGCAGAGCGGGCAGACGATCGCTAGCCTGAGCGAAGGCGATCTGTTTGGCGAAATCTCGCTGCTCACCGGCGAGCCGCACCGGGCCAATGCCCGCACCCTCACCACCACCGATCTGCTCGAACTGCCCGGCGCCGACTTCTACCGCCTGATCCAACAGTATCCGGCGTTAGAAGCCGATCTGCGCGCGATGGCCGAACGGCGGCTGAAACACTCTGCCGCAGTGCGCAGCGATACCGCGCGCGCGCGCGACATTGGGTTAGCGGTCAATCGCGGTCTACTGCGCGCCACCCATATCCTTGTGCGCGATCCCGCCCGCTGTCCGCCCGGTTGCCATCTCTGCGAAACCGGCTGCGCCACCCGTCATGGCCACACCCGTCTCCACCTCAACGGCACGCCGATCGACCGGTTCGACGTGCTCGAAACCTGCCGCCAATGCAGCGTTGGCGCGGAATGCGTCGAGGCATGCCCCGAAGACGCAATTGAGCGCGTTGACACTGGCGCCTTGCGCATCACCAACCGTTGCACCGGCTGCGGCGAATGCGTCACCGCTTGCCCTTACGACGCCGTGCAATCGGTGCCGCGCGCCAAGCACACCACCGGCCCGCTCTGGGATCTCTTCCGCCGGCTGCAACAGCGCATCCGGCCCACAATCCCGCTCACCCCCACCGGCCCCACCCACCGCGCCGATAAGTGCGATCTCTGCTACGGCTACCCCGACCTCGCCTGCGTCACCGCCTGCCCAATCGGCAACCTGCGGCTGGCCCCGGTCGAAGAAATCGTACCGGTGTAGCAACGCACGAACGTTCGCCTTGTAGAGGCGCACGGCCGTGCGCCTCTACAAGGCGAACGTTCGCTTTACCCTCTTGACAACTGCAATTGGCCGATGTATGATAAAGGCGAACGTTCGCCTAGAGAGAATCGAGCCGCCTATGACAGCCACCAAAGTCACGCTCAAAGACGTAGCAGCGCGCGCCGGGGTCAGTTACCAAACCGTTTCCAAGGTGCTGAACGGTGAGATGCAGGTTGCGCCTGAAACGATGGAGCGGATTCAGGCGGCGGTGCAAGAGCTCGGCTACCGGCCCAACCGCATTGCGCGCAATATGCGGGCCGGTCGCAGCTTCATGATCGGGTATTCGTGGACGCAAACCGAACCCGGTCAGGTGAATCATATTCTTGACCAATTCTTGAGCAGCATGGTGCGCGAAGCCAGCGCGGTTGGCTACTATGTGCTCCCGTTTCCCTTCCACGAAGGCAAGGCGCAAGTCGAAACCTACCGCGATCTGATCAAAAGCGGCAATGTCGACGGCTTTGTGCTGTCGAGCGTGAATTATCACGATCCCCGCATTCAATTTCTCTTAAAGCAGCAGTTTCCGTTTGTCGCGTTTGGCCGTTCCAACCCGGAATGGGATTTTGCGTGGGTTGATATTGATGGCGCTGCCGGTACGCGGCAAGCCGTGGAATATCTGATTGGACGCGGCCATCGCCGGATCGCGATCTTGGCATGGCCCGAAGATTCGCGGGTCGGCAATGATCGCTTGCAGGGTTATCTCGATGCCATGCAAGCCGCCCAGCTCGCGACCGAATCGAGCTATATCCTACGCGGTGAAGGCACCTTTGAGGTTGGCCGCGCGATGACGTTGCATCTGCTCGATCTGCCCGCCGATCGCCGTCCGACCGCAATCATGGCTCTAAACGACACTATGGCGATTGGGGCGATGGCCGCGGCCCGTGAACGCGGCCTGACGATTGGAACCGATCTGGCCATCATCGGCTTCGATGATGCGCCGATGGCACAGTATCTCTTTCCGCCGCTGAGCAGTGTGCGGCAGCCGATTGCCGAGGCTGGCCGCAAATGCGTCGAACTGCTGGTGGCGCTCGTTGAGGGGCGAGAACCGGAACAACGACACGTCCTGCTGCAACCTTCCTTAATCATCCGCGCTTCGTCCTGATAACTCACGACAATTTGCGTTCCTGATCATCCGCCATAGATGGTCGGGTAGCCGGTTATTGTGCAAAAACAGGAGGGTAAAAAATGATCTAAAATCGCATCATTATTCACAGTCTTAATGTATCAGCTTGATATTGCAAAGGAGCAAGTATGAATCGCATGATCAAACTCCTGCTCATTTTAACTGTGTTGGCGCTAGGATTGAGCGCCTGTGGCCAGACGACAACTCAACAACCGCAGCAGCCCGCCCAACCGCAGCAGCCCGCCCAACCGCAGCAACCTGCCCAACCGCAGCAGCCCGCCCAACCTGCAACGAGGACGGTCGTGCGCCTGTCAGGTTGGGCCTCTAGCCCGGCGGAAACTGCGTTGCTCGAGTCGCTGCTGTACAAGTTTTCGGTCGAAAATCCCGATATTCTGGTCAAGTACGAGCCGATTACCGGCGACTACAAGCAAGTGCTGCTGACATCGATCGCTTCGGGCACCGAGCCTGATATCTTCTACGTCGATATCTTCTGGTGGCTTGAGCTGGCTGCCAACGATGCGCTGCTCCCGCTCGATGACCTCATGGCTGCCAGCGGCGTCTCGCGCAGCGATTTCATCCCGGCGCTGATTGACGCCTTCACCTACGAGGGCAAGACCTACGGCATTCCCAAGGACTTCAACACCCTCGGTATGTTCTACAACAAGGATCTGTTTGATGCTGCCGGTCTTGCCTACCCAACTGATGACTGGACGTGGGACGATTTGCGCGAGGCAGCGGCGAAGTTGACCGATCTGAGCAATCCGAACCGTCCGGTCTATGGTTTCTGCACCCCGCCCGATCCGGGCCGGTTCCCGGTCTTCGTCTTCCAGAACGGCGGCACGGTGATGAATGGCGACTTCACCGATACCACCCTCGATAGCGAAGCGGCAGTGAAGGCAGCCGAGTTCTACGCCTCGTTCCGCACCAATCAGATCGGCGCTATGCCGTCAGATTTGGGTGAGGGTTGGCAGGGCACGCTCTTTGGTAAGGGTCAGTGCGCGATGGTCTACGAGGGTGGCTGGTTGATCCCCTATCTGCGCGACCAGTTCCCCAACACCCAATACGGCGTGGTGATGCCGCCGGCTGGCCCGGGTGGCGAAGGCAACCTGATCTTCACCGTGGCGTGGGGCATCTCGGCCAATACCAAGAACGCTGAAGCGGCGTGGAAGGTGGTCAACTTCTTGACCAGTGAAGCTAGCCAAACGGCGGTGCTCGAGAGCGGCTTCGCCCTGCCGTCGCGCCAAGCGTTGCAGAACAGCGATTATCTGAAGAACAACCCCAACTCGGCGGCGATCTTTAACGGTTCGTTCTTCGGCGCGCGGCCCTTCTTCTGGGGTTCGGTCGGTTCGGATGTCAACGATCAGATGTCCAAGGCGCTTGAGCGCATGTTCAAAGAGAACCAGCCGGCGTCTGAAGCAATGAAGCAGGCTGCCGAGTCGATCCGCAGGGCGATGCGCTGAAGTATATGGAGTGCGGCAGTTTAACTGCCGCACTCCATACGCAGGTGTTGAAAAGTCCGGCAGGTTTGCCGCAATGAAGCGGGCATGCACTGGGGTGATACCCATACCCCGCCACCGACGGAGACGAGACTATGCGAACGAGCACTGGCCGCCGCAAATGGGCCGATGCCCTGAACGGATATCTCTTTATTTCACCATGGTTGATCATCTTTCTGATCTTTAGTTTGATCTCGCTTGGGTACGCGGTCTATCTCTCGTTCACCGAATACAACTTGCTCAGGCCGCCGCGCTGGTGGGGTCTCGAAGGGTATCAGCGGGTGCTGGAAGATGAACTCTTCATCTCAAAGGCGCTGCCCAATACTTTTAAGTATGTGCTGATTGTGGTGCCGATCCAGACCTTTCTCAGTCTGGTGTTGGCCTTCGCGATGGATCAGAATCTGCGCTTCCAGCGCTTTTTCCGCACCATCTTTTATTTGCCGTCAGTGACGTCGTCGGTGGTGATTTCGCTCATCTTCATCTGGATCTTCGCGCCGCAAGGCATTTTCAACCAGATCACCGGTCTGACAGTCAACTGGCTCGACGACCCGCGCACCGCGTTTTACGTGATTATGGGCATGAACATCTTTACCACCAGCGGTACGCTCATGCTCATCTTTTTGGCCGGTTTGCAAGATATTCCGTTAGCCGTCTACGAAGCGGCTGAGATTGACGGTGCAAACGGCTTGCAGAAGTTCTTCTATATCACCGTGCCGATGTTGCGTCCGGTGATCTTTTTCGTGGTGACGGTCGGCGTGATCGGGTGTTTCCAAGTCTTTGACCAGATCTTCGTCATGACCAACGGCGGCCCGCTCGATAGCACCACCACCATCACCTATCTGATCTACAAGTGGGCCTTCCGCGATACCCGCATCCAGATGGGGCAAGCCTCGGCGTTGGCGGTGATTTTGACCCTGATCATTCTGGCGGTGACGCTGTTGCAGCGGCGGGTGATTGAGGGCAGCGGCAGCGGGGCTGAGCGATAGAAAGGCACGCGACGATGGCAGTGACAACCAGTTCTCCCCAAACGCAGGTCTATGCGCGCACCGTCTTCTTCGACCGCCTGCGCAAGTATCTCTTCTTTGCAATGCTGGCCTTTTGGGCCGCGCTCTCGGTGGCGCCGCTCTACTTTACGCTGGTCTTTTCGTTCAAGCCGGTGGCCGATGTCTATACGCCGCCGATCTGGGCGCCAATTCCGTTTACCCTTGACAACTACATCACTATTCTCGGCACCTTCCAGCTCTTCCCGCGCTGGGTGTGGAACAGCGTCTTTATTTCGGTCATCATTACGATCTTCCGTGTCCTCTTTTGCGCGATGGCTGGCTATGCCTTCGCCCGCATCGAGTTCCCGCTCAAGAGCTTCTGGTTCAACCTGCTCTTGATCTCGATGATGATGCCGGGAGTGGTTACGCTGATCCCCTCGTTCCTGATCATCGGGCCGGGGCTGATCCGCGGCGGCTTGCAACTGGGTGATTTGCGCATCCCGACCGGCTTCGGCCTGATCGACAACCCGTGGGGGGTGATTCTGCCCGGCATGGCCGATGCCTTCGGCGTCTTTATGATGACCCAGTTCTACAAGTCGTTCCCCAAAGAGCTGGAAGAGGCAGCGATGATGGACGGTTCGGGCCGCTGGGGCACTTTCTTCCGCATCGTGCTGCCGATCAGCCAAACCCAGTTGATTACGCTCGCCCTGCTCACTTTCCAAGGGGCGTGGAATAACTTTATGTGGCCGCTGCTGGTGCTGCGCTCACCCGAACAGTTCACCCTGCCCATCGGGTTGCAGTGGTTCCGCGGCGAATACTATACGCTCTACTCGGTCATTCTGGCCGGTTCAATCTTTAACACGCTGCCCATCCTGATCATCTTCTTCGTCTTCCAACAATACTTCGTGCGCAGCATTGCCGCCACCGGCTCGAAGGAGGGGTGAAGGAGCGGCTTGATACACAGGTGAACTATGTGGATGCTTTCTGAAGATACCTTCGACCCAGCCAAACAACACCATAAAGAGAC
Organism: Chloroflexota bacterium; assembly: GCA_030550625.1. Lineage (GTDB taxonomy): Bacteria > Chloroflexota > Chloroflexia > Chloroflexales > Chloroflexaceae > Chloroflexus. The sequence continues at coordinate 1,949 of JAUQOZ010000341.1, read as the reverse complement.
GATTTTTACGATCGGCAACGGCTATCTCTCGACCCGCGGCGCGTTCGAGGAGGGCTACCCCAACGACCGCCGCGCGACCTTTATCCACGGCGTCTTCGACGATGCGCCGATCGTGGTCACCGAGCTAGCTAACGCGCCCGACTGGCTATCGCTGCACGTCCTGCTCGATGGCGAGAAGTTCTCGCTGGCGACGGGCGCCATTCTCGCTTACCGGCGCGAACTCGATTTGCAGAGCGGCGTGCTGCGGCGCGAGGTGCGCTGGCGTTCACCGCAGGGCCGGGTGGCGACGCTGATCTTCACCCGCTTCGCGTCATTGGCCGACGAACACCTGCTGGCGCTGCGCTGCGAGATCATCCCTGAATTTGACGGGCAGGTCGAGCTGCGCGCCGCCATCAACGGCCAGATGGACAATGAAGGGTTGCTGCACTGGCGTCCGCTTGCCCAAGGCCAACTCGCCGATGGCGCAGTCTTTTTACGCACCCGTACCCGCAAGAGCGGGATTGAGGTGGCGCTGGCAATGGGCCTGCTCGGCGACGCGGCCCAGACCGCCTTCTGGGATGTCGAGAATGTGCCGACGCTGCAACAGGTCTACCCAGCGCAGGCCGGCCAGCCGATCGTGGTGACGAAGTTCGTGGGGATCGCAACCTCGCGCGATGCTGCCGATCCGCTTGAGCTGGCCCACCGCCGCGTCCAAGCCGCCACCGATTGGGAGAGCGCGCTGGCCGCGCAACGGCAGGCATGGGCGCGCGAGTGGGAGCGCTGCCACGTCGTGATCGAAGGCGACGACGAGGCCGATCTGGCGGTGCGCTTCAGCATCTTCCAATTGCTGATCGCTGCCCCCCGCCGCGACAACCGGGTCAACATCGGCGCCAAAACCCTCTCTGGCTTTGGCTATCGCGGCCATGCCTTCTGGGACACCGAAATCTTTATGCTGCCGCTCTTCACCTACACCGCACCGGAGATCGCGCGCAATCTGCTCGACTACCGCTACCTCACCCTGCCCGCTGCCCGCGCCAAAGCGCGCGCCGCCGGCTACGAAGGCGCGTGGTACGCTTGGGAGAGCGCCGATACCGGTGATGAGGTGACGCCGGTGTGGGTGCCGGATTTCCACGACAAAAAGAAGTTGGCCCGCGTCTGGACGGGTGATCTGGCGATTCACATCTCGGCGGATGTAGCCTACGCCGTGCAGCAGTTCTGGCAAGCCACCGGCGACGATGCGTGGTACATCGAGCGCGGAGCCGAGATTGTGCTCGACACGGCCAAATTCTTTGCCTCGCGGGCCGAATGGCTGGCTGAGCGCGGCTGCTACGGCTACACCGATGTGATCGGCCCCGATGAATACCACGATCACGTCAACAACAACGCCTACACCAACCTGCTCGCCCAATGGAACCTACGCGCCGGCCTTGAGACGCTGGCATGGCTCGATCAGCACGCGCCGCACAAAGCCGCCGAACTGCGCCAACGGCTCGATCTGACGCCGGAACGCTTGCAGCAGTGGCAGACGGTAGCCGAAAAGATGTGCCTCAACGTGAGCGCCAACGGTCTCATCGAGCAATTCGACGGCTTCTTCAAGCTGAAGGATGTCAATCTGGCCGACTACGAACCGCGCACTAAATCGATGCACGAAATCTTTGGCATCGAGGGGGCCAACGAGTATCAGGCGATCAAGCAACCCGACGTGTTGATGCTGCAATTCCTCTTGCGCGAACAGTACAGCGACAGCCAGATTCGGGTCAACTACGACTACTACACCCCGCGCACCGACCACACCTACGGCTCGTCGCTCGGCCCGCCGATTCAGGCCATCGTCGCCTGCCAGATGGGTGACGTGGCTGAAGCCTACGAGCACTTCATCCGGGCAGCGCGGGCCGACCTGCGCGACGTGCGCGGCAATGCCGGCGACGGCATCCACGCTGCCTCAGCGGGCGGGGTCTGGCAAGCGGTAG
>JAUQOZ010000189.1 GCA_030550625.1 Chloroflexota bacterium | reverse complement strand
GAAGTCGCGCGGTTGGTTGGCGCGCCGCGCACCTTTTTGGTGCATATGACTCATACCGTCGATTATCGCGCCGATTACGGCTTGCCGCCCGGCGTGACCTTTGCGTATGACGGCTTGGAAATTGATATCTGACGGTTGCACGCCGGTGAAGGCTCCATGATCCGTTTTGCCATCGACGCTCGCCTCAATGCGTACCGGCAAGGGGGGATCGCCCACTACACCCGTAGTCTGGCTACGGCGATGGCGCCCTTACTGGCTGCCGGTGAAGAGCTGCTCCTGCTCGAACATGTGCGCGCCCGGTCGCCGCTAGTGCCCGGCTTGCGGCGCAGCCGGCTGCTGACCCCGCCCCATCACCGCTTCGAGCAAGCCAGTCTGCCGCTCGAAGTGTGGTTGCGCCGGCCCACTGTGCTGCACAGCCCTGATTTCATTCCGCCATTGGTGCGCCCGTGCCCGGCGGTGATTACTATTCACGATCTCGCCTTTCTCTATTTTCCCGATATTCTTGACCAAGCGGCTCGCCGGTATTATGGCCAGATCTATCAAGCGGCGGCCAGTGCCGAAGCAATTATTGCGGTGTCACAGGCGACGCGCGACGATATTGTTGAACGGCTGGGGGTGCCGCCGGAACGGATCACCGTGATCTACGAGGCAGCCGATGCCCATTTTCGCCCGCTGCCCCTTTCGCCCGGCGCGACGCGCGTGATCGACAGCCAAACGTTGGTTGCCGATAGCTTTCTGCTCTTCGTGAGTACAATCGAACCACGCAAGAACATTCCGACGTTGTTGCAAGCCTTACGGATCTGTTGCGACCGGCGGCCAGCGGCTGGCTACCGGTTGGTACTGGCTGGCGCGCGCGGCTGGCTCGACGAGCCGATCTTGGCGCTGATCGGCGAGCTGGGGCTTGGTGATCGGGTCACGCGCATCGGCTTTGTCGGCGGTGACGATCTGCGCTGGCTCTACGCTGCCTGCCGTATCTACCTTAATCCGTCACGATACGAAGGCTTTGGCTTGCCGGCGCTGGAGGCGTTGGCGTGTGGCGCGCCGGCCATTGTGGCCGATACGAGCAGTCTCCCGGAAGTGGTCGGCGATGCCGCATGGCTGGCGCCGCCGCTTGATCCGGTGGCATGGGCCGATCTGATCGAACAGCTTTGGCACGACGAACAAGCCCGCGCCGATCTACGCCGGCGCGGGCCGCTACAGGCTGCGCGGTTTTCGTGGCACGCCGCCGCAACACAGACGCTGGCCCTCTACCGCCAGCTTGCGCAGCGTTAACCGGCCTCATCCATATCGGCGCGCAGCAACGGATGGAGATGGGTGGCGGCCAGCCACGCTTCGATCCCAACTGGCGGCGAAATACCTCGCTCGGAAATAATCCCGGTCAGCAGATCGAGCGGTGTGCGATCAGAGTAAGCAGTTTGCACCGTGATCCCCGGCGGCGCTTCCGGCCAAAGCTGGTTGGGCGGCAGCGGTTGTTGCGACGGTAAGCGGTACCCCGGCGGCAACAGTTTTTCACTCGAGCAGAGCGTATACATCGGGACGCCGGTGGCATGGGCTGCCAGCGCCAACGGGTAGGTGCCGACCCGATTGATCAGCCCATCGCCACTAATCAGGTCGGCGCCGACCAACACGAGATGGCAGTGCGCCACATGCGCGGCTGCCGACGCATCGGTAATGAGCGTAGTATGGATGCCGCTGGCCGCCAGTTCGCCGGCCAGCATCCGGCCTTCGCCAGCCGGACGGCTCTCGGTACAGATTACGCGCGGTCTCCGTCCGGCGCGCTGCGCGTGGCGCAAGGCCGCCCGCACCGTTGTGCTCCGCCCAATTGTCAAGATGCGCGCTTCTTCGCTGATGAGACGCAGTGTGGTCTCCGCAATTGCGGCTTCATGCACATGCAGCCGGCGGCGAAAATCGTTGGTGGTTTCATCGACCAATCGCTGCGCGGTTTCACTATCATGAGTCTCTTCGAGACGCCAAAGGAGACCGTTCACCAAATTCACTAACGGCGCCATGGTCGGATGGCTGCGCATCAATGCTCTGCCGACGGTGAGAATCTCGCGTTGCACGTCAGCTCGGTCTGCCATAGGCCGGCTGCGCACCGCACGCGCCAACACTTCTGCGCATTTTTTGGCAATTTCCACCGCGCCTGAGACCGTATCGGCCGCAATCGCGGCAACGGACTGGGCGATAAATGGATCCATGGTCGTTCCTGTACCGGTATTCAACCCATGGCTCGTTCCATGGCTCGTTGCCGGCCCCGTTGCCGGCTTCCAATGCTACCGGGTATTGATCTTACCATAGCATACATTAGCGGTTTTCAGACGAATTGATCGTTCGCTGCTGGGGAAGATTGCGCAACAGTTCGGTCAATTGGGGGATGGAAAAGGGTTTGGTCAGCAAACGCCCTTGGAGTTGTTCTTTCTGTTGGGGTTTGAGCGAACTCAGCGTATCGCCGCTGATGAAGATGATCCGGTCAGCCAATTGGGGGTGGGTGCGGCTGATGGCATCACGCAAATCAAACCCGCTTTTCTGCGGCATGCGGAGATCAGTAATCACCAAGTCGTAGTGATGGGAGGCCAGCTCTTGCAACGCGGTATCAACATCGCCGACGGTGGTCGTCTGATGGCCGAGTTCACCAAGCAGGCGCTGCAACATACGGCGCACCGGCTCTTCGTCGTCAACTACCAAGACCCGTTGGCAAGGGCCGCTCTCAGTCGTTGCCGGTGGCGATAGCGATTCGTCAATCTCATCGCGCGGTTCGACCAGTGGCAGCCGGATGAAGATCGTCGTCCCAACTCCTTCCCGGCTTTCGGCCCAAATCTGGCCCTGATGCTCTTGAATGATGCCATAGCAGATCGAGAGACCCAAACCGGTGCCTTGCCCCACTGGCTTGGTCGTAAAGAAGGGATTAA
>JAUQOZ010000362.1 GCA_030550625.1 Chloroflexota bacterium | reverse complement strand
CCTCGCCCCCCGGCCCCCTCTCCCCCCAGACGGCGGGCGAGGGGGAGCCGCGTAGTTGGCGGGAAAGGCATCATCAAGCGAAATGCAGCCGCGCCCCGCTCCCGCGCCAGTGGGAGAGGGGGGACATCGTGTTTACCACAGCGAACGCCGATGACGCGGAGGAGGATCACCATCCCAAATACCCTTTGCGTCCTCTGCGTCCTTAGCGCCTTTGCGTTGAAACCCTTTGCGCCTTTGCCTGCTTTGCGTCTTGGGATCGCCGTACCAGCGTAAGTGTGTTATCATGCCCCTGCGGCGTGGCGGGCGTAGCGAGGATGGGTATGGAGACAGTACTTTCGTGGCTCTTGCTGATGATGATCCTGCTGTCGGTGTGGTATGTGATCGCATATCTGGTCGCGTTTGTTCATCTGCGCGAACGGATGCTGTTCTTGCCGATGGTGCAGTGGATCCTCGTCGGGGTGGGGCTCGGTTCGATTGTGCTCAACAATGGCACGCCAGTGCTGGTCTGGGTGATGACGCCGCTCTTGATCGGGTTGGCGCTCGCCGGGATCTGGCGGCGGCATCCGCGCGGGTTGGCGCTTATCTTGCGGTCGTACCCCCGTGGCACGCTTGACGTACTCTCGTTTCGGCGTCCGGTTATCGACCTTAAGCGCCGGGTGCGCACGAAGTAACGCTCAACCGGTTGGTTACTGTTCCTTGGCTGTGACGGCAGCGAGAGGTTTACGAAGGTTATGAGAGATGATCTTGTCGCTGCACTGCTGCGCGTCGTCGATCCCGCCATCGTGTTGCGCCGGCCTGAAGAGCTGATGCTCTACGAGTACGATGGCTCGGTGCTCGATCAAGGGATGCCGGAGGTGGTGGTGGTGCCGCGCACCACTGACGAGGTGGCAGCTTGCGTCAAGGTGGCGTTTCAGCTCGGCGCGCCGATCGTGGCGCGCGGCGCCGGCACCGGTTTAGCCGGTGGTTCGGTGCCCGAACAGGGCGGGCTGGTCATTTCACTCACTCGCCTGAACCGCATCCTCGCGATTGACCCGGTTGCCCGCACTGCCCGCGTGCAAGCCGGCGTGGTCAATACCGATCTGAGTCTTGCCGCCGCTCGCTACGGTCTCCATTTCGCCCCTGATCCAAGCAGCCAGCGTTCGAGCACGATTGGCGGCAATATTGCCACCAATGCTGGCGGGCCGCATTGCTTGAAGTATGGTGTGACCTCCAACCATATCTTGGCCGCCACCGTCGTGTTGGCCGATGGCCGGGTGGTGGAACTGGGCAGCGCCGTGCTCGATGCCCCCGGCTACGATCTGCTTGGGGTGATGATTGGCAGCGAAGGTACGCTGGGCATTGTCACCGAGGCGCTGGTCAAGCTGACGCCAAACCCGGAAGCGGTGCGCACATTCCTTGCGATTTACGACGATCTCGATGCCGCTAGCACGACCGTATCGGCGATTATTGCCCACGGCATTCTGCCCGCGGCTCTCGAGATGCTGGTCGGGCAGGGGATTGCGGCGGTGGAAGCAGCGGTGCATGCCGGTTATCCAGCCGAGGCGCGGGCGGTGTTGTTGATCGAAATTGACGGTTTGGGTGAAGAGGTAGCGGCGCAGGCTGAGCAGATCGCGGCGTTGTGCCGGCAGTATGGCGCGCGTGAGTTGCGCGCCGCCCAAGATGAAGCGCAGCGGGCGAAGTTGTGGGCCGGGCGCAAGGGTGCGTTAGCCGCCTGCGCGCGAATTGCGCCCCACTACCATATCCAAGACGGTGTGGTGCCGCGGTCGCGGTTGCCGGAATTGCTCCGGCTTACCGAAGAGGTGGCGACGCGCTATCAGATTACCATCGTCAATATCTTTCATGCCGGCGACGGCAATCTGCATCCGTTGTTGCTGTTCGATCTGCGCCATCCCGGCGCGCTTGAGCGGGCCGTGGCGGCGAGTGAAGAGATTTTACAGGCCTGTGTCACGGCTGGCGGCACTATCAGCGGCGAACACGGGATCGGGATCGAGAAGCGCGATTATTTGGGATGGATCTTTGGCCCGGCTGATTTGGCCGCTTTTGCCGATGTGCGGGCAGTGTTTGACCCTGATGGCGTGATGAATCCGTGCAAGTTGTTGCCGAGCGGCAGCAGTTGCGCTGATATTCGTCACGCGCGCGGCGCGTTGCGAGCGGTTGATCGCGGGGCATGGATTTGATGGCGGCGCAAAGGCATAACGATGAACGTTGCATCTCCCCAACCAACGCCCCAAATTGCCGCGTATGCGATCGGTGAACGGTTGCCGCACCACGTGGCGCAACCGGCGACCGTGGCCGAAGTGGCCGAGGTGCTCGCTGCCGCATCCCGTACGCAAGCGGCAGTGGCGCCGTGGGGCGCCGGCACGCGCCAGTTTTTGACTAACCCGCCGCTACGCTACGATCTGGCTCTCGATCTGCGCCGGCTCGATCGGGTGATCGAGTACCATCCCGCCGATCTGGTCGTGATGGTCGAGGCTGGCATCTCCTTGGGCGCATTGCAGGCCGTGCTGGCCGAGCGCGGGCAATGGCTGCCGTGGGATCCGCCGGCGCCTGAGACCGCTACTATCGGTGGCTTGTTGGCAACGGCGGCGTGGGGGCCGTTGCGGCTCGGCTATGGCGGGCCGCGCGATTGGCTGCTCGGCATGCGGGTAGTGCTCGGCGATGGCCGGATCGCCCAGAGCGGCGGGCGGGTGGTTAAGAATGTGGCCGGTTATGACAATCATAAATTGCACCTTGGTGCGTTCGGTACGCTTGGCGTCATTGCTGCCGTCACCTTCAAAGTCGCACCGTTACCAGAACGCATCGCCTCGGTGCGGGCTGTCTTTGCCACCCCTGCCGCGGCGCTGCACGCCGCTACTGCCATCCGGCAACCGCCGTCGCAACCGGTTGCGTTGGTCATCACCGTGGCCGAGACGGTCACGCTGGCGGTTCGGTTTGCCGGCGTGGCCGCAGCCGTCGAGCGCCAACTGGGATTGGCGACCGCTGCTTGTGCTCGTGCTGAGGCTGTTGCGCTCAGCGTCGATGATCGTGAGCTGTGGGCAGTGCCATCCACGCCGGACGATGCTCTTGTGCTGCGCATTGGCGTGCCTGAGCGGATGCTGGCGGCGGCGGTCGATGCGGTGACGGCGTTGGCCCCTTCCCACCTCTCCATCTTCCCCGGTCTGGGCCTGATGGTTGGGCGCTGGCCGGTGGCGGCAGCAACGCACCTGCCCGCTCTCCGCCAAACCCTCGCCGGGATGGATGGCTACGCCGTGGTTGAACGCGGCCCCGCCGGGATCGATCGCTGGGGGCCGCCGCCGCCAACGATCGATTTGATGCGCGCGTTGCGCCGGCGTTGGGATCCGGCGGGTATTCTCAATCCGGGACGGTGGCTGGTGGAATAGTTGAGATTTCGCTCCGTTCGTGTGGTTAGGGTTCGCAGATTAAGGAGAAGCGTATGGCGCTGCTCGGTTCATTGATTGCGTTGGGTGCGGCGCTGGTCTTTGCCGCGTTAGCGATTGCGACCCTCTGGGGTGGTTGGCAGGCGGTGCAGCGCGAACTCGTGCGCGGCTTTGTGAGTGCCAATCCTCCCATGGGCGAACGCATCTGGAGCATCATCTTAACCGTTGTTCCGCTCTTAGGCGCGGCGCTGCTTGGCCTGCTGGCGGCATGGCGAATCGCGCAAGTAGCCTTTGGGCTTGGATAAGGAGAAAAACCGTATGACCCGTCCCCGTCCGGTAGTGTTGATTATTATGGATGGCTGGGGCGTCGCCCCTCCCGGCCCCGGCAATGCGGCTGATCTGGCCGATACGCCGCACGTTGATGAGTGGATGGCGACCTGCCCCTTCACGACCTTGGGCGCTTCGGGGTTAGATGTCGGCTTGCCGGCAGGCCAGATCGGCAACTCGGAAGTCGGCCATCTCAATATCGGCGCCGGCTTCGTTGTCTATCAAGAGCTGACCCGCATCAGTAAAGCGATTGCCGATGGCGATTTCTTTACCAATCCGGCCCTATTGCAGGCGATCGAGCACGTCAAACAACGCGACTCGGCCCTGCACCTGATGGGTCTTTTCGGCCCCGGCGGTGTCCATGCCCACGAGGATCACCTGCATGCCTTGCTTGAATTAGCCCATCGCCACCAACTGCGCCGCGTCTACCTGCATCTCTTCCTCGACGGGCGCGATGTGTTGCCGCGCAGCGCGCTTGGTTTTCTCGATACGCTGGAAGGGGTGATGAACCGGCTCGGTGTGGGAACGATTGCCACGGTGTCGGGGCGCTACTACGCGATGGATCGCGACAAGCGCTGGGAGCGCACCGGCAAGGCGTATGCAGCATTGGTTGATGGCGCCGGCGAAAAGGCGTCTTCGGCGCGGGCGGCGATTGAAGCCTCGTATGCAAAGGATGTCAGCGATGAGTTTGTCTTGCCGACCGTGATCGTCGGTGCTGATGGCGCTCCTATCGCTACCGTGCGCGACGGCGATGCGGTGATCTTCACCAACTTCCGCCCCGACCGGGGCCGCCAGTTGACCCGCGCTTTCGTTGATCCGGAGTTGAACGAGCGTATTCGCCAGCATTATGAGCGGCAAAAAGCCGAGGGCCAGCCGCTGCCGCCGCAGATTTGGCAACGTGATCGCCAGTTGCGCGATCTGTGCTTTGTGACGATGACCCAATACGAAGAGGGGTTGCCGGTATTGATCGCCTTCCCGCCACGCTATGTCACCAGCCCGTTGGCGGCGGTGATTAGCCAAGCCGGCATGCGCCAATTCCACATCGCCGAAACCGAGAAATACCCGCACGTCACCTTCTTCCTCAACGGCGGGCGTGAAGAGCCGTTTCCCGGCGAGGATCGCCAGCTCATTCCCTCGCCGAAAGTCGCTACCTACGACCTCAAGCCGGAAATGAGCGCGCCGGAAGTAACCGAGGCCCTCTTGCAGGCGATCGAGAGCGACCAGTACGATTTCATTGTGGTCAACTATGCTAACCCGGATATGGTTGGCCATACCGGTAGCATTCCCGCTGTGATCAAGGCGTGCGAAGCGGTCGATGCCGGATTAGCGAAGGTGGTGCCAGCAATTTTGGCTCGCGGCGGGGTGGCGCTGGTGATTGCCGACCACGGCAACGCCGAGCAGATGATCGATCCGGAGACGGGTGGCCCGCACACGGCCCATACGACCAACCCCGCGCCTTGTTTCTTGATCGGCGGCCCCGGTTACGGCAAAGACGATCTGAGCCTGCGCGGCGGCGGGCGGTTGGCTGACGTGGCGCCGACGTTGTTGGAACTGTTGGGGTTGCCGCCGGCGTCTGATATGACCGGGCAGAGTCTGATTGTGCGGCGGTAGGTGGTTAATTGCGAAGGGCGCAAATGCGCGACTGCGCCAACTGGTTGCTGGCCGTCTGATTGTGCGGCGGTAGGTGGTTAATTGCGAAGGGCAAGGGCGGGTTGCAAACCCGCCCTGACCATCATCAGGCTATCCATATCATAGATGACGCTCATCTCGCCAAAGTGCGCACCAAGGCGAGCAAATCACTGCGCCGGTAGCGACCCTTCTGCAACACTCTTGCGCCGATGTTGGCGAGCGTATTCAGCTCGTCATATTGTAACGTTTTGGCAGTGACGACCACAACCGGCGTAGTCATTGTTTGCCGTATATGGTGCAAGAGGGCTAACCCATCGCCATCAGGCAGCATCAGATCAAGTATTACCAGCGCCGGCTTTGCGCTGAGCCAGATCGTTTTCCCGGTGACGCCATCGCTAGCTTCAATCACATGCCAACCCTCGCTTTCTAACGCATGCCGGATCATCAAGCGCGTTGGTGTATCGTCTTCAATCAATAAAATGGTGTTTGATGCCGGTTGTGGTCGTAGCAGTACTGTCTTCACGGTGCGAATTACTGCTTCCACATCACCCGGCCACCGCGCGCAAAGCGTCGCGCTCTCACCGCTATCAGCATGGCACAGCCAGATCACAGTGACGGCACCCCAACCAGCGGTCAGCAGCATCTCCTCTACTGGCGCGCGCTCGCGCGGGAGATCGATGAGCAATGCGGATGGTGGCCGGCGCACGTGCGCAATTGCTTCGTCCAATGACGCTGCCCGCTGCACCTGCCAGCCCACTTGTTCGAGTGCGTTTTGGAGGACACGGGCTTCGATGGCGGTCACCAACACGATATCGGGTTGCAGCCAATAGTGGGTTTGCGCAACGGGATCATCAGGTTCACGTGATAGCGTGATCGGTATTTGAATCGTGAAACTGATGCCGGCCGGCGTGTGTGGATAGGCTGCCAGTACACCTCCCATCAGCTCGCACAATTGGCGACTCAACGCTAACCCTTGCCCCTCGTCGGCGCGACGCGATCCGGCGGACGGTAGTGCGAATGGGGTGAGCAAGGCTTGGAGGTGGCGTTCGCTCAACGTTGCGCCGGTATCGGAGATGGTGACTACAAGCGCATCTCGTTGTGCGTCAGCCGTTTGTCGCTGCACTTGCACCGTGATAGTGCCATGCCGAGTCGTGGCGGCAGCAAAGCGCAGCGGATGGATCAACACGTGGCGCAGCTTATTCAGATCAGCAACGATCAAGCCCAAGTTCGGCGGTCGCTCAATTTCGAGCCGGTTATGGTTGTGGCGAATCAGTGGTTCAATCTCGCTCAGAACATCATCAAGCAAGGTATCGAGCGAGAACGGTTCGGGCTGTAAGGTGAGCATCCCTGACTCGATCTTGGCGCTATCGAGCAGAATATTGAGCCGGCTCAGCAAACGTCGGCCAGCGCGGGCAATTGTGCCAGCATCTTCGGAAGCTGCTGGGCGGTCGGTGAGCTCCTCGCGCAACATTTCGCCCATCGCAATAATCGTGTTGAGCGGGTTGCGCACATCATGGTCGAGGCGAGCCAGAAAGGCGCTGCGCTCGCGATTAATAGCTTCGGCGGCCTCTTTGGCTTGTTGCAACGACCCCACCAACCGCACTCGCGTCAGCGCTTGCCCGGCCAAGCGGGCGGCAATGCCTACATAGGCGATCTCGTCGTCGGTAAACGCGTTGGGTTGCGGGCGATAGATCACTAGCAGCGCGTGCGGTTGCTGATGAAGCTGGATCACTGCGATCGCGGCCGATCCTTGCGCGTTAGGGAGAGTCTGGACAGGATAGACACTCAGGTCATTGATATAAAACGGGCTGGCATGCACTTGTTCGAGCGCTGGGGGTACGGTTAAATTGAGCAGTGGGTTTTGCCGGTAGCCATGAGAAGCTTGCGCTATCCAGAAAGGACTATTTGGTTCGCGCGTGTACACACCGATGCGATCATCGGGTTCTTTGCCAGTCGCCAGTGTATCAACCACACACCGATAGATCGCCGTTTCATCAGGCAGATGACTCAAGGCAAGGCTCAGATCAATCAGAATCTGTTCGCTGCGGCTGCGCCGGCGCTCCTGAGCAAGCAAGGCTTCGTTTTGGGCGCGGGCGCGTTGCAATTGGATCGTGCGCTGAGCAACCCGATCTTCAAGTTTAGCAATCGTTTCGTTCAATTCATTGGTGAGCCGGGCGAGGGCGCGGGACAGATCGCCGATCTCGTCAGCGCCAACAATCGGGATCGGTGTTTCACGCCAGCCGTTCGCTACCCGTTTGGCTGCGTAGGTCAATGTAGTTAGTGGGCGCGTGATGTGACGATTGATGAACCAGCCGAGCGTCGCAAAGATCGTGGCACTGCTGCCGATCATCCAAAGGATTAAGCCATAACTCATCCAGTCCGCCAGATTGAGCATCGCAGCCGCATGATCTTGTTCGGTCGTTATCACCTGCTGAATGCCATCGATAGCGCGCAACATATCGTCGGTGTGGTATTGCAGGGTGATGGAATACTGTTGCAATTCCCGATCAAGCGTGGTCAGTTGCAAGAAGGTGTTGAGATAGGCGTTCAACCGCTGTTGGAGGAGGGTGCGCTCTGATTCAGGCAAGCCCATGGCCGCCATTTGCAATTGGTTGAGCTGGATGCGCACATTGTCAATATATTCCTGCCGGTGTGTGCTCAAATACGCCTGCTCTTCCAGCGCGAGCCGCAAACCTCGTTCGCGGAATGCGCTCTCGTATTGATCGAGCGTTACCCACAAGGCGCGTCGCGCTTCACGAAGCTGGTGCTCAATACCATCGATGCGGCGACGTTGTTCGATCTGGGCCGTAATCTGCGCAAGGGTGGTTTGATACGTATTGAGGATCTGCCCCAGTTCCTGTGTAAATGGTGTGAGCGAGGTGAATTCGGCGCTCAGCGTTTCAAGCTTGCCAAACGCTTGGCGTACTTCTTGCAAGGTGGTGGTGTAAGCAACGACCGTGAGCGGTTCGATGGGTTGGTTGCGATACGCAAGTTCGAGGAGAGCGCTATCATAGCGGTGCGCCGTCAACAAGGCAATATTGAGCGACAATGCCGCCTCGCGGGCTTGTGCTGCACGCTGGAGGCGCTCGGTGGTGTGTTGGTGAAGTGATGCTTGGATCCATAAGCCGCCGATTGACACCACCAACGAAAGCATGATTGCGCTCACGATACCAATTGTGAGCCGGCGGCGCAAGGAAGGGGAGGTCTCATTCATCGCCGCACCTCCGCCCAAGCGGCACGGTAGAGTTCGTAGGTTGCCGAGTCAATATCGACTAAACGTAATAACCGACCTTCTTGTTCAAGGGCTTGATAGCGTTGGATCAAGCGCCGCAGATCGTCATCAAGACGGTCAAAGGCGGCGCGATTCGGTGAAATATAGCGGGTCTTGTTTGCTAAAGCCGCACCGTGTTCAGCCGTCAAGATAAAATTGATAAACTGCTCGGCGGCGGCGTGGTTAGCGGCATCGGCAAGCACACACATATGGTCAGCCACGAAAATGGCGCCTTCGGCCGGAATTTCAAACTGGATGTCAGGATCAATGCTCGCTATTTGGAGAATATCGCCACTCCATTCGATCGCAATATCGGCTTCGCCGCTCGCCAAGAAGGTTTGCCCATCATCGCCGGCAAAACGAACAATACGCCCGGCATGCGAGCGCAACCAATCACGAGCAGCGCCAATGGCGGCTGGATCACTCGTGTTAGGGCTGAATCCTAGCTTGATCAATGCTAAGCCGAGCCCAAAGCGGGCATCGTCAATCATCACCACGCGATTGCTGCGGGCCGGATCGAACACATCATCCCAACTGGCAATCGGTTGGCGCTGGGTTGATTGGCGGTAGCCAAAGCCAAGTACACCCCACAGATATGGCACACAGAAACGATTGATCGGATCGCTTGCGATCCGATTAAATGCCGGATCAAGATTGGCCAGATTAGGGATCCGGCTACGGTTCAGTACGGCCAGCCGCTGCTCGCGGCGCAGGCGATCAATGAGCACATCGCTGACGATCACTACATCGTACGGCTCTTTGACGGTGGTTAGGATGTTGTACAGCTCTTCGTTGTTGCTGTAGGTGTGGTAGACAATGCCAATGCCGGTCTCGTCAGTAAACGCATCGAGTAATGCAGGATCGATATAGGTGTCCCAGTTGAGGATACGGAGCAGCGCAGGGGGCGGTAACGCTGGCGGTGGCGGCGGCGCGGCGCAACTGATCAATATCCAACTTAAAAATAGCAGTTTGATGAAACGTGATTTCATTGAACAGAAATCTGGGCGTAACGATTCAGCATTCTCTGCGGTATTCATAATAGCACGATGATATTACCAACTGGCAATCATTCCGTGCCAATACAGCGTTCATACAGGCAGAGCGAAAGCGGAGTATAATAACAGCCGCCTGCACTCTGCCGCTCACGACAGGAGTGATGCGTATGTCAGCTCGCCGCCAGCGCTGGGAGTTCCGCTCGCCGGCTCCCGCCTCTTTTGTTGAACAGCTTGGCCTGCATCCGTTGCTGGCGACCTTGCTCTACCAGCGGGGATTGCGCGATCCGGTTGCTGCTCGCGCCTTTCTTGCCGCCGATTACGCTACCGGTTTGCACGATCCGTTCCAGATGCGCGGCATGGCCGAGGCCGCGGCCCGGATCGCCGCAGCCATCGATCGCGGTGAATTGATGGCCGTCTATGGCGATTTTGATGTTGATGGGGTAACGGCAGTCGCGTTGCTGACCCAAGCGATTGGCGCTATGGGCGGGCGGATCCGCCCGTACATTCCGCATCGCGCTCGTGAGGGGTACGGCTTGAACAACGTTGCAATCGGCCAGTTGGCCGCCGATGGCGTGCGCCTGCTGATTACAGTTGATTGCGGCATCTCGAATTACGCCGAAGTGGCCGAGGCGAATCGGTTGGGGATCGACGTGATTGTCACCGACCACCACCATCCGCCTGCCGAGCTGCCGCCGGCGTTGGCGGTCGTTAATCCCAAGCAACCCGATTGCGCGTATCCGTTTAAAGGTCTGGTTGGGGTTGGGATTGCGTTCAAGCTCATACAGGCATTGGCGCGCTACGGTAAGCGTCCGGCCAATTTGCGCGGGCGCGATATGCTCGATCTAGTGGCGCTGGGTACGGTAGCCGATATGGGGCCATTGCTCGACGAGAATCGAGTGTTAGTGCGGGCCGGCCTGATCGCACTGAACGAGACGATGCGCCCCGGTGTGCGCGCGCTGATAGCCGCCGCTGGATTAGCGCCGGGGTTGATCGATAGCGGCGCGATAGCCTTTGCGTTGGCCCCGCGCCTCAATGCCGCCGGACGGCTGGCCGACGCCCGCCGCGCCTACGAGTTGTTGCTGGCCAGCGATCGGGCAACGGCTGATGGGTTAGCCGCTGAACTGAATGCCACCAACCGCGAGCGACAGGCGCTCACTCGCCAGTTACAGGCGCGAGCTGAAGAGCTGGTTGCGCAGAGCGGGCGGGCTGAGCAACCGTTGATTGTGCTCGCCAGCCCTGAATTCAACGCCGGTGTGATCGGGCTGGTCGCTGCTCGTATCGCCGAGACCTACCACCGTCCGGTGGTGGTGATCGAGCAAGGCAGTGAAACCTCGCGCGGTTCGGCCCGCTCGATCCCCGGTTTTAGCATCATTGACATCTTCGATCAATGCGCCGACCTGTTTGTGCGCTACGGCGGCCATGCTGCGGCAGCCGGCTTTACCATTGCCACTGCGCAGATTCCAGCACTCGAACAGCGATTGCTCGCCTTAAGCCGGCAATCGCTGCGCGACGAACAACTCGTGCCACAACTTATGATTGACGCGGTGTTGCCGCTGACCGAGCTATCGTGGGAGCTATACGCCGGTATCCAGCAACTGGAGCCGTTTGGGCAAGGCAACCCGCAGCCGATCTTGATGGCGCCAAACGTGACTGCCATTGACCCTCAGCCGACCAGCGATGGATCCCATCTGCGTATGCGGGTGCGCGCCGGCACTAGCATGTTCGAGGCGATCGGCTTTCATTTTGGCCACTTAGCCGAGGCGTTGCAGCGATACCCAACGATTGATCTCGCCTATCAACTGGCAGTTGATGAATGGAACGGGCAACGGCGCATGCGGTTGCTGGTGCGTGATTTTCGGCGTGCGGGAGGCACGCGGAACGGTGGCTGAGACGAAAACCGCCCTGCCTATCATCAAGGCAGGGCGGCACATAGAGACCGGATGCGAGCGGTTAGGCGTCAGACTGGTTGGTAACTGGTGGTTGGGGCCGGCGTACCGGCAACGGGTTCACACCCCACAATGACTGAAGGTGTTGGCGCGCGCCGCCGGTGCGCCGATCAAGCAACATCACGAAGCGACTCGCGTTTGCCAGTCCCAGACGCTCAACCAATGCCGCCCATCCTTCCTCGATCAGCCGAGTCTCGGATTGATTCATCGCATCTGCTCCTTAACTAATTGTAGGTCGGCCTCAACCATCATCTGCACCAGTTCGGGGAACGTGGTGCGTGGCTGCCAGCCAAGCTTCTGGCGAGCCTTGGAAGGATCGCCGATCAGCAGATCCACCTCGGCGGGACGCATAAAGCGCTGGTCGATCACCACATAATCGCGATAGTCAAGACCGACATAACTAAACGCCAACTCGCAAAACTCGCGGACTGAATGCGTTTCGCCGGTTGCGATCACATAGTCTTCGGGCTGATCCTGTTGCAGCATCAGCCACATTGCTTCGACGTAATCCCCGGCGAACCCCCAATCGCGCCGAGCCTCAAGGTTGCCCAATCGCAGCTCCTCATCGAGCCCGAGCTTAATCCGCGCCACACCGTGCGAAATCTTGCGAGTGACAAACTCAAGCCCGCGCCGCGGACTCTCGTGGTTAAACAGGATGCCCGAGGTGGTGTGCATCCCGTAGCTTTCGCGATAGTTCACCGTAATCCAGTGACCATACACCTTGGCGACCCCATAGGGGCTGCGCGGGTAGAATGGCGTTGTCTCTTTCTGCGGCACCTCCACCACTTTGCCGAACATTTCACTGCTCGACGCCTGATAAAACCGGATGTCGGGATCCACGATCCGCACCGCATCGAGCAAACGGGTCACGCCCAACGCGGTGGTTTCGCCGGTAAAGACCGGCTGCGGCCACGAGGTCTGTACGAAGGATTGCGCCGCGAGATTGTAGACCTCGTGCGGGCGATGCTCGCGCAAAATGTGAATCAGCGACACCTCATCGAGCAAATCGCCGCTGACAAGGGTCAGTTTATCTTGAATATGCTTAATTCGCTCGAAATTGACGGTGCTCGAGCGCCGCACCATGCCGATCACCTCGTACCCTTTATCCAGCAAGAACTCAGCGAGATAGCTGCCATCTTGCCCGGTAATGCCGGTGATCAATGCGCGTTTCGGAGCCATTGTTCGTTATCCTCTCACATGAGCAGTGCGACACGCCAGCGGCTATGTGCCACGGCGACTTAAACGATGCTACTATACAACGGATTGGCGGATCGCGTCTGCTAAGTGAGTTACCATGACCGTTACTGAAGAACCGATTGGCCAACGAATTGCCCGGTTACGCACCAACCTTGGCTGGACGCAGCAGGATCTAGCTGAGCGTCTGGCCATCTCGCGGGTGGCAGTCTCTCACATCGAGTTGGGGCTGTCGGTGCCCGGCGAGCGCACCATCACGCTGCTAGCCGGTTTGTTCAAATGTGAACCGCTGCAACTCGTCGCCGGTACTGATTATCCGCCGGCGCGGGCGGAGCGGTTGCCGTTTGTGGCCTGCCGCTACACCGAAGTCGAGTTGCAACTGGCACTGCTGGCTCGCGATCGAGCTTGGCTGGCCGAGATGGGGGCGGCAGCGGGTGCGCGCGCCGCCGCCATCATTGATGAGTGGCGCTGGCGGCTCGACCAACTCGCCCGTGAGACGATTGATCGCCGCGAACGGGCGCTCATTGCCGCTGCGCGCCGCGAGCTAGACGGCTAACCTACAACTCGCCGCGGGCCGCCGCTACTGCCTTCTGGGCGCCTTCGGCCAGCGTGGCCGCCGGGATCAGCTTAGAACCGGCCAGCAATGCTCGTCCGGCCTCTTCATTGGTGCCGACTAGCCGCGCCACCATCGGCACGTCGGTGGGCACCTCTTCGAGAGCGGCGAGAATGCCGCGCGCGACTTCGTCAACGCGGGTGATGCCGCCAAAGATGTTGAACAACACCGCCTTGACGTTCGGATCAGAGAGAATGATCTGCAACGCTGCTTTGACCTTCTCTTTGCCGGCCCCACCGCCGATGTCAAGGAAATTGGCCGGTTCGCCGCCCGACAGCTTGATCACATCCATCGTCGCCATCGCCAACCCGGCGCCGTTGACCATACAGCCGATGTTGCCGTCGAGTTTGATGTAGGTAATATCGGCCTCGCGCGCACGCCGTTCGGCTTCTGGGTCAGCGGAGGGATCGCGGAGCGCTGCCAGTTCGGGGTGGCGGAAGAGGGCGCTCTCGTCGAGCAGCACTTTCGAGTCGAGCGCAAGCAGGCTGCCGTCAGCCTTCACCACCAGCGGGTTGATCTCGGCCAGCGAAGCGTCGTTCTCGACAAAGGCCCGGTACAGCGCGCTGGCGATCTGGGCGAATTGGCGCGCTTGCTTGCCGTCGCGCAACCCGATGCGGAAGGCTAGCTCACGGGCTTGAAAATCGAGCAAGCCCATTGTCGGGTGGGCGGAAATCTTGATAATTGCCGCAGGGTTCGTCTTAGCCACCTCTTCGATCTCGACGCCGCCTTCGGCTGAGGCGATCATCGTGATCCGCTTGCTGCCGCGATCAAGAATGGCTGACAGATAGATCTCGCGCTCGTAGCTGACCGCTTCGGCAACCAGCACCTTCTCAACGGTCAACCCTTTGATATTCATGCCCAAAATCTGCCCCGCCACCTGCTCGGCCTCGGCTGGAGTTTGGGCCAACTTCACGCCACCCGCCTTGCCGCGCCCACCGACATGCACTTGCGCTTTCACCACCACCGGCCCGCCAATTTGTTCGGCGATGGCGCGCGCCTCGGCTGGCGTGACTGCCACTCCGCCGCCGGTCACCGGAATGCCGTAGCGCGCCAAGAGTTCGCGCGCCTGATATTCATGCAACTTCATGCCAGCTCTCCACTACCCGCCGTGGGCTTGTTTCGTCGCTTAGACACAACCATGCAACTGAGATCTGTGCGTGATAACTTCGGGAATAGTAGCACAGAAATCGGCGAACTGTCAAATATTTTGCCTGTGCAAAAGTTGTGCATGAGGTAGATCTTTGCTTGATCCCATGCCTTGCTGCGCAGCAAAAGGACGCGACAAAATGTTTGACACTTCAAGCGTCATTCAGTCGCTGGCGAGATCGTACCGCGCCACGATGCCGGTGGGAAAGCTGCACGCGATCAACTCTTCGACCAACCCGCGCCGTTTGCCGTCACAGTTGATTTTGCGGCTGGCCAGCACCACATCCACCTCATAGGCATTGGCATATAATTGATGGGCCAGCGTCGTCGATGAATTGGACAGCATCACGTAACAGCCACGCGCTGCCAGTTGGTGGAAGACAGCAGCCAACCGGCGCTGCTCGGTTTCGTCGAACCCGCGCCGGGTGTAGCTGGTAAACGAAGCGGTGGGGCTGACGGGGACGTAGGGTGGGTCGAAGTAGATGAAATCTCCCGCGTGGGCATAGTCGAGCACGGCGGCGAAGTCGGCAACGCGCAGTTCGGCGTGGCGTAAGGCCCGGCTCACTTCGCGCAGGTTGTCGCTATCAACGATCAGCGGGTTTTTGTAGTAGCCGAACGGGGCGTTGAATTGGCCTTTGTTGTTGAGGCGGTAAAGGCCGTTGTAGCAAGTGCGGTTGAGGAAGATGGTGCGGGCAGCGCGCTCGACGAGCGGACGCTGGGTGAAATCGGGCCGGCGATCCCAGCCGCGAATCTCGTAAAAGAAGTCGCGGTCGGTGGCATACGGGCGCAGACTCTGGAGCAGGTCGATCAGCTCTTCGGCCTGATCGCGCACGGCCCGGTAACAATCGATCAGCTCCGGGTTCACATCGCTCAAGATTGCGCCATGCTGCAAGCGGCCTTGGTTCCAAAGGTAGAAGAAGAGGGCGCCGCCGCCCACGAACGGCTCGTGATAGCGGCCAAAGCGTTCGGGAATCCGCCGTGATAGCTCTGGCAAGAGTTGGCTTTTACCGCCAGCCCACTTTAGAAATGGACGCGCAGGCACACATGGCTCCCCGGCAGGCGCGGCGGGCGCGCCCGTCCCCCAGACGCGATTGTAGAAACGCATTATAGCATATCGGTTGCCGCCAGCAGCCGGCTCAGCACTGGCAAGGGCGGCGCGCCAAATGACAGGACGGCGTCGTGAAAGCGGCGCAGCGAAAAGTGTTCGCCCCAGCGTTGTTGCATCCGTTCGCGTAGCCGCATGATCGCCAAGCGGCCCACAGTATAGCAGATGACCCCCGGATCGAGCGCAGCCCGGCGCGCTTCGCGCATGGCGAGCGGTGGCTCGAGCCCGGCCTCGGCGCGAAATCGCTCGGCGGCAGCGGCGAGATCGGTCGCGCCGGTGTGTAGATCCACCGCTACGACCAGCCGGCAGGCGCGCAAGAGGGCCTCGCCAGCCACCGCCGCTGCGAGCCGGGGATTTTCTCCCTCAAAGCCGGCAGCCACTGTCATCTGTTCGACATAATGCGCCCAGCCTTCGAGATGGCACACGCTCCAGAAGTGGCGGGCCAACCGGCCCGGCGCGCGCGCGATAAAGGCAAGGTGCAGGTAATGGCCGGGGTAGGCTTCGTGGAGGGCGGCGACTGCCAGCGCTGACCGGCCAAAGGCGCGCAACCATGCCGCTTGTTCGTGAGCTGGCCATGTTGGATCAGGCAGGCTGACGGCCACTTGCGCTAGCCTGCTCCGACCCGGCGGGATGAGGCTCAGCGCCGCCCAGCGAGCAAACGGTGGCGAGATCGTCACCTGTGGTAACGTTGTGTCGATCAGACTCACCAGCTCGTGGCGAGCGAGCAGGGTGCGCGCATGGGCAATCCAGCGACGCAATTCGTCTAACACCTGCTCAGCCGGCGGATGGTCGGCGGCCAGTTCGCGCAGCAGCCGGCGATAGTCGCGGTGCGGTGCGAGCGCGCTCAAGACATCGCGCTGCCGGCGCAGTTCGGTTTCGCCCAAGGCGCGCAGCCGTTCCGGCGATAGGCTAATCTGTTCAGCTAGCCGCAGCCAATCGCTGAAGTAAGCGGCGCCGAGACCCACTTCCTCAATGGCGGCAGGCAGGTGTTCCACCTGTAAAAAATGGCTGAACGCCGCCAGCGCGGTGAGCGCTGCACGCGCAGCGGCCCGCAACTCGCGGTTGGGCAGATGGGTGCTATTGAGCGTGGCGGCGGTGAGTTGGAGCGCAATCAGCGCCTCTTCGATCGCGAGCCGGCTCAGGGGACGGCGGAGGTTGGCGCGCGCGGTTTCCAACAGGCCGGGAATGGCGCGCAGTTCGGCCAAGAGCGCGTCACATTCGGCTTCATCACTGGTCTCTAACCGGCGCGGGTCAAGAAACGCCAGCCCGGCATAGTAGCGGGGATCGCGGCGGTGCAGTTGTAACGTGCTCAGTTGCCAGATGGCCCATTCGAGCTGCCAACTCAACAAGGCGTGGTCGAGCTGTTCGGCGACGGTGTGCGGCGTCATGTGACTCAACGCCACAGCTAAAGCCCGGTAACGGGCCAGCCGCGCCGCGATTGCCGCCGGGCTATGTTCACCGATCACAGACGGCGGCGGCAATCCGCTCGCAGCGGCTTGCGCTGGGTGTGCTGCGGTATATTCGGCCAAAAAGTCATCGATCAGGCCGGCAAGGGTTGTCGCAGAGAGTGGCGCAACCACGAATGTTAGACCTCCAAGCGTAGGTGTTTTCTGGGTCTCGATGGCACGCGAAAGGGTTGCTGGCTTTTGGCCGGTTACGGCGTATGGCGGTCAAGCTGTTGTGCGCCATCTCGTATCTCTAGTATCAAGACAGATGGGGGTGTCTGTCAACAGGGTTTGTTCACGGTTTTTACGATGAAGGCGCAGCAATCTCCCGCGAGCACGGGAGGGATGATGAAGAGAGGTTGCTGGCGCTGAAGGGGGAGATTGCTTCGGGGGCTACGCCCCCCTCGCACTGACCGTCGGAAAGCGCCGCGCCCCCCACCTGTCATTGCGAGCCGCCAGAGGCGGCGCAGCAATCTCCCGCGAGCACGGGAGGGATGATGAAGAGAGGTTGCTGGCGCTGAAGCGGGGGAGATTGCTTCGGTCGGGCGGCTCCCAGCTTCGCTGGACGCTGCCGCTCCCTCGCAATGACAGCCGGAAAGCGCCGCGCCCCCCCACCTGTCAT
>JAUQOZ010000110.1:366-17799 GCA_030550625.1 Chloroflexota bacterium | reverse complement strand
CGCGAGACTGCCGAGCGAGCAGCTCTGATAGCTCACCCCTGCCGGCAGCGTATCGGTCAAGGTCACATTCCGCGCTTCGCCCACCCCGGTGTTGGTAAACACCAAGGTGTAGGTCAGGGTCTGGCCGGGAGCGGTCACCGTCGAACCGTCGCTCTTGCTCAGCTCCATCAGGGGTTGGGCCGGAATCGTATTCGTATCAGAGGCCGAAACCGGTGGATACTGGTTGCCCAATTGATCGCGATAATTCAGCGTCGCGGTATTCGTGATCGAACCAGTCGCGCCAGCATTGACCTGCACCGTCACCAGCACCGTCCCACTAGCACCGGCAGCAACTGGATCAGTCAACGTAAACGTTACCACGCCGCCGCTCTCGCTACACGAACCATTTAGCCCATTTAGGCTACAACTGACGAAGGTCGTCTGGGCCGGGATGGCATCGGTAATAACCACATTGAAGGCCGCACCGGGGCGCGCATCAGGCAGCACGCGCGTCACGTTCGACTGATTGGAAAACTGGATCTGGTAGGTCAACGTCTGGCCGGGAGCCGTGACTGAAACGCCATCGTCTTTGGCAATGGTCATATCCGGCTCAGGCGGCGGTTCAATGAACGAGAGAAGATTGGTTTGGCCCTCTTGAATAAATTGGTTGTTGCGATTGATACAGGTCACAATCCGCCACCAACCGGGTTCTGGATTTAGAATCGTATCGCCGACCCGATTCGCTGAGGTGCTATTGTTCCATCGTCCATTTGTAGAAACCGTCCCGACAATACCACCGGTCGAGGCATTCGGATCGTAGGCAGCGCTTGGCGCATAATATCTCACGCGCGTTGCGCCATCCATATCGAAATTGTGGAACGTCACACTCGCTTGACCAGATGCAATATACTGGCGAAGCGTGAGACATTGAACAGTCGTATTATCGTGTTGATACGACGTGCTCGCCAACCCAATCAGCAATTCATCACCAGTGCCTTCAATCCCATCAGGGTTGTCGTAATTGGGAGGAGGAGCATTGTTGGGGTCGTTATCATTATCAGTACCAAAACGCAAGCGCCAACTATTGTCAGCATTGCCGCCAGTCTGAGCGCGTAAAATATAGAAGCCGCAAGAAACAGGCGGCGCTATCGTATATAAGCGCACCCATTGCGGCCCAATGGTGTTAGGATTATACGTCTGTTGCACCAGTGACCCGGTCGCACCCGGCGCCGGCTGAGTTGGCGGATTAAGCGGCGTTCCTACATCATAAACTTCAAAGGTGGTCGTATAGGTAATACCCACTGTTCCGATCAACTCATCGGCGACTCCGCCGCCCGCAGTGCTGTTCAGATCAGGGTGAAACAGATCAATATGCACGGGAATGTTGGGATTCCAGTTGCAAGGCACGTGGAGGGCAAAGTAGTGGTAGCCATTGCCACCGGCTGGATTGGTATACCAGTCACCGATAGATAAGGCACGGCTTGGGCTTGAGGTTTGGATATAGAACGATGAACCAGTGGGCGGCAATTCAACTGCACTGGCAATACGATATGCCAGTGCAGGCAGTGCTAACACAACTGCCCAGATGAGCAGCAACACGATGGTGATGCGACGTTGCATAGCGATTCTCCCTTGGCGTGCCCCAAAGAGTATGCGATCTGGGGAAAGGTTCAACGGGCCATGAACGTAAATTCTTGCCGAATTATAGTATATATTGGCTACATTGCCAATACTTTTTGAACTATATTTAACTAGGACTGTAGTACTACCAAAAATTAACTTTCTTCATAACATAACTGTAATGATTTAAGGCATTACTACAATTACTAGCAACAATTCTGGAGTAACAACAGTGCCAACAATTGCCACACGCCACGGAGCGCTTCACTATCTCATCGCCGGCCACGGCACGCCGTTTGTGTTAATCCATGGCAATACCTACAGCGCCACAACACAGGTGCGACTCGCGCAGCGCTTTGCTGATGAATTTACGGTCTATTCATTTGACCTGCTCGGCCACGGCGGATCAGCGCGCCCGCCAGATCTCTTTACCAGCCGCTATTTTGCGATGCAGGGGGAAGCAGTGGCCGATGCATTGGCCGGTCTGTTCCATGCGCCAGTGCCCGTCTTTGGCATGAGCGCAGGGGGAATTAGCGCGCTGAACGCCGTTTGCATTCGACCTGATCTGATCGCTGCTCTGATCCTTGATGGCGTCTTCGCTCGCGTGACAGCGGCCACGTATCAGGCGCACCGCAATGCGACCGCCAGTATGTCACCAAGCTGGCACCGCTATATGGCCAGCCAGCACGGCGCTGATTGGTGGCCGATTCTGAATGCTGGCGTCGAGTCGGTGATTGAGCAATTGGCAGCACAAGAGGCGTTAGTTGCGCCATGCCTTGATCAGATTAAGGTTCCTACCATCATCTTTCACGGCGGAAAAGATCCGTTCGTTCCTGATGAGCAGGCCCGCGCGGTGGCAGTTGGCATTCGCGGCGCGCGCATTGTGTATGAACCAGAGGCGGGCCATCTCATTGCGTGGCGCAATCCTGATGCGTTCCGGGCAAGGGTCGGCCGGTTTTTAGCCGAACATGGGTTGATCGATCCCAAAGCCTAACCCTCAAGCACAGCTTGCTCATACGGTTTCGCTTGAGCAAGAACAGCGATGATCAACGCTCATGCCTACGCATCAGCCGGCTAGCCACTGCGAACAAGAGGCTCCCAGCACTGCTGGGAGCCTCCACAACTACGCAATGACAATACGCGATGGCAGAATCAGCTAGCGCGCAATCATCGGCATAAAGAGACTATAGCGTGGCGGCTCGATAGGTGGCGCACCGGATGGTGTGATTGTCACCGTAAAGCTACCGCTAGCCGTATTGCCGGCAGCATCGGTTGCCGTACAGGTGACGGTCGTCACGCCGAGCGGGAAGAGGCTGCCGCTCGCCGGCGCGCAATTCACCGGCACTGCCCCCGACACTGCATCGGCCGCGCTGGCCGAGAACGTCACCACTGCTCCACCGGGGCCAGTCGCCTCGCGGGTCAGATTGCCGGGCAGCGTCAAGGTGGGGGCAGTTGTATCCACGACCGTCACCGTAAAGCTGCCGCTGGCCGTGTTGCCAGCAGCATCGGTTGCCGTACAGGTGACGGTCGTCACGCCGAGCGGGAAGAGGCTGCCGCTCGCCGGCGTACAGTTGATTGGCACATCACCGGCGATAGCATCGGCAGCGCTGGCCGCGAAATTGACAATCGCGCCATCAGGGCCAGTCGCTTCAGCTATTTGATCGGCTGGCAGATCGAGCACTGGCGGCGTGGTATCAATAGTGAATGTAACAGCCACATCGCTTCCCAGCGTAATGCCGCCAACGCTGGTCAGATTGGCGCAGGCAATCAGGGTGTATTGGCCATCGGGCAAGGGTTGGGATGTTGGAATGATAGTCGTGGTAGCGCCATTGACAAGCGCTTGGTTGATCAAACTGCCGGAAGCGCTGGCACAAGCGGCAGCAACGCCGGTCACGAGGCGATAATTAGTTAGATTATCGCCATTGCGCAGCAGTTCGGCAAAGGTGAGGCGTAGTTCATTGATCGGGGCATTGACGAGATCGCCATTATTCAATGGCGCAACAGCAGACCCATCACTGCGCGCGACCGCTTGCACGGTGGGAGGCACAAAACTCAGCCGCCGGCCAAAGACTTCAAATTGGCGATCGGCGGCCACCCCATTCAGATAACCAGCCCAGACTGTCATAAAGCGGCCGGTACCGGTAGCAGCGACTCGTGGCGCCACCCGGTGCCAGTTGACCGGATTGAAGGTGGTCGAGCTGGCGATTTCCGCTTCACCAGCCGGCAACGGGCGAGCTAAGCCGCTCGTACTGGCTTGAAATGCGTTCGGCGCGAGCGCCGGTGTGCTGCCAATCAGGAAGTTACCGCCGCCAACTGGCGCCAACGGCGCACTGCCATCGGTATCGGCATTAAACCGCTGGCCATAGATCTCGAAGCGATCGTTCACGGTAGGATCGCCACGCCACACCACCAACCATTCGCGGTTGAAGGGATCATAGGCCACATCGACATCGAGGCCCTTGAAGCGATTATCGACGCCATTAGAGCTAAAACTGACCCGCTGCCCACTGACGCTGGTGCCAAAACCGGTAGGCTGGCGGAGGCTGGCATACACCTCGTCAAAACCATTGGTCTCATCACCAAACCATACCACGAGATACTGATTGCGATCAGGGTTGTGGGCGACAGCCGGGCGATAGGCATCGCAACTGGCATTCGCGCAACCCGTATTCTCGCCTACTTGGCTGATCCGGTGGTCGTCGCGATAGTTGCTGCCGATTCCGGGCAAAAGATGGGCCTGTGTGCCATCAGCAGCCAGCACCTGCCCGTAAATCTCGAACTCGCCATCTTCGACGCCGCTGGCATTGTTATCGGCTGACCAGACCACAAACCACTGGTTATCAACACTATTGTAGGCAATCGCTGGCGTCACCGCATCGTAGTTGGGGCGATCAGCAGCCACGCTGGTATCAAAACCGGCCCGGCTGATCAGGAAGTCGTTGGGGCCAATCTGGCCGATGAAGCGGCGGGTTGGATGGGGATCAAGCGAGAAGCGCTGGCAGCGAATCTCAAACTCACCTCCTTGCTCGGCAAAGGGTTGCGAGAGAAACCCATTCGCTCGATCATCCGACCAACAGATCAAAAATTCGCCATTCTGGCTATTGTAGGCCACATCGGGCGAGAAGGCATCCCAATCTGGATTCCGGCCATCAAAATTCGTGCGGTAAAATAAGACATTTATTTCCGAAATGCGATCATCTTGCGGATTGCCGCACTCATCACGGATCAAGAGATCGCCATCAGCCGCTACCACTTGCACATAAATCTCGAACGCGCCGCCAGCGCGATAACCGGCCCGGCCAGCGCTAGGATCATTACAATCGATCAGCGGATTCGTATTGTCAGCCGTCCACGCCACCAGAAAAACATTATCACGGGCGCTATAGCTTACTGCGGGGCTATACGCATCAAACGGATCGGTTAGCAGATCGTTGCCATTGCGGCTAATGCGGAAAGCGGCGCCGCTCACCTCCGCACCGGGAGCAGTAGGGGCCACCAAAGCGCCGGTAGCGGCATCAACAAACTGGCCGTAGATCTCAAATTCATTCGCACCGCCGCCGGCACGCTGGCGAGCATACACGACAAGGTATTGATTCGTCACCGGGTTGTAGGCCACATCCGGCTCAAATGCATCGAGGGCCGGCGCGGCAAAACTGATACGCTCATCGTTATCGCCAACCACGCTGTTGAGTGCAATACCGGCTGCCGTTTCTGGTGTGATCACGACGCGGGCGCCACTCACCGCCGGCATACTGCCCATCACCAAGCCGATTGCCAGTATGGCAATCACAAACCGCCATAAACGCATAGCTGCTCCTTAGGTTAGATTGTGATCGTGGGCGACAAATCACAGGTGAGCGTTGACAATGAGAGAGGGGAAGCTCAGATATGAGCATAGCAAGCATTAATGTGGCGGTGATGAATAAATAAGGACAATAAAGGTGACAAAAAAGTTAAGCGGATGGAGGATGTGGTTCGCCGCAACATGCGACAGATGCATGCAAGCCCGCCGCTCGCCGGCAGAGAGTGATACCAACGCAGAAGCAACGCAAGCTGCCACAGGAGCTTACCTGCAACCGTCAGCTAAATCCGGCACTTCTGCGGTATGCCAATGCCTGCAAGCTGATCGCAGTGCGCTGCGGACGTGGACAGGCAAACGTGCATGCAACAATAAAGAAAGTGCGGCAGTGTGACTGCCGCACTCCACAAGTGTTGCCTCACTCCTCATCAAGGCCGTGCAAGCAGCTCTTTCACCGCCGCCACCACGCGCTCGGCAGTCAGGCCAAATTCGGCGTAGAGGCGCTGGAATGGCGCGGAGGCGCCGAAGCGATCGACGCCAATGATCGCGCCGTCGCAGCCAACATAGCGTTCCCAACCGAGCGAACGGCCAGCCTCGATCACGACCCGCGCCTTGACCAGCGGCGGCAACACCCGATCGCGGTAGGCCTGCTCTTGCTGATCGAACAGCTCGCGGCAGGGCATGCTGACCACCTGCACTGCAATGCCCTCATGCGCCAATTGCTCCGCCGCAGCCAACGCAATTTGCACTTCCGAGCCGGTGGCAATGATGATCGCTTGGGGCGGATCGGCGGCGCGCAACACATACCCGCCGCGCAGCACGCCATCGGCAGCGCCGAGCTGGGTGCGGTCGAGCGTCGGCACATTCTGGCGCGAGAGGATCAGCGCGGTGGGGCCATTGGTACGTTGGAGGGCCAATCGCCATGCCATCGCTACCTCGTTGGCATCACCCGGACGCACGACCAACAGGTTGGGAATCGCGCGCAACGACACCAGATGCTCGACCGGCTGGTGGGTGGGGCCATCTTCGCCAACACCGATGCTATCGTGGGTAAAGACGTAAATGACGCGCAACCCCATCAATGCCGCTAGCCGGATTGACGGGCGCATATAGTCGCTAAACACGAGAAAGGTGCCGCCATAGGGAATGATGCCGCCGTGCAGCGCCATACCGTTGAGAATGGCGCCCATGGCGTGTTCGCGCACGCCAAAGTGCAGGTTGCGCGCGTTAAAATGGTCGCCGCTGATCGAACCCAGCCCTTCGAGATAGGTAAAATCCGAGGTGTGGAGGTCAGCCGAACCACCGAGCAAACCGGGCAAGATCGGGGCCAGCGCCTGCAAGACCGCGCCAGAGGCGGTGCGAGTGCCTTTGGCCTTCGGATCGGGGGCAAAGACCGGCAGCGCCACTTCCCAGCCGTCGGGCAAGCCACCCGCTTGCAAAAGATCCCATTCGGCGGCCAGTTCGGGGTACGAAGCCCGATAGCGGCGCAGCATCGCCTCCCATTCGCGTTGGCGCACCTCGCCGACTTCAACCGCTAATTGCATGTGGTCGTAGACCTCATCAGGCACGTAGAACGGCGGCTCCTGCGGCCAACCGAGCGCCGCTTTGGTCAAGCGCACTCCTTCGACGCCGAGCGGCTCGCCGTGGGCTTTGTGGCTGCCAGCGCGCGGGCTGGCGTACCCGATCACGGTGCGAGTAATGATCAGCGAGGGCCGTTCGCTGTCAGCGATCGCTTCGGCTAACGCCAAGGCCACCGACGACATATTGTGACCATCGGCGTACAACACCTGCCAGCCGTAAGCGGCAAACCGCTCAGCCACGTTCTCGCTCCACGCCAGTTTGGTCGGCCCAACGAGCGAAATATCGTTGCTGTCATACAGCACGATCAACTTGCCCAACCGCAGATGGCCGGCCAAGCTGGCCGCTTCGTGCGAGATGCCCTCCATCAAATCGCCATCGCTGGCAATGACGTAGGTATAGTGATCAACGACCGGAAAGCCAGTCCGGTTAAACTTGGTCGCCAACCAACGTTCGGCAATCGCCATCCCAACCGCTGTGGCAATCCCCTGCCCCAGCGGGCCGGTGGTCATCTCAACCCCCGGCGTCTCGTGGTATTCAGGATGGCCGGGCGTGCGGCTGCCCCACTGCCGAAACTGCTTCAGTTCATCCAACGGCAGATCATACCCGGTAAGATGGAGCAAAGCGTAGAGCAACATCGATCCGTGGCCAGCCGACAGCACAAACCGGTCGCGGTTGGGCCAATGGGGATCAGCGGGGTTGTGCTTAAGAAAGCGAGTCCACAGTACATAAGCGGCATCAGCCATGCCAAGCGGCATACCGGGATGGCCGCTGTTGGCTTGTTGGACGGCGTCAATGGCCAGCGCGCGGATGGCGTTAGCGCACAACTGATCGATGGTCGTTGTCACGGGTTCGTTCATGCGGCAATATCTCCTGTCTGAGCGCCGTCGGTGAGCGCCGGCGCGTGTTCACCACTCTGTGGTTCATCATACCACTGCTTAGATTCAATGCTGCATGGACAGCAACGATACGATCAGGCGCCTGCGCCGGCAGGGGTGGGTGCGAGGCTGCTATTGTTGCAAAGACTGAGGTGCAGGCTGGCCCTCACCCCCCGGTCCTCTCCTGCCGTGAGGCGGGAGAGGGGGAGCCGCTGGGTGGCGAGGCATCGCTAGCGCGGATCCCCGTAGCGCCTCTCTCCCACGCCAGTGGGAAAGGGGCTGGGGGTGAGGGTTCTCAAAACCCTCTGCGGTCTTCGCGTCCTTTGCGGAGCCGGACAGCCGTCCGGCTCTACAGCGCCTTTGCGTTGACCGCCTTTGCCTAGCCAGTGGGATCGGGGATGGGGGTGAGGGCCAAATCACGCTCTACTCATGGTATACTACCTACAACAAGACACAGACTCGCTTAAAAACCTCCTTGATCTTTTCGCAAGTACGTGGTATCATTGTCTTTCGCGATCTATAAGATGCGCGCCGACAAGCGTGAGTAGCACGATGGCAGGAAGTCCCCGTGCGGGGCGTAACGAATATTGAACAGCGAACGAGACGTGTGCCAGTCTGCCGGTAACCCGCTGAAGGGAGAGCGGCAGGACGGCTGTTTCTGTTTTTTTTGACGAAACTGGTTGCCACGGAGCGCCGTGAGCCCACTTATCAGTGATAGAGGAGAGGTGCGTATGCCCCCGTTGATTGAGAGCGTGGTCCTTCAGCCGCTGATCGCCCCGATCGACCCGGGCGCCGATGGTCGCCGGTCGCGCCGGATCGAGCGTCGTTCCTTTGCTCGGATTAAGGACGCGATTGATCTGCCGTTGCTGATCGAAACCCAACTCAAGAGTTTTGAATGGTTCAAACGTGAGGGGCTGCGCGAACTCTTCGATGAGATCTCGCCGATTACCGATTTTACCGGTAAGAATCTTGAGCTCCACTTCCGCGATTATACCTTCGGCGAGCCGCGCTACGACGAGTTCGAGTGCCGTGAACGCGATCTGACCTACGCCGCGCCATTGCGGGTGCGGGTGGAATTGCGCATTCTCACCACCGGCGAAATTAAGGAGTCTGAGATCTTTCTCGGCGACTTCCCGATGATGACCGATAACGGCACCTTTGTCTACAACGGGGCCGAACGGGTGGTGGTGTCGCAGTTGATCCGCTCGCCCGGCGTCTATTTCAAAGATGAGAAGGATCCGACCAGTGGCCGTGCGTTGCATACGGCCAAGCTGATCCCGAACCGCGGCGCATGGCTTGAATTCGAGACCAATAAGCGCGATGTGATTAGCGTCAAGGTTGATCGCAAGCGCAAGATTCCGGTCACGATTCTGCTGCGCGCGATTAGTGCATGGCTGGCCGAAGAAGATGGCAGCGGGCGTTGGGCGCCGGATAATGAGCTGGATAAGTATGGCCACAACGACCAGATCCTCGAGTTGTTCCGCCACGTTGACACGGTGGCTGAGCACCCGTATATTCAGGCGACACTCGATAAGGATCCGTCGCGCAACGCGAAAGAGGCGCTGCTTGAGCTGTACAAGCGCTTGCGCCCCGGCGATCCGCCGACGCTTGAGAATGCGCGTTCGCTGATCGAGTCGTTGCTGTTTAGCCCGCGTCGCTACGATCTGGCGAAGGTGGGCCGCTATAAGTTGAACAAGAACCTCTGGGAGCGCGATGCCCGCCGCGATGGCGCGAAGGCGCCCGATTTGAGCGTGCGGGTGCTGTTGCCGCGCGACATCTTCCGCATTGTCGAGCAGATGATTTTGCTCAACAATGGTCATGGTCGCCCCGATGACATTGACCATCTCGGCAATCGCCGCGTGCGCACCGTTGGCGAGTTGATCCAGCAGCAGTTCCGCGTTGGTCTGCTCCGCCTCGAGCGGGTGGTCAAAGAGCGTATGTCGCTGCAAGAGCCGGCCAGTGCGACTCCGAACGGTCTGGTGAATATCCGGCCAGTAGTGGCGGCAATGCGTGAGTTCTTTGGTGGCTCGCAGTTGAGCCAGTTTATGGATCAGACCAACCCGCTGGCGGAGCTGACCAATAAGCGCCGCTTGTCGGCCCTCGGCCCCGGCGGTCTCTCGCGCGATCGGGCCGGCTTTGAAGTGCGCGACGTGCATCACTCGCACTATGGCCGCATCTGCCCGGTTGAAACGCCGGAAGGCCCGAATATCGGTCTGATCGGTACGATGTCCACCTTCGCCCGCGTCAACGAGATGGGTTTCCTCGAGACGCCGTACCGCAAGGTGTATAACAGCGTCGATAACGCGCAGGTCTGGAAAGAGAAGGGCGTGTTGCTGCGCGATGTGCGCGATCTGCGCACCGGCGAGCTGATTGCGGCCAAGGGCACGCGGGTTGATGACCAGATTGCCCGCCAGATTACGATCGGGCTGCTGCGTGGCCAGATCCTGCGCGAGGATATTGTCGATCCTGATACCGATGAGGTGATCGCCGAGGCTGGCACCGAGATTAACCGTGCCTTGGCCGAGCGGATTGTCTCATTGCCGATTAAGCATATCAAGATCCGCCCGGTGGTGTCGCAAGAGGTCGATTACCTCAGCGCCGATGAGGAAGACCGCTTTGTGATTGTGCAGGCCAACGCACCACTTGATGAACATAATCGCTTCCTCGAAACGACCGTCTCGTGCCGCTTTGGTGAGGATTTCGTCACCGAGCGAGTCGAGCGGGTAGACTATATGGACGTGTCGCCCAAGCAGGTGGTAAGCGTCTCGACCTCGCTCATCCCCTTCCTTGAGCACGATGACGCTAACCGCGCCCTGATGGGATCGAACATGCAGCGGCAGGCGGTGCCGTTACTGCGGCCCGATGCACCGATCGTCGGCACCGGTATGGAGTATCGCGCTGCCCGCGATAGCGGTCAGGTGGTGGTCGCGCGCCGCGATGGTGTTGTGGTCAGCGCCACCAGTAGCCGGATCGTGGTGGAAGAGGACGACGGCACGCAGACCGAGTATCGCTTGCGCAAGTTTATGCGCAGCAACCAAGACACCTGCATTAACCAGCGTCCGGCAGTGGTGCGCGGGCAGCGGGTGCGGGCCGGCGAGGTGATCGCCGATAGCTCGAGCACCGATCAGGGTGAATTGGCTCTCGGCCAGAATGTGTTAGTTGCCTATATGCCGTGGGAAGGTGGTAACTTCGAGGACGCAATCCTTGTCAGCGAGCGGCTGGTGCGCGAAGATATCTTCACCTCGATCCATATCGAGAAGTACGAGGTGGAGGCGCGCGATACCAAGCTTGGCCCCGAAGAGATTACCCGCGACATTCCTAATGTCGGCCAAGAGAGCCTGCGCAATCTCGATGAGCGCGGCATTATCTACATCGGCGCCGAGGTGCAGCCCAACGATATCTTGGTCGGCAAGATTACGCCCAAGGGTGAGACCGATCTGACCGCGGAAGAGCGGCTGCTGCGCGCGATCTTCGGCGAGAAGGCGCGTGAGGTGAAGGATAGCTCGCTGCGGGTACCCAACGGTGTGCGCGGCAAGGTGATCGATGTCAAGGTCTTCTCGCGCAGCGAGGGCGCCGAGCTGCCGGTCGGCGTCAATCAGACCGTGCGCGTGTTGCTCTGCCAGAAGCGCAAGATTAGCGCCGGCGACAAGATGGCCGGTCGCCACGGCAATAAGGGTGTGGTGTCGCGGGTGCTGCCAATCGAGGATATGCCCTTCTTGCCCGATGGCCGCCCGGTGGACATCATCCTCAACCCGATCGGTGTGCCGTCGCGTATGAATATTGGCCAGATTCTCGAAACCCACCTCGGTTGGGCCGCCGCCCGCCTCGGCTTCCGTGTCGCCACGCCAGTGTTTGATGGCGCGCACGAAGATCAGATCAAGGATCTGCTGGTGCAGGCCGGGTTGCCTGCCGACGGCAAGGTGACGCTCTACGATGGGCGCACTGGTGAGAAGTTCGATCATCCGGTGACGGTTGGCTATGCGTATATGCTCAAGCTGGCCCACCTTGTCGAAGATAAGATCCATGCCCGTTCGACCGGCCCCTACAGCCTCGTGACCCAGCAACCGCTTGGCGGTAAGGCCCAGTTCGGTGGCCAGCGCTTCGGTGAGATGGAGGTGTGGGCGCTGGAGGCATACGGGGCGGCCTACACCTTGCAAGAGATGTTGACGGTGAAGTCTGACGATGTGGTTGGCCGCGTCAAGACCTACGAGGCGATCGTGAAGGGCGAGCCGATCCAAGAGGCTGGCGTTCCCGAAAGCTTCAAGGTACTGATCAAGGAGCTGCAAAGCCTTGGTCTCAGCGTCGAGGTGTTGAGCGCCGATGAGAAGCCGGTTGAGCTGAGCGATGACCTCGACAGCGACATCGGCGCGCTCGAAGGCATCAACCTGAGCGGCATGGAGCGCGGCGAGTTCTAACCACACCATCCCCATCCGGGCGGCGGTACACTCCGTCGCCCGGCCACGCCGAACAAAACGGATCTGACCCAATAGCTGCGCCAACGCGGGCCAGCCGCGCTGGGCGCGTGGAGTCTGGCGGTACGCTTCCGCTACAGGAGTAAGCCCACATGCTGGAAATTAACGACTTCAACGCCATTCGGATCAGTCTCGCCTCGCCTGAGGATATCCGATCGTGGTCGCACGGCGAAGTCACCAAGCCTGAAACGATCAATTACCGCACGCTCAAGCCTGAGCGCGACGGCTTGTTTTGCGAACGCATCTTTGGCCCGACTAAAGACTGGGAGTGCTTCTGCGGCAAGTACAAGCGCGTGCGTTATAAGGGCGTCGTTTGCGATAAGTGCGGCGTCGAGGTGACGCGGGCTAAGGTGCGCCGCGAGCGCATGGGTCATATCAATCTGGCCTCGCCGGTCAGCCACATCTGGTTTGTCAAAGGCACTCCGTCACGGCTCGGCCTGTTGCTTGACATCTCGCCGCGCAATCTCGAGCGCGTGCTCTATTTTGCCTCGTACATTATTGTCGAGGTGAAAGAGGACATGTTGCAGGTGGCGCGCGAGATGATTCAGGAAGAATACGCCGCTCGCCGCGAGAAGATTCAGCGCCAAGCCGAAGAGAAGCGGAGCGACCCGAGCACGCAGCTCACCCAAGACCTTGGCGGGATGGAGACGGCTCAGCGCAGCACCCAGCGCCAGATCGAAGAGGAGTACCGCCGGTTGCGCGATGAGATCGCGAACGAGGCCGAGCGGCTGCGCGAGCGGTTGGAAGAGATGAGCGGCACACTCGCCGATGAAGATATTATCTTCCGCGGCGTGACCGTGGTCGAAGAGGGTGAGCCGATTAACGACAATACTCTCGACCAGCTCGATGAATTGGTTGAGCAAGAGCTTGAAGTGCTCGAAGAGCGCCGCCGCCGCGATCTGGCCGATGCCGAAATGCTGACTGACGCCGAGCGTGAGCGCAAGGCGTATGAGGCGACCCAAGAGCAAGAGCGGTTGCAAGAGCGGCTCCAGCGCGAGCTTGATAACCTCGTGCGCGAAGAGAAGGAGAAGCTCGAACAGCTCGATAACCTTAAGGTGGGCCGGATCATCACCGAGACCGAGTATCGCCAGTTGCGCGATATTGCTCCCGGTGTCTTCCGCGCCGATATGGGCGCCGGCGCAGTACGGGAATTGATCGAACGCACCGTAAATCTCGAAAAGCTGGCTGAGGAACTGCAAATGGAGGTGCAGACCTCGCAGGGCCAGCGCCGCAAGAAGGCGACCAAGCGCCTGCGCGTGGTCGAGGCGTTCCGCAAGAGCGGCAATCGCCCAGAGTGGATGATCCTCACCGTGCTGCCAGTGATCCCGCCTGACCTGCGCCCAATGGTGCAGCTCGACGGCGGTCGCTTTGCCACCAGTGACCTGAACGATCTCTATCGCCGGGTGATCAACCGCAATAACCGGCTCAAGCGGCTGATCGAACTCAATGCGCCCGAAATCATCGTGCGCAACGAGAAGCGCATGCTGCAAGAGGCGGTTGACGCGCTGATCGATAACGGTCGCCGCGGACGAGCCGTGAGCGGCAAGGGCAAGCATCGTCTCAAGAGCCTGAGCGATATGCTCAAGGGCAAGCAGGGCCGTTTCCGCCAGAACCTGCTCGGCAAGCGGGTCGACTATTCGGGCCGCTCGGTGATTGTGGTCGGGCCGAACCTGCAACTGCACCAGTGCGGTCTGCCCAAGAAGATGGCGCTGGAGCTGTTTAAGCCGTTCGTCATGCGCCGGCTGGTCGAGCGGGGGGTGGCCCACAATATCAAGAATGCCAAGCGCGCCGTCGAACGTGTCCGCCCTGAAGTGTGGGACGCGCTCGAAGAGGTGATTAAAGACTATCTGGTGCTGCTCAACCGTGCGCCGTCGCTGCACCGGCTCTCGATTCAGGCGTTTGAGGCCAAGCTGATCGAGGGGTCGGCCATCCAACTGCACCCGCTCGTCTGCGCCGCGTTTAACGCCGACTTCGACGGCGACCAGATGGCGGTACACGTGCCGCTCTCGCGCAAGGCGCAGGAAGAGGCCCGCACCCGCATGCTGAGCAAGTATAACTTGCTTAGCCCGGCCCACGGCGAACCGATCATCACCCCCTCGCAAGACATCGTGCTCGGGTGCTACTACCTGACCATGGTGCGTGATGGTGCGAAGGGGTCGGGTAAGCGCTTCGCCTCCATCGACGAGGCGATGCTCGCTTACGAGAAGGGGCTCGTCGAAATTCAAGCGCCAATCTGGATCCGCATGAACGGCACGATCTCCGGCAAGAGCGACCGTCCGGTGCGCGAGCTGCCCCCCGCTGCCGACGGCACGCCGCGCATGGTGATCGAGACGACGATCGGGCGGGTCTTGCTGAACAACGAGCTGCAAGCGCCGCTGCGCTTCCGCAATCGCCTAATCGACAAGAAGGGTCTTAAGGAGATCATCGCCGATTGCTACCAGTACTACACCAATCTGCGCAATCTGAGCGAAGAGCAGCTCAATGAGGTGCGCGCTTCGCACGGCAATAAGCACGTGCAAGAGTTGGCTCGCATCTACGGTTCTGAGATGACCGCGCAGCAGGCCGACCGGATCAAAGCGCTCGGCTTCCGCTATGCGACCCTCGGTGGTATGACCATCGGTATTGACGACATCGAAGTGCCGGCCAAGAAGTACGATATTGTGCGCGAGGCCGAGCAACTGGTCGCCGATGTCGAGAAGCAGTTCCGCCGCGGTCTGATCACCGAAGAGGAGCGCTACCAAGAGGTGGTGCGAATCTGGCAAGAGGCGACTAAGCAGACGATTGCCGCCGTGAAGGAGAATCTCAACCCCTTCGGCCCGGTGGCAATGATGTCAACCTCAGGCGCGCGCGGTAACATCAACCAGATCTCGCAGATGGCCGGGATGCGCGGCTTGATGTCTGACCCGACCGGACGGATCATCGAGTTGCCGATTAAGGCCAACTTCCGCGAGGGCCTCTCGGTGCTTGACTACTTCGTCTCGACCCACGGCGGACGCAAGGGTTTGGCCGACACCGCGCTGCGCACCGCTGACGCCGGTTATCTCACCCGCCGGTTGGTGGATGTGGCGCAAGATGTGATCATTACGATTGAAGACTGCGGCACCGAAGAGGGCTTGTGGCTCCACAGCGCCGATGATAGCGAGTTGATGGAGAAGTTGCAGGTGCGCATGTTGGGTCGCATCCTTGCTGCGCCGATCTACCATAAAGAGACTGGTGAGCTGATTGCTGACCGTAACACCGAGATCGATGAAGAGCTGGCCGCCGTGATCATGGCTTCCGGCCAAGAGTCGGTCTTTGTGCGCTCGCCGCTGACCTGCCAAGCCGAGCATGGTTTGTGCCGGCTCTGCTACGGGCGCAATCTGGCCACCGGCAAGCTGGTTGAAATCGGCGAAGCGGTTGGCATCATCGCTGCCCAATCGATCGGCGAGCCGGGCACCCAGCTCACGTTGCGCACCTTCCACACCGGTGGCGTGGCTTCCGCCGATGACATCACGCAGGGTCTGCCCCGCGTGCAAGAGATCTTCGAGGCTCGCGTGCCGAAGGGTAAAGCGCTGCTAGCCGAGATCGATGGCGTGGTGCAGATCGTGCGCGACGAAGAAGGCGTGCGCACCATCCGCATTGTCTCGACCGATGTCTACACTGACGAGTATCCGCTTGGGCGCGGCTTCACGCCAACCATCGAGCACGAGAGTGATGTCTATGAAGGTCAGGTGATCGCTGAAGGGCCGGGTGGGGCGCAGATCGTCGCTCGCCTCACCGGAAAAGCCTTCATCCAACCTGACCGGATCGTGGTCAGTCAGGAAGATCACGAAGAGCGCGAGCTGGTGGTGCCGCACAATGCTCGCATCCGGGTGGAAAATGGTGAACGGGTGATGGCTGGCCAGCAGTTGACCGACGGTAGCGCCAATCCGCAAGAGCTGCTGGAGTTGCAGGGCCGTGAGGCTGTGCAGCGCTATTTGGTCAACGAGGCGCAGAAGGTCTACCGCTCGCAAGGTGTGAACATCAACGACAAGCACATCGAAGTGATTGCGCGCCAGATGCTGCGCCGGGTGCGGATCGAAGAGCCGGGTGACACCGGCCTGCTGCCCGGTGAGCTGATCGACAGCACCGAGTTCCGCCGTCTCAACAACGACATCGTCAGCCAAGGCGGCGATCCGGCGACGGCGGCGACGGTGTTGCTGGGCATTACCAAGGCCTCGCTCAACACCGACAGCTTCCTCTCGGCAGCATCGTTCCAAGAGACGACGCGCGTACTGACCGATGCCGCCATTCAGGGCAAAGTGGACTATCTGCGCGGTCTGAAGGAGAATGTCGTTATCGGCAAGCTCATCCCAGCCGGTACCGGCATCGAGAAGCGGCTGGAGCGCCCGCACGAGGATCTGATCAGCGAGATGGCGCGCATGCTCGAAGAGGTGCAGCAGACCGAAGAGAAGCCGGCGGAAGCGCCGCGCGCCGCCCAATTACCGGACAAGAACGGTCACGCGACGCCGGAAAGCGACAACGATGCCCTGTTGCGGGCGCGGTTGGAAGAGCTGTTGTCGGGCGACGGCGATCACGACGAGCCGGAGGACGGCGAGGACGATTTGCTGTCGTAAGCGCGAAGTGGGACGCCATTGGCGGTCGCAGCGGAGGGGAAGGGCGATATCATGCGCCCTTCCCCTTTTTGCCAACCGGTACCCTCCTGTCATTGCGAGGGAGTGGCGGCGCCAGCATAGCTGGGTGCCGCCCGACCGCAGCAATCTCCCGCTGGAGCGGGTGCGATGGCTTGCACGGTCATGATGGCCGGCACGGCAACGCCTACGACGGGCAGGGGAGACTCCCGCTCGCGCGGGGGCAGAGCGTCCACATCTGTTGTGCTATGGAAGTTATGGTCGAGACTCCCGCTCGCGCGGGGGCAGAGCTTGACCTAGATGGTGATCCCTACGCCGTCTCGCGAGACTCCCGCTCGCGCGGGGGCAGAGCACCGCTCTGTCCCTACGCGCGGCTCGCAATGACAGAGGGGGCGGGTGCGATTGTCATTGCGAGGGAGTGGCGGCGCCAGCATAGCTGGGTACTGCCCGACCGCAGCAATCTCCCGCTGGAGCGGGTGCGATGCCTTGTAGGGTTA
>JAUQOZ010000110.1:0-300 GCA_030550625.1 Chloroflexota bacterium | reverse complement strand
GCCCCGCTCTGTCCCTCCGGCCGGCTCGCAATGACAGAGGGGGCGGGTGCGATTGTCATTGCGAGGGAGTGGCGGCGCCAGCATAGCTGGGTACTGCCCGACCGCAGCAATCTCCCGCTGGAGCGGGTGCGATGCCTTGTAGGGTTATGATAGGCCGGCAAGGTAACGCCTACGGCGGGCAGGGGAGACTCCCGCTCGCGTAGGGGCAGAGCCTGTGATCGTTCCCAAATTTGCCGAAATCGCGCGTGACTCCCGCTCGCGCGGGGGCAGAGCCTCATTTCGGCCCCGCACAACCGCGTT
>JAUQOZ010000089.1:11427-17863 GCA_030550625.1 Chloroflexota bacterium | reverse complement strand
TGCCGCCGTCTTTCTCGCCCTGAGCCACGCGGTTGTGATTGCGCTCTTTTGGTGGGTGAGTTTCCGGGTTGATCTGCGCCAGCAACAGTCCATCACAAACTTTTACATGTTCTTGTGGGGCATTTTTTATACTGAGTTTGCCTTGTTGAGCATTTACCAGTTGACCGATACGTTGGGGCAGGCGTGAGCGCTGCGGAGATACGTTTGGAGTGCGGCAGTTTATCTGCCGCACTCCATACCAAAACTATGGTCACTAACTGGTTTGCTAACACCATTGATTTCATCAAACTTGGCCGCCCGCTCCACCTGATCGGCGGCGCGATATTTTACGGCGTCGGCGTTGCCGCTGCCGGATCAACGCTCCGCGATGGCGGGTTGGCGTTGCTTGGCCTTGCCACCGCTTTGAGTGCGCAGTTGATGAACCATTACAGCAACGACTATTTCGACCACGATGCTGACCTTGCTAACCCTACCCCGACTCGCTGGTCGGGTGGCAGCCGCGTCTTGCCGGCAGGCCGGTTGCCGGCGCAAGCGGCACTGGCCGCGGCGCTCGGTTGGGGTGCGCTGGCCATCATCTTGGCCGTGCTCAGTATGGTGCGCTCGCCGAACCCAGCGTTGAGCGCCGGAGTGTTGGGCTTGGCGATTGCGCTGGCGTGGGTCTACAGCGGGCCGCCGCTCTACCTGCACCGGCGCGGCTGGGGTGAAGCGACCGGCGCGGTGTTAGTGCCGGGAATGACCGCATTGACCGGGTTTGTGCTCCAGACTGGCACGATCCAGCCCATCATCATTCTCGCGATCATCCCGCTCTGCCTGCTGCAATTCGCGATGCTGGTCGCCGTCAGCTTGCCGGATGTCGCCGGCGATCGAGTGGTAGGGAAACGCACCCTAGCCGTGATCTTCGGCCCGCAACGGGCAGCGCAGTGGCAAGCTAGAGCCATCGGCGCTGCGTTTGCAACGCTACCGCTCCTTATCCTCGGCGGCGTGCCATGGCCGGTGGCAGTCGCACCGCTTGCCACCCTCCCCATCGGGATCTGGCTAATCAGCCGCATACGGGCCGGGGCATGGGCCGATCCGGCAGCATGGGATGGATTAGGTTTCTGGAGTATTGGCCAACTGGTGGGCAGCGCCGGGATGATGTTGCTAGGGTTTGTGCTCGCGGCATGGATGGAATAGGGTTGGGGCGCACCATGACACCCCAACCCTGCCTTCAGATCACCACAACGCAAACACGCGGCTCGGCCCGCCCGAACCGGCAGCGATCTTCGGCGCGCCGACTACCAGCGTCGCGCCGCTCGGCGGAATCGACTCAAGATTGGCCAGATTCTCTAAGCCCCAACGGTTCGTTGGCAAGATGGTGTAATGCACTGCAAACGTGGTTGACGGGCCGTGATCGATACTCAGCGTATCAACGCCGATACCGCTGATGTTCCGCTCGGTGAGCAGAAAATCGACGGCGTCCTTGCCAAAGCCGGGGAAATGCATCACCCCGCTCGAATCAGCATTGCGGAACAGTTCGACCGAATGGGCCCGCGCCCCCCAGCCGCTCGCCATCAGCACCGCCGCATTGTTTGGGATCCGGCCATAGCGCCGCTCCCATGCCCGAATGTCGTCCGGGGTGACGACGGTATCAGGGTCGCGCGCAGCCCGCTCGGTGATGTTGATAACTACCGCCGGCACCACCAGCGACTGCACTGGAATCTGATCGACGAAGAGGCCATTGGGAGCAAAATGCACCGGCGCATCCATGTGCGTGCCCGAATGCTCCCAGTAATTGAGGATGCTGCCGTAGTAGCCATCGCGGTCGTGAAAGACGACCGGCGTGATTTGGAACGGCGCGGCGCCGGGGAAGAGCGGAAACTGCGTGCCGAGCAGGTGGGTCAAATCGGCCACATTGCTAAAACTGGCGCGCGATACCGGCGCTGCCTCAGCGGCGAACGGCGCGGCGAGCGCCGCCACCGCCGCACCCAGACCAAACTTAAGCAAGCTGCGGCGATTGATTTCCGGCGACTGGATCGATTCGATAAACCGAGGCGGGCACATCGGGCAACTCTCCTTTGCTGAACGCGGAACCAACACTATCATGACCGGCAAGACGCCTTGCCGTGATAATAACTATGGCAAGCGAAACCTTACGCCTCTATCCGTTCAACCTGCCCGCGCAGCGCCTGTGGTTGCAACACCGCCAGCAACACCGGGCAGAGCCGTTCCAGATCGGCTTGCAGCGCGGCCATCTCGTCATCGCTCACCTCACCGCGATAACGAACCGTATAGCGCAAATCGGCTGGCGCAATCGGCGCTTCATCACTTACGGCCATTGCGCCGCGATAATCGATCTGGCCAGTCACCTCAACCTGTAGATCATCGAGCGCCAGCTCACGATCGGCAGCAATCGCCAGCGCCGAATGCGCGATGCAACTCGCCATCGCGGCTAGCAACAATTCAGGCGCATTCGGCCCTAGATCATAGCCGCCGAGTGCAGGGCCTGAATCGCTCAGCACCGTATGATCACGCACCCGCACCGGACGTAGACCAGTGCCGGCTGCCACTGTCACCGTTGCGCGCAGGGGCACCGGGGCCGGCGGCTGTTCGCGCAAGCGCGCGCGGAAGGCAGCCAGCGCCTGTCGCTTGCGGGCTAAAAACTCGCGTAAACTCCAAATCGGAGCCATAGCGCCTCCCTTAGATAATGACGTTGCTTTCAGCGGCAGAAGCAGATACGATATGGTATGGTGTAGAGTGCAGCAATAACACTGCTGCACGCAATAGGCGGCGATTTCCTGTCCGCCACGGCTCGGCAAAGTATGTGTTGTTACACCAGATACAATGGGAATTTCAGCTATTATCCATCGCCTCCATGTTCCTGTCAAGCAGCGTTTCTCGGTTTAGCATTTCGGCTACAATATCAACACAAAATGGTGCGTCAACGACCTCATCACAACCAAACCTGACGCGCTAGGGGATAAAGATGCTGTTCAACGCCGCGATTACAATTGGTCTTCTTTGGCTGGTCTGCCTGATTGCTATCGGTTTCGCGATCTATCTTTGGCCACGCCGCAGCGTCGCCGGCGGATACGAATTTCTCCTGATGCTGGCCGCCATTGTGGTATGGGCCGGCGCTGATGCACTAGAGTTAAGCGCGATAACGCTGGAGGGCAAGCTTTTCTGGCGCCTTGTCCAACAAATTGGCATCATCGTATTGCCGCCTAGTTGGCTCCTGTTCACCTTTGCGTATCTCGATTTTCAGCCATGGAGCCGTTCGCGCGCGCGTTGGCTGCTCTTTGCTTTCCCACTACTTACCTTGCTCATCGCGTTTACCAATCACGAGCATCACCTATTCTTTCACGAAGTCCGCCTCAGCCTGCATGATCCGCCACACCTCGAAATCATTCCCGGACGGTGGTTTTGGGTACATATTGGCTATTCGTATATCTGTCTCACCACCGGATTAGCGCTCATTACGGGCGCTTTCTGGCAAACATCGCCGCTCTTTCGGCGACAGGCTGTTTTCATTGGGCTAGGGTTTCTCTTTCCATTTTTGTTTAACTGGTCGTATTTGAGCCAAGTGACCTTGCTTGGCGTCGACGTCACCCCCATTTCGTTTTTGCTCTCAGCGCCGTTTATTATTACCGGGTTGTACCGTTATCGATTCCTTCATCTTGTGCCGGTTGCCCGCGATCGCTTGATTGAAGCGATGGCCGATGCCATGATTGTGACTGATCAAGCCGGTAGGATTATCGACCTCAACCCGGCAGCCCAACGGCTATTCGGTCATCTAGCGCAAGTCAACACCCCGTTGGCCAAAACCCTCGATTGGCCGGCATTAATCCAAACCGCCCAATCACATAACCCAGTACGGATCGAACTCAATTGTCCTGCACACCCTGATCGGTTCTTTGATATTACGATCGATCCACTGTTTGATCGGAATGGCCAGTTCAATGGCCGGATCTTTGTGTTTCGCGAAATTACCGAGCGCAAACGAGTTGAACAACGGTTGCAAGAGGCGTTGCAGCGCTTCACCGATATGATCGAGCAAACGCCGCTGGTTGCCATTCAGCGGTTTGATCGCCGCGGCGTTGTGCTGGAATGGAACCGGGTCTGCGAGCAATTCTACGGCTACACTGCGGCTGAGGCGTGCGGACGCCGCATCCAAGACCTCATTCTGAGCGGGAATGAGATCGCCGAATTCGAGCGCCAAATCGAACAGATTTGGACGAGCGGCCAAGCCCCGCCGCCACGCACGTGGCAGATTCACACCAAAACCGGCGAGACGCGCTGGTTCTATTCAGCGATGTTTCCCCTCTTTGCCCATGGGCAGGTGAGCGATATTGTCTGCATGGATGTGGACATTACCGAAATACGCCTCGCTGAAGAGAATTTGCGCCGCCAACGCGATCAACTTGCGGCGCTGCACCGGTTAACGCTCGACTGGCTCAACCGGCGCGAGATGAATGATCTCTTGCAA
This sequence comes from Chloroflexota bacterium, assembly GCA_030550625.1. Lineage (GTDB taxonomy): Bacteria > Chloroflexota > Chloroflexia > Chloroflexales > Chloroflexaceae > Chloroflexus. Next base: position 13,401 of record JAUQOZ010000089.1, on the reverse strand, counting down.
GCGATTACCGACAGCGCCTATCGAGTGCTCAATGTGAGCTATACCGAATTGCTGCTGGCTGAAGATGAGAACACATTAGTGGTGCGCGCCTGTACGCCATCCCTGCCCCGTCAGGTCATGCGACGTGAAACGCCAACCAATGCCCCCCTCTCGTGGCGCGCGTTTCGCGAACGCCAGCCCGCGATCGTGCTTAATTACACGGCATGGCCGGAACATACGCCTGATTACGAGCAGTTCAATTTTGGCCCGGCAATGACCTTGCCAATTATTGTCGGCGACGAATGCCTCGGCGTGATCGGAATGGCCCGCGATCAGCACGGCCCTCCATTCACAAGTGATGAGATCCAGCATGCGATGCTGCTCACGCAACTCGCGGCGCTGGTGCTCGACAGCTCAAACCTCTACGCCGCTGCGCAGCGTGAAATTGCTGAACGGAAGCAGGCCGAACAACAGCAAGCGAAATTGCAAGCCCAACTCTTGCAAGCGCAAAAGATGGAGGCAATCGGGCAATTGGCCGGCGGCATTGCGCACGATTTCAACAATATTCTGACGGTCATCACTGGCAACATTGAGCTAGCCTTGCTCGAAGTAGAACCAGATCACCCCATCTATCCCGAACTCGAGTCGATTCGCCAGAGCACGAGCCGCGCCAGCGAACTTGTGCGCCAATTGTTAGCGTTTGCGCGCCGCCAAGCCAGCCAGCCACGGTTGATCGATATCAATCGCCAGATCAATGATACGATGAACATGATGCGGCGGCTGATCGGTGAGCAAATTCACTTGAAGTTAGAATTGAGCGAACCAATCGAGCGGGTGATGATCGATCCACACCAGTTTGAACAAGTGCTGATTAATCTCGTCGTTAATGCCCGTGACGCGATGCCCCATGGCGGCGAATTGACGATTCGCACGGCAGTGCAATATTTCAGTGCTGGCGAGATCCCCCCCTTTAGCCAAGCGCAGGCCGGCAAGTATGTGTTGCTCGCGGTATGTGATACAGGCACCGGTATTGACGAAGCGATCCGTCCGCATATCTTCGAGCCGTACTTTACCACGAAGCCAATGGGCAAAGGCAGCGGTCTCGGCTTGGCCATCTGCAGCGGCATCGTTGCTCAACACAATGGATTTCTTATGGTGGAAAGCCAGCCCCACGCCGGCAGTTGCTTTACCGTCGCGCTCCCAGCCGTAGCTGAAGAGCCAACGGTGACGCCGGAAACGATTAGTCCTGAGCCGATAACCGATGTCAACGGTCACGAGACGATCCTGCTGGTTGAAGATGAAACTGAGGTGCGGCAATTAGCGAGCCGGCTGCTGCGCGAACACGGCTATACTGTATTAGAAGCGTCACATGCGCAAGAGGCGCTGCAAATCGCGCAACAACACGGCAATGACGTACAAGTTGTGATCAGCGACGTTGTGTTGCCCCAGATCGACGGCATCTCTTTAGCAAATCAACTCCAAGCATCACTGCCGCATCTGCGCATTATCTTGATGTCAGGCTATGCGTCGCACACTTCGCCACATAACCGTATACTACCATACCCTATATTGCAAAAGCCATTTACCCGCCAACAACTATTGGCAATGATCCGGCAAGCGATCAATCAACCCTCATCATGAGGTGGTCTATGGAGCAAATCGGCGGTTTCTTGATCGCGCTCACGGTCACACTGTTGCTTGGCCTGATCGGGTTGGCCGCATGGCGTTATTGGCGCGAACAGGTCAATATCTCGCCCGAAGACGAGGAACTGATGCGCGAGATTGCTGAACTCAACGACCGGCAGGCCAACCGGATGAGTGATCAACGCTTGCGTTCCGGCATTGATCCCGATGAGGCGTGGCGAATCATGGTGCAACGCGGCCAACGCAGCCGCCGTCGGCCCACCGGAACATCCCGCCGAAAATGATCATGGTGCAGCGGATTTGGATAACCGAAGGACGCACGTGTAGAGACGCACGGCCGTGCGTCTCTAC
>JAUQOZ010000089.1:0-11323 GCA_030550625.1 Chloroflexota bacterium | reverse complement strand
GGTAACTGCCGGTGATCTGATATGCCACGCCAAACAGCAACGGCGCCAACCAACTGGTGCCACGCTCGCCGACTTCGTAGAGGCTAAAGTACTCGGCTTCCTGTCCATCAGGGATCATCAACGAGAAGAGCGACCGGCTGATCGCTTGGCTCCCGCCGAGCACCAACGCAATCGCCGCGCCGAGGGCAATAAACTGGATGTCGCTATTGGCTGGCATCACGTAGGCATAGCCAACAACAGCAGTCCAGATAATGAGACTGCCTAACAACACCCGCTTTGAGCCAAACCGGGTCGCTAGCGCGCCAAACCCCAGCGCGCCAACAAATGCCACAAACTGCACCATCAGAATGGTAGCAATGCGGGTTGACTCGCCGATTCCCAGCTCTTCGGCGCCAAACTGTGCCGCCAGTGCAATCACCGCCTGAATGCCGTCGTTGTAGAGCAGATACGCCGCCAGAAAGAGCAGTGTCTGCGGATAGTTGCGCATCTGGCGGAAGGTGTGGGCCAATTGGCGAAACCCTACAGTGAGGTACCGTTCTCCGGGGGGCAAGCGCCGCACGGCGCCGCGGTTGCGTAGCGTGAGCATAGGGATGATCGTGAAGATGGCCCACCACATACCGGCTGAGGCAAGGCTGATCCGCACCGCCATACTGCTCTCAACCCCCAGCGATTCGGCGTTAAGGAAGAAGACGAGATTGGCTGCGAGCAGCAACCCGCCGCCGAGATAGCCCAATGCCCACCCTTGCGACGAAACCGCATCGCGCCGGTCAGGCGAAGCGATGTCGGGCAAGAAGGCATTGTAGAAGACGATCGAGGCGCCAAAAGAGAGGTTTGCCAATAGAAACAGGAACCCACCGAGCAGATACCGATCCCCCTCAAGAAAGTACAGCCCCATGGTCGCAAAAGCGCCAATGTAGGCAAAGATCGCTAGCATCTGCTTGCGCGCGTTGGAATAGTCGGCAATTGCGCCCAAGATGGGGAGAAAAAAGACTTGCAAGAGCACTGAAAGCGATACCACGTAGGGGAAGAACGAACCTGCCGCAACCGGAATGCCAAACGGGTAGACAAGACCATTCGCATCCGCTGCATTGCGGGTAATTGCAGTGAGGTATGGCCCCAAAAAGACCGTTACAACAGTGGTGGAAAATGCCGAGTTTGCCCAATCGTAGAAGTACCAGCCGATCTGTTCACGCCGGTTATCGGTCGCGGCTGCCACGGTCGCCATGCATACTCCTTTGCATCACCGCTGTGCGCCGCGCGCGGCGCACACCAATCCCGCTCGCAGGGAAGGGAAAAGATGAACATTCCAAGGCCCCACAGGACATGGTGCATTGTACCATGGGGATTGGTTGATGATGCAACGGCGCCACACCGCCACTACAACAGATCGCCGTAAGTGAGCGTGTACAAGACCACTGCCAACATCACGATCACGGTGCGTTCCAATGGATACGCCCGGCGATCATCCTGCAGGCCGAGCCGGCGATAGAGGTCATTGATATACGTGCGCACCGATTTCTCGCTCAATTTCATCTGTTTGGCAATCGCTTTCGGCACGTTTCCCATCGCGCGCGCAATCCGGCGCAAGCGCGGCGGCACATCGCGGAGACGTTCGGCAGCCTGTTGCACAACTGGACGTAATTCAGGGGGAAGGGTATCTAGGAAACGCTGTGGGGTAAGCATTGATGCCTCCTAGATGGTAGGACGATGAATGAGATACATTTACCCTTCCTTATAGCAATTGAACAGCAGGCTATCAAGGAAAATTATTTTCCCCTCGTGGTTAGAGTAGCGCATTGCGGGCAATACTATGCTCACGTTTTTGCGTCTTTTTGTGGCTATAGGTTACTTACCCCGCCGGTAGCCAGAACCAAAACCGCGTTCCCTTGCCAAGTTCGCTCTCAACCCCGATCTGGCCGCCGTGCAGGGCAATGATCCGCTCGGCGATCGCCAAGCCCAAACCGCTGCCGCCATGCACCCGCGCCCGTCCCCGATCAGTGCGATAAAACCGCTCAAAGACGTGCGGCAAATCTTCTGGCGCAATCCCGCTGCCGGTGTCGCGAACGCTGACCAATGCGCCGCCGCGTTCGGTTGCGCTGGCAATGGTGATGTTCCCGCCGGCTGGCGTATAGCGCAAGGCATTGCTGAGCAAATTCCGTACCACTTGCGCGATCCGTTCGCTGTCGGCCAGCACCGCCGGCAAACTAGGGTCTGGCGTGACGAGAAGTTCAATCCCTTGCGCTGCTGCCAATTCGCGAAACAGTTCGGCTTCGCGGTGCAGCAGTTGGTTGAGATCGAGCGGTTGGCGATGCAACGCCAGTTGGCCGGTATCGGCCAACGACAATTCGCGCAGATCGTCAACTAACCGGCGCAAGCCGAGCGTCGCTTCGTAGATCTGGCCGATCTCTTCCCGCGTGAGCGGATAAACATCATCGAGAATGGCGCGCAGGTTGCCTTGGATGACCGTGAGCGGCGTGCGCAATTCGTGGGCAATATCGGCGACCATCTGCCGCCGCTGCTGGCTGGCTGCCGCGAGCTCGCCGGCCATCTCGTTGAACGCTTCCGCTACCCGCCGCACTTCGATCGGGCCTTCTACAATGGCGCGCGCCGTGAGATTGCCCTGCCCTAATGCAGCCGCTGCCTGCGCGAGATGCTGCAACGGCCGGGTCAGCCGGCTGGCAAGCAAGATACCGGCACTGATCCCGACGAGGGCAACGATTCCCCCGGCCAGCCAGATCACTTCGCGCAGTCGTTGCAGGAACTGAGAAGCTGCGCCGGGTAACCGGCTGGTAGTGGCTTGCACGACCAGATACCCCACCACGCGCTGGTCAACAGTGATCGGCAGCGCTTCGCGGCGTTGCAAGACGGTCAAGGTATCGCCAACGATCCCGCGCGGGTCGGCCACTACCCGGCCATTGGCGTCAGCCAAGGCCAGCGCCGGTCGTTGCGGGCCGCCTTGCCCGTGCCCAAAACCCATCCCGCCTGCCGTCAGCAATTGCTCAACGCCATTCCAGTTGCCATATTGCGTATACCAGACTGCGAGCCGGTCGATCAAGCCGCTCTCGGCAATCTGGCTTTGGGCCAAATACCGGCGAAAACTCGTATCCGCTAGCCGGTCGATCGCCACGGCCAGAATGATGGTGATCAACAAGGTGATCGCGGCAAAGGCCGCGCTGAGTTGGACAACAAGGCGATTCATACGTTTCGCAGGCGATAGCCGACGCCGTAGACCGTCTCAATCACCGGCGCTGCCGGATCAGCTTCCAGCTTCTTGCGGAGATTTTTGATATGGCTGTCAATCGTGCGCTCAAGACCAGTAGCGGCATAGCCTAAGCCCTGTTCAAGCAGTTCGGCACGGGTAAAGGCATGGCCGGGGTAGCGCATAAACAGGCTTAGCAAAGCAAATTCGGTCGGGGTCAGTTCGAGTTCATGACCGGCAAGCCATGCCTGATGGGCATCGAGATCGAGCACGAGACTGCCTAGCTCGATCCGGTTGCGCACCACAGCGCCGCCGCCGGCCCGCCGCAAGACCGCCCGCACCCGCGCAACAACTTCCCGCGGATTGAACGGTTTGACGATGTAGTCGTCGGCTCCTAATTCCAACCCGACAATCCGGTCGGTGTCATCAACCCGCGCCGTGAGCATGATGATCGGCAGGTTGGCCGTCGCCGGATCGCTGCGCAAGGCGCGGGCAATCTCAAAGCCGTCGTCATCAGGCAGCATCAGGTCGAGAATGACTAGATCAGGCCGTTCATTGCGAATCAGCCGCCGCGCTGTTGCACCATCAAACGCGCTTTGCACTTTGAAACCGGCTTGTTCGAGGTACGAACGCACCAGCCTGACAATGCCGGGATCGTCGTCAACGACCAGAATGGCGGGCATAATTCCTCCGTTGGTTGGTTACCGATGGGCAATGTAGGGAGCCGCACGGCCGTGCGGCTCTACCCTGTTCGGTTCGGCGTTGGCAATGGGGGGAGCCGCACGGCGTGCGGCTCGACAGGTTGGTTTCGTTACCGGCCATTGCGCCCGTATTGATGACCGCCACCCTGCGGGCCAACCTGTGCCGGTGTCACTGGCGCATTGTCGGGGCGAATACCGCCGGGGCCAACCGGGGTGAAGGGTTGCATCAACCGTGCCACCGTCATCGATTTGGCAATCGCCAGTTGCGCATCCGCTTGCTCTTGGGTGATCCGGCCCGCCGCCACCGCCGCATTCAGCCGCTCGGCCCGCGTGGCGACAAACTTGTCGGCCACCACCTGCGGATCAATCCCCGCCGCCTTTAGTTCATCGGCGATCGAACCACCACTAGCCGTCAGTCGCGCCACCAGCTCTTGCTGCGTGATGCCCAGCTCAGCCGCTGCCGCGCCAATCAACGAGCTGTTGGCCGTCTGGCCGCCGCGAACATTCGCCATTGCGCCATTCGCCATCGCACCGTTTCCGTGCCGCACCCCGCCTTGCTGCATCCACCCGCCGCGCGCCGCCTGCCCGGCGCCATACGCGCCACCCACCGGAACCGGCGTTGCCTGAGGGCCAACCGGCCCCTGCGCCAGCGCCGGCGCCATCGTCATAAACACCACCATCGTCGCCAAGGCCCCAGCCACTGCGGCGGCAATTAAACTTAGTGCGCGTTTCATTGTATCCCTCCTTCATTGTTTCTGCGAGTGTCAGTGCATCTGTTGTTCCTGACAGCTTCACTGTACCAAGCGATGATGGAGAACTTGTGGAGGGTTCGCGGATGGCTTGTCGAAAAATCGAGCCATCTGCTCTGTGGTATCATATTTATGCCGGCAGTATGTTGCTGCCGCTTACGGCTAGTTTCTGCAAGCAAAGGAGCGTTTCCAGCTATGCCACGTCTGAGCGAAGCCGAGATCGCCGAGCATCTGGCCCAGCGCCCTGACTGGAGCCTTGAAGATAACGAGATTGTCCGCACCTTCCGCCTCGCCAATTTCCCCGCTGCGATCGCCTTTGTGACTCACGTCGCCTTTTTGGCCGAAGCCGCCGGCCACCACCCCGATATTGATATCCGCTACAACCGGGTGCGGATCGCGCTCACCACTCACGATGCCGGCGGGTTAACCGAGAAAGATTTTGCTTTGGCGTCCGCGATTGATGAGATTTTAGGCTAATGCCACTGGTAACGACGACCATCGGTGATCTGTTTGTCATGCGGCGCGGCCAGAGCGGCCCGCCGCTGATCTGCATTCACGGCGCTGGCGGTAGCTCACGCCATTGGGGCTTGCTGCTCGAACCGTTGGCTACGGTTGCACAGGTCTACGCGGTTGATCTGCCCGGTCACGGACGCTCGCCCGCCGCCGGCGGCCCGATTACGATTGCCAACTATGCGCAGGCGATCAGCGCCCTGCATACGGCCCTTGGCTTACCGCCGGCGATTGTGCTCGGCCATTCGATGGGTGGGGCGATTGCGTTGCAGCTTGCGGTCGATGCGCCGCAGATGGTGGCTGGCTTGGGGTTGGTGGGCAGCGCCGCCCGTTTGCGCGTCGCCCCCGCCTTGTTGGCCGGTCTCGCTGGCGATGCGGCGGCCCGCCATGAGGCGATCACGATGCTGGTGCATTGGCTCTTCAGCCCGGCAGCCGATCCAGCATTGGCCGCTGAAGCCGCCGCCGAATATGCTGCGCTCGATCCGGCTATCTTGCTCGCCGATCTGCAAGCCTGCGATGGGTTTGATCTGCGCCCGCAGCTTGCCGCCATCCGCTGCCCGGCGCTGGTGGTGACCGGAGCTGATGATAAGCTCACCCCGCCTAAACTTGGCGCGGAACTAGCCGCCGGTTTGGGGGTCGAACATCACCTATTGACCAATGTGGGCCACATGCCGATGCTGGAAACTCCCAGCCAATTAAGCCAGCTCTTGCGCTCGTGGATCAAGGCGCTTGCCGAAGAAGAATCGCTCGCGTAGAATACGGATAGCATAGCCACAAGTCAATATCCAGAGGAGGCGATCATGGAATTCCAGCTTAGCGAAGACCAGCAGATGCTCCGCGATATGGTGCGCCAGTTTGCCGAGAAGGAGGCAAAGCCGACAGTGGCCGAACGTGATGAACACGCGATTTGGCCTGCCGATCTGGTGCGCAAGATGGGTGAACTTGGTCTGATGGGGGTTGCCGTCAGCGAAGAGTATGGCGGCGCCGGCATGGATTATGTCTCGTATGCAATTGTGATCGAGGAGCTTTCGCGGGTTGATGCCTCGCTAGGCGTGATTGCCTCTGTTAACAATTCGCTCGTCTGCTACGGGATCGAGAAGTTCGGCACCGAAGAGCAGAAGCGCGAACTGCTGACGCCGCTGGCGAGCGGGCGGATGCTCGGCGCGTTTTCGCTCAGCGAGCCGGGCGCTGGTTCAGATGCGGCGGCCCAACGCACCACCGCCGTGCGCGATGGCGATTACTATATCATCAATGGCGTCAAGAACTGGGTGACGAACGGCGATCACGCCGATACGATTATTCTGATGGCGATGACCGATCCGAGCAAGGGGGTCAAGGGGATCACCGCCTTCCTCGTTGACACCCATGCCCCCGGTTGCCGGGTGGTCAAGGTCGAGAATAAGCTCGGCATTCGCAGCGCGCACAGTTGCCAGATGGCCTACGACGATTACCGGTTGCCGGCGTGGCGGCGGCTCGGCGAAGAGGGCCAAGGCTTTAAGATCGCGATGACCATTCTCAACGCCGGTCGCATCGGCATCGCGGCGCAGGCGCTTGGCATTGCGCAGGGCGCTTACGAGGCGGCGCTTGAGTACAGCAAGGTGCGCGAGCAGTTCGGCAAGCCGATCCACGAGTTTCAGGCCGTCGGCTTTACGCTGGCCGATATGGCCACGCGCATCAAGGCGGCCCGCTTGCTGACCTACGAAGCGGCGTGGCGCAAGGATAACGGTCTCGATTTCATCAAAGACGCTTCGATGGCCAAGCTCTTCGCCTCAGAGACGGCGATGTGGGTGGCGACCAAGGCCGTGCAATTGCACGGTTCCAACGGTTACTCGAAGGAGTATCCGGTCGAACGCTTCTTCCGCGACGCCAAGATTACCGAAATCTACGAAGGAACCAGTGAGATCCAACGTCTTGTGATCAGCCGCGAAATTGTGCGCTGATTGTCTTGTCATCACCGACTAGCGAACGCAACGGCGCGAAACGTGGGCACGTTCTCGGTAGAACCAGCTTACGGTTTCGCGCTGTTGCGTTGTCTCAAATGAAGCTATGCGTTTCATCCTTGTCCGCCACGGCGAGACGCCGTGGAATCGAACGTTGCAGTATCAGGGCCATGCGCCAGTGCCGCTCAATGAGCGTGGGCGCGAGCAAGCCCGCCGGGCGGCTTTCCGGCTGGCCCGTAGCGGGGCAGTTGCAATCTATAGCAGCGATTTGCCCCGCGCTTGGGAAACGGCGGAAATTATTGGCGAACATTTAGCCTTACGCCCGGTGGCAATGCCCGATTGGCGCGAGATTGATGTCGGGTTGTGGGAAGGATTGACGCCAGACGAATTGTACCAGCGCTTCCCCGATCACATGCGCGAGTACGACCGCGACCCGGCGCGCACCGTGCGGCTCGGCGGCGAGAGCTATGCCCAATTGCAAGCGCGGGTGCTGCGCGCGTTTCGCCAGATCGAGGCTGCCCATCAATCCGGTGAGACGATTATCGTCGTGTCGCACGGCGGCTCGATCCGGGCGCTGTTTTGCCATATCATCGGGCTTGATCTGGCAAACTTCGGTAAACTATGGCTCGACAACGGCTCGTTGAGCGAAATTGTCCGCGGGCGGAGTGGCTGGCGGCTGTTGCGGATGAACGATGTCGCCCACCTTGAAGATTTGGTGGCGGAAGGCGGCGAGTAAGGCGAGTTGATGATGAGCGGACGAACCACTTCTCCCGAACACGATCTGTTGTCGGCGAATATTCGCGCGTTGGGTGATGCGCTGGGCCGTATCATCACGACCCAACAAGGGCCGGACGCGCTAGCGTTGGTTGAGCAGGTACGGCGCATGGCCAAAGAGTTGCGTAATGCGCCGCATGAAACCGATCCGCAAGCCTTGCCACGGCTGATTGCCGATCTGAGCCTGCCCCAGTTGCAGAATCTGGTGAAGGCTTTTACCCTCTATTTTGGCTTGGTGAACTTGGCTGAAGGCGTCGAGCGCCTACGTGCGCTGCGCGTGCGCGATTTACGCAACGCGCCGGCCCCCCGCGCCGAGAGCATCGCCGACGCGATCGCGTTGCTCAAACGCCACGGCGTGCCGGCAGACGCTATCCAAACATGGCTTGACCACGCCTTGATTATGCCAGTGCTGACCGCTCACCCCACCGAGTCGCGCCGGCGCACGATCTTGATCAAGCTGCGCCGGATCTTCGATACCCTGATCGATTTGACCTTTGGTGAACGGTTGGTCTTGCCGTCTGACCGCCAAGCCGCTCTCGTCCGCATCGAGCGCGAGATCGTTGGGTTGTGGCAGAGCGATGATGTGCGCCATCGCCGGCCTTCGGTGCTCGATGAGGTTGAGAATGGCTTGTTCTACTTCCAAACCGTGCTCTGGGATCTGCTGCCACAGATCTATCGCGAGACGGCGGAGGCGCTGGCTGAGGCGTACCCTGATCATCAGTGGCAGTTGCCGCCATTCCTGCGTTTCGGCAGTTGGATGGGCGGCGACCGCGACGGCAACCCCTTCGTGACGCCGGAGGTGACGATCGAGACGGTGCGGTTGATGCGGAGCGCGATGCTGCGTTATCTGATTGGCTGCATTGATCGCCTCATCACCGATCTCAGCCAGTCGGTGCAGCAGGTGCAAGTCGATGCCGCGATCATTGACCGGATCGCCGAGTACCGCGAACTGATGCCTGAAGCGGCAGCGACCCTCAACCCGCATTATCGTTGCGAACCGTACCGGCAGTTGTGCCACTTTATCCAAGCCCGCCTGCACAATACACTTCATTACACACTCAACCATACCCCGCGGTGGGGCGCTGATCCGCCGCCGCCACGCTTGCCCACCGTCTACTATCACAGCCGCGAGTTGCTGGCCGATCTCGACCTGATCGATGCGAGCTTGCGCAATCACGGCGGCGAACTGATTGCCGATGGTCTGTTGCGCGATGTGCGCACGAATGTGGCCGTGTGCCGGTTGCACACTGCGACCCTCGATGTGCGCCAGCACGCCAGCCGCCATACCGCCGCGTTGAGCGAGATTTTGGCCGCCGCCGGCGTGGTTGCCAACTACGAAGCGCTCGATGAAGCTGAGCGCGTGGCTGTATTGAGCACCGAAATTCGTCGCCCGCGCCCGCTCACTCCCAGCCGGCTGAGCCACTTGAGCCCAGCGACTGCCGAGACCGTGCATACCTTTCGCGTGATGGCAGCCATCAGCGAGCAGCTCGATCCCGAAATCTTTCAGACCTACATTGTGTCCACCACCAGCCAAGTCAGCGATCTGCTGGCGGTGTTGCTGCTTTGCCGCGATGCCGGCCTCTACCAGCCCGGCCAGCAGAGCCAGTTGAACATTGTGCCGCTGTTTGAAACCGGCGATGACTTGCAGCGCGCGCCGATTTTGCTCGATGAACTCTTGCAACTGCCGGTCTACCGCGAGCATTTAGCCCTGCGCGACAATCTGCAAGAGGTGATGCTCGGCTATTCCGACAGCAACAAAGAGGGCGGTTTTGTCGCTGCCAATTGGGCGCTCTACCGGGCGCAAGTGGAGTTGACCGCCGTCACCGAACGCCACGGCGCGCGCTTGCGCCTCTTCCACGGGCGCGGCGGCGCGGTCGGGCGCGGCGGCGGCCCGGCTGGTCAAGCGATTCTGGCCCAGCCCCCCGGCACTCTCCACGGCCAGATCAAAGTGACCGATCAGGGCGAAATGATCTCGGATCGGTATCTCGACCCGCGCACCGCCCATCGCCACCTAGAGCAGGTGGTCAATGCTGTGCTCCGCGCTGGTTTTCCCGGCATGGCCCGCCACCCCGAACCGGAATGGCTGGCTGCGATGGAACAGATGGCAAGCACCGCCCGCACCGTCTATCGCCGGCTAGTCTACGAAGACCCCGACTTTTTAACCTATTTCCGCAGCGCAACGCCAGTGGCCGAATTCAACCGGCTGCGCATCGGCTCACGCCCAGTCTCGCGCCGCAAGAGCGACCGGATCGAAGACTTGCGCGCGATTCCGTGGGTCTTTAGCTGGATGCAGAGCCGCCATACCATTCCGGGTTGGTTTGGCTTGGGCAGCGCGCTCGAACAGTTTGCCGAAGCCGATCCTCATCACCTCCACCTGCTGCGGGCAATGTACCGGCACTGGCCGTTCTTTACTACTCTGCTCGATAATGCCCAGATGATCATGCTCAAAGCCGATATGGGCATTGCCCGCCGCTACGCCGAGTTAGTCCACGATCAGGCGATCGCTGAACGCATCTTTCAGCAGATCGAGAGCGAATTCCGCCGCACTGCGCGAATGATCTGCCAGATCACCGAATACAATGATCTGCTCGACAACCAGCCGGTGTTGCAACGCGCCATTCGCCAGCGTAATCCCTATATCGATCCGCTGAGTTACATTCAGATTGAATTGCTGCGCCGTCTGCGCACCGCACCGCCCGAAGCGCAGGGTGAGTTGGAAACCGTGTTGCTGATGTCGATTAACGGCATTGCCGCCGGTTTGAAGAATACGGGGTGAGGACGAGGATATGTCATTGCGAGGGGGTGCAGCCCCCGCAGCAATCTCCCCCGTCGGCGGACAGGATCCGCTCCCGTGCTCGCGGGAGATTGCTTCGCTGCGCTCGCAATGACAAGCGGGGAGCGGGTCACGTGGCCCCCACCCCAGCCCTCCCCCGCTGGGGGAGGGAGTCAGGATCTGAGTGGGGTGCTCCCACGCGCGGGAGATTGCTTCGCCGCCTACGGCGGCTCGCAATGACATGAGGAAAGCGGGGGACTGCTTCGCCGCGGGTGGCGCAGCTCGCAATGACAACCGGGGAGCGGGTCACGTGGCCCCCACCCCAGCCCTCCCCCGCTGGGGGAGGGAGTCACCGAGAAGGATCTGAGCGGGGCGCTTCCGCGCTCGCAGGAGATTGCTTCGCCGCCTACGGCGGCTCGCAATGACAACCGGGGGGCGCTCTCCCTCATGTCATTGCGAGGGAGCGGCGGCGTCCAGCCGCGCTGGAGGCCGCCCGACCGAAGCAATCTCCCCCTTCAGCGGCTACCTGTCATTGCGAGGGGGCGCAGCCCCCGAAGCAATCTCCCCCTTCAGCGGACAGGATCCGCTCCCGTGCTCGCGGGGGATTGCTTCGCCGCCTCCGGCGGCTCGCAATGACAAGCGGATCATAGAGTACAATACCTGATCATAACCTTCTG
>JAUQOZ010000280.1 GCA_030550625.1 Chloroflexota bacterium | reverse complement strand
CGGCTCCCCCTCTCCCGCACCAGTGGGAGAGGGGGCCGGGGGGTGAGGGCAACCGCTCAGCCGCAACGGAATGTCAACACACCGGCGCAAAGCGCGCCGAGGACGTGAAGGAGTTTGATGGCAAAGCGATACGAGCGCGCTGATGCCCCGGCCCCTCCCCCGCTGGGGGAGGGGGGTGGAGAGAGGTTACAATGAGAAATACGATCTATAACTTTATGGTACCTGACATATAGCTATGACCGCGAATTTCCTCCGCCTCATCCCCCATCTGATCGGACTGCTGCCGCTCGCGTTGCTGATTGGTGACGCACTCGGCAACCGGCTGACAGCCAACCCGATCCAATACCTCACCCAGCGCACAGGTTGGTTTGCGCTGGCGCTGCTCTTGGCGTCGCTGGCGTGTACGCCGCTCAACCGCTGGTTGGGTTGGAAGCCAGTGATGCGCTGGCGCAAACCGCTCGGTCTCTATAGTTTTGGCTATGCTAGCCTGCACCTCGCCATCTTTGCCGCGCTGGATTATGGTCTCGACCTTGACCTGATTGCGCAAGCGGTGATCGAAAAACGCTACATTATCGCCGGCTTCCTCGCTTTTCTGCTGCTCGTACCGCTCGCGATCACCTCAACTGCCGGCTGGCAACGGCGGCTCAAGCAATGGTGGCGGCGCTTGCACCGGCTGGTCTACCTCGCCGCGGCGTTGGCAGTGGCCCATTACCTCTGGCTAAGCAAAGACCCCCGTCCGGCGCTGCTGGCCGGCGCACTGCTGGCCGCCCTGCTGCTGGCCCGCCTCCCGGCTAGGCAAAGCTGGCAGCGCATGGTACAATGGCGCTATGAGCGAACTCAAAGACAAACTCGTACTCGTCGTTGATGACGAGCCGCGCATGATTACCTTCATGCGCATGAATTTAGAACTGGAAGGGATGCGGGTCACGACTGCCACCAATGGCCGCGAAGCGGTCGAGAAGGTGCGCGAAGAGATGCCCGACATCGTGTTGCTGGACGTGATGATGCCGGTGATGGACGGATTTGAGGCGCTGCGCCGCATCCGCAGCTTTTCGCAGGTGCCGGTCATCATTCTCACCGCCAAAGATGAGGAGGAAGACCGGGTGCGCGGCCTCGAACTCGGCGCTGACGATTATGTCGGCAAGCCCTTTAGCCAGCGCGAGCTAGTCAGCCGCATCCGGGCCGTGTTGCGCCGCCACTACACCCAGCCGCCCATCCCGCAGACGCTGGTCAAGGTTGATGACCGGCTCAGCATCGATTTCGCCCGCCGCGAAGTGCTGGTTGACGGCAAGCGGGTTAATCTGCGCCCAACCGAGTACCGTCTGCTCTACCATTTGGTGCAGAATGCCGGCTATGTGCTGACCCACGAGATGCTGCTGAGCAAGGTGTGGGGGCCGGAATACCGTGATGAGAGCCATTATCTGCGTCTCTACATCACCTATCTGCGCCAAAAGATCGAAGAGGATCCGGCCAACCCCAAGTACATTTTGACCGAACGCGGCGTTGGGTACCGGTTTGTTGATTTCCCCGGCGCGCGCCGGATCAATCCTGCTGATGCGCCAGTGGTGTAGCGTTACACGCGGCCAACAGCCGTTCGGGTTGGCCGCGGTAATCATCCCACGCCAACTCACCACGAGCGATCCCGCCTAACACCCGCCATAAGCCGGCATTGACCGGTGCAGCAAGGTTGTGCGCCGCCGCGGCGGCAGCCACCGCGCCGTAGAGAAATTCACCCTCGGAACGCGCTCTGCCAGCGCGCAGATCGCGCAACAGCGACGGATCTTTGCCGCCGCGCCCGCCGGCCACGCGCTGGCGCAAGATCGGGTCGAGCAGCGCCGGCGGCAACCAGCGGATGCCAAAGGCAAGCAGCGCCGCCGGGTAGCGTGGCAGATTGACCGGTTTCACTCCCATCGCCTGCATCACTGCCAGCGCCTCGCGCACCGCCGCTCGTTCGAGCGCGATCAGGCGGCGATCGGCGTATACCTGATCGACCGGCCAGCCAAGAATGGCGGCAGTCGCATTGCCCAACATGTTTAGCAACGCCTTCGACCACTTCATTGCCCGATAATCGGGGTAACGCCGCACCGCAAAACCAGCGGCAGACAAGGCCGTCTCGGCCAGCGTCAGATCGCTCGCCGATCCCACCGGCGCCAAGCCAATGCCACCCTCTTTCGTGACCGTAATCGTCGTCGGGCCGGTTGCGTCCACCGACGTGGTAATCGCGCCGGAGACGATCCGGTCGGCACCGAAGGCGGTTGCGAGCGTCTCTTCATTGCCAATACCATTTTGCAACGTCAAGATGGTTGCCGGATTGAGCGCGCGCAAGGCAGGAATCGCGCCTTCGGTATCGTACCCCTTCACGCACAAGATCGCGAGCGCCGGTGACTGAAATGCCGGCGGCAGCTCGGCCACCGCGCCGGCCACCGTTAGGTTGGACAATTCACACGCGCCGATCCCGCTGACAGCAAGCGGATTGGCACGCAACGCCGCCGCTCCGTTCGGACGGGTCAACAACGCAACCGGCGGGATATTGGCGGCTTGCGCCAAACGCGAGAGCACAAGCAACCCGATCGCGCCGCCGCCGACAATCACAATGGACATGGAATGCCTCCAGATAGATTCGATGCCACCGGAATGGGTTCAGTCTACATCTCGCGATGATGCTAAGAAGCGCTCGTGTGGCGTGCGGCAGTTTGACTGCCGCAGTCCAACATAGGCCGCACAATGCCCGCAGGCATAGTTCCCGCTGACGTGGGAGATTGCTTCGCCGCGCTCGGCGCGGCTCGCAATGACAAAACGCGCGCAAACCGCGCTCCAGAATGCTTCAGCGACGACATCCCTGCGCAATGCGTTGAGCCATCGCTCGCGCTGTCGCGGGAGATTGCTTCGCCGCGCTCGGCGCCCCCTCGCAATGACATGCGGGCCATCCCGTCCGCTGGTGATGCTATCA
>JAUQOZ010000041.1 GCA_030550625.1 Chloroflexota bacterium | reverse complement strand
TACCGAACAGATTCTGGCCTCGCTGCTGCAAGCCGCCGGTTTTAGTCAAATAGACATAACTCCATTACGCAAACGCACCTCGAAGAAGGAATTGTACGAGTATATTGTGTCAGCCAAGAAAGTATGATTGTCAACCACATAATCTCTCCCTACAAACCCTCGTTTTTCCCTCTCCCACGGTAGACAGCCGCGATCAAGCGTGTTATATTCAAGACAAACCGCCGCCCATATCCAACATATTGGCATGCAAGAGGTTGTCATTCCATTTCACATTGTGATCGGAGCGCGCGCACCGCAGGGGTATCCGTTGCGGGCAACGTGCGGCGGGCGCAGCGCTGAAGAGACGATGCCGCCGCCAGTGCTGGTGAAGCCGCCGGCTGAATCTGCGACTGAGTTGGGTGAATGGCTGTTGCCGGCGCCCATCCGGCGGCTGTTGATCGAGACGGCGCGCGAAGCTGCCGAGCACGGGGCGCGCATGCAGTTGCGGCTAGAGGTGGCCGCGCCCGAATTGGCGCTGTTACCGTGGGAGTGGCTGGCGCTGAGTAACGGTGAGCAGCAGTGGCAGCCAGCGATCCGCGATGACTACCCGCTGGTGCGGATCAGTCCCCGCGCGCTGCGCCCGTTGCCGCCGCGCCGGGTTGCCGGGCCGCTGCGGATGTTGATCGCGGTTGCCCGTGGTTACGAGGCGGTCGCCGATGCGCTGGGAGAGGCGCTGATCGAGCCGGTGCGCGCCGGGCAGTTGGTGGTTGACCGGCTGCGCG
This sequence comes from Chloroflexota bacterium, assembly GCA_030550625.1. Lineage (GTDB taxonomy): Bacteria > Chloroflexota > Chloroflexia > Chloroflexales > Chloroflexaceae > Chloroflexus. The sequence continues at coordinate 2,191 of JAUQOZ010000041.1, read as the reverse complement.
ATGCGACCGCCGATGAGATTGTGGCTGAGCTGGCTGCCGAGTCGCGCCACATCTTGCACGTGATTGGCGCGTTCGAGCAGCCGCCGCGCCAAGCGCCGCGTCTCCGGCTGGGGCGGGCAGTGAGCGCCGGTGAGCTGGCTGAGTTGTTGGTGAGTCTTGATGAACTACGGTTGCTGACGGTAGCTGGCGCGCCGCCGGAGGCTTGCGCAATGTTTGCCGCTGCTCTCCACGAAGCTGATGGCCGGGCCGTGGCGGCGCTGCCCGATCTGAGCGCCGCGGCGCAGGCGCGCTGGAGCGCAGCGTGCTATCAGGCGCTGGCTGCCGGCGAACCGGTTGATATTGCCATGACAATGGGCCGGGCGGCTTTGGCAAATGCCCAAGAGCCGTGGGGCGCACCCCAGCTCTACCTCGCCCCCGCTGGCGAGCAGCTCTTCCGCCCCGGCGAACCGCCGATCGCGCCGGCGCCGCCGGAAGCGGTGCGCCCGCTGCGCCAGACCACCACCGCGTCGCGGCCACGGTTTGCGCCGACCGGCACCAGTGTGGGTGCGCCGACCAAGCGACTGCAAGATTTGACCCGCCAGCTTCGCCTGCAACCGCAATTGGTGGCGCTGATTATTGCTAGTCTCGTGCTGATCCTGCTCGTGAGCCAAGTGCTGAATGTGCCGGGCAGTAATGCTGTGCCCACGCCGGTGACCACGCCAACCCCGCCGCTGTTGCTCGATCCGATCCGTATCCCGGTGCCGACCCTCTTCCCTACCCCGGCGCCGTGAACAAAGCATAGGGTGGTTAGGACGAGGCGGATGTTCATTGTCGCACGATCAAGCGTAGAGCACCCAACGTAGCGTCATTGGCAAGCGCCTGAAACTCCGTTGTGACCTAACCGCTCCAGAAAGGAACGACGATGACCATCCCACTCGATGCCGCCTACGCCGATCAGCTCGACGCCGCCGATGATCTGGCCGGGTTGCGGCAGGCGTTTGTCAATGACGAACCTGACCTGATCTACCTCGATGGCAATTCACTTGGGCGGTTGCCGCGAGCGACGGCGGATCTGGCCGCCGATTTAGTGCGCCGGCAATGGGGCACGCGCCTGATTCGCGGTTGGAATGAGGGATGGTTTGATCTGCCAGAGCGGATCGGAGCTAAGATTGCGCGCCTGATCGGCGCTGAACCGGATGAAGTGATCGTCGCCGACAGCACGTCGGTCAATCTGTTCAAACTGGTGATCGCCGCCTTACGCGCTCGTCCCGGACGCGAACGGATCATTAGCGATGACCTCAACTTTCCCTCTGACCTCTACATTTTGCAGGGAGTAGTTGATTTGCTCGGCGGGCGGCACGAAATCGCCATGGCCTATTCGAGCGACGGCATCCACGGCCCGGTCGAGACGATTCTCGGCTTGCTCGACCATAACACCGCCTTGCTCACCCTCTCGCATGTCACCTTCAAGAGCGGCTTTCTCTACGACATGCAGGCCCTGACTGCCGCAGCCCATGCGGTGGGGGCGTTGGTGCTATGGGATTTGAGCCATTCGGTGGGCGCTGTCCCGATCAATCTCACCGAGAGCGGGGCGGATTTGGCGATTGGCTGCTGCTACAAATACCTCAACGGCGGGCCGGGGGCGCCGGCGTTTCTCTACATCCGGCGCGATCTGCAAGAGCAACTGGTCAACCCGATTGCCGGCTGGATGGGGCAGCGCAACCTGTTCAACTTCGATCTCGATTACGAACCGGCCCCCGGCTTGCGTCGCTTTCTCACTGGCACGCCACCGGTGGTATCGCTGGCGCTGATCGAGCCGGGAGTCGACTTGTTGCTGGCCGCCGGGATCGAGCGGCTGCGGGCCAAATCGATCGCGCAGACGGAATATCTGATCGGGCTATGGCAACAGCGTCTCGCTCCGCTGGGGTATACCCTCAACTCGCCGCGTGACCCGTCCCGGCGCGGATCGCACATCTCGCTCGGCCACCCGGAGGGGCTGGGCATTGATCTCGCCCTGATCAACGAGTTGGGGGTGTTGCCCGACTTCCGCGCCCCCGATAATATCCGGCTCGGCATTGCCCCGATCTACACCAGCTTCCGCGACATCCACACTGCGGTCGAGCGCATGGCGCAAGCCGTGACCGAGCAACGGTATCTCAAATACCGCGATAACCGGCCGGCGGTGACGTAAGAGTGGTTTTGTTCATATTGA
>JAUQOZ010000084.1:8519-17882 GCA_030550625.1 Chloroflexota bacterium | reverse complement strand
TACAATTTTTGTCTCATCTCCCGTTTGATCTGGGATGATCTCCCTTGACACGTCCACCAATACCCAGTATAGTACAGGTATCGAATACATTCCCAAATGGAATAAATTCACGCTTCCCTAGCCACCTCCATCCTCGATGTCCCTCCGGCGGGGGCGCCCGTCTCAATCCCAGTCTGATGCTTTTTACCGGCTCGTTGGCGAGCCACGGATAGAGGTTGTCGTTCATTGGCGAACGGAGAAGAGTGTTATGGAAATCAGTCGGGATAAGCTCCTTTGGGCGTATGAGCGGATGCGGCTCATTCGTGAGTTCGAAGATCGGCTCCACACCGATTTTGCCGCCGGCAAGATTCCCGGTTTCGTCCACCTGTATGCAGGCGAAGAGGCAGTAGCTGTTGGCCTCTGCGCGCACCTGCGCGACGATGATTTCATCACCAGCACCCACCGCGGCCACGGTCACTGTATCGCCAAGGGGGTCGATCTGCGTGAGATGATGGCCGAGATCTACGGCAAGGCGACCGGCGCGTGCAAAGGCAAGGGCGGCTCGATGCACATCGCCGATGTCAACAAGGGGATGCTCGGCGCAAATGGGATCGTCGGCGGTGGCCCGCCGCTAGCCTGCGGCGCCGGTCTCACTGCCAAGCTCAAAGGCACCGATCAGGTGACGGTCTGCTTCTTCGGCGATGGCGCTTCCAATCAGGGCACCACCTTCGAGGGTCTCAATTTGGCCGGCATCTGGAAGTTGCCAGTAGTTTTCGTCTGTGAAAATAACGGCTACGCCGAGACCACCTCGCCCCAGTATTCCGTCTCTGGCCAAGACATTGCCGCGCGTGCGCGCGGTTTTGGCATGCCGAGCATTGCTATTGATGGTCTCGATTTCTTCGCCGTCTACGAAGCGGCTGGCGAGGCGATTGCCCGCGCCCGCCGCGGCGAGGGGCCGACCTTCATCGAGGCGCAAACCTACCGCTACTACGGCCACTTCGAGGGCGACTCGATCCGCTATCGCAATCGGGAAGAGGAAGAGCATTATCGCTCGCTCGATTGTCTCCACCGCTTCCGCCAGACCGCGATTGCGCAAGGGTTGCTGACTGAGGCTGAGCTTGACGAGATCGACGCGCGCGCGCGGGCTGCGATCGAGGATGCGGTGCGGTTTGCTGCCGAAAGCCCGATGCCCGATCCAGCCGAGCTGCTGACCGATGTCTATGTCGAGTACCCGATGGCGGCGCTCTGGCCGTTCCAAGAGGCGGCAGTGCCGGTGCATCGCTAGGCGGTTGAGCGAACTAGATTACTGGCGGAGCTTCTCCGCTGCTACTCAACGATGAGGTGACACTATGACGGCAATGGTTGAAGAGGCGGTACGCACCCTGAGCTATCGCGAGGCGATTAACGAGGCGCTGCGCCTTGAGATGCGGCGCGACCCGACCGTGATTTTGATGGGTGAGGATGTGACCGGCGCGTCGCACAGCGAAGACGAGAGCCATCTCGATGCGTGGGGCGGTGTGTTGGGCGTGACCAAAGGCTTGGTGCATGAGTTTGGCCGCCAGCGGGTGCGTGATACACCAATCACTGAGTCGGGGTTTGTCGGCGCTGGGGTTGGAGCGGCGGCCACCGGCTTGCGCCCGGTGGTCGAGCTCATGTTCATCGGCTTTATGGGGGTCTGTCTCGACCAGATCGTCAATCAGGCCGCCAAGATGCGCTATATGTTCGGCGGCAAAGCCCGCATTCCGCTGGTCATCCGCACCATGATCGGGGCCGGTTTCCGCGCCGCGGCCCAGCACTCCGATTCGATCTACTCGACCTTCGTCCACTTCCCCGGCCTCAAAGTGGTGGCGCCAGCGACGCCGGCTGACGCCAAAGGCTTGCTGGCGGCGGCCATCCGCGACGACGATCCGGTGATCTTCTGCGAGCACAAGCTGCTCTACGATATGAAAGGGCCGGTGCCCGAAGGCGAGTATGTGATTCCGCTCGGCCAAGCTGAGATTAAGCGCGAGGGCGGTGATGTGACGATCGTGGCGATTTCGCGCATGGTGCTGCACGCGCTTGAAGCCGCCGAACGGCTGGCCCAGCAGGGGATCAGCGCCGAGGTGGTCGATCTGCGCACCCTCTCACCGCTCGACGAGACGACCGTGCTCGAGTCGATCCGTAAGACGGGCCGGCTGGTGGTGGTCGATGAGGATAACCCGCGTTGTAGCGTAGCGACCGACATTGCTACTCTCGCAGCGACGCAGGCGCTCGAATTCCTCAACGCCCCCGTCAAGCTGGTGACGCCGCCCCATACCCCGGTGCCGTTTAGCCCGACGCTTGAAGACGCCTACATCCCCTCGCCAGAGCGTATCGTCGCGGCGGCACGGGCGACGTTGGGCTAAGCGCGGCGGGTTGTTGTTGCAGGAGTTGCCATGCCTACCGAGGTCGTGATGCCCAAGTGGGGCTTGAGTATGCAAGAGGGCAAGATTAACCTCTGGCTTAAGCGCGAGGGCGAAGCGGTACAGAAGGGCGAACCGATTGCCGAGGTCGAGACCGAGAAGATTACGAATGTGGTGGAAGCGCCGGCCAGCGGCACGCTGGCCCGGCTCTGTTACCCTGAAGGCAGTGTGGTGGCGGTGACGAAGGTTATCGCCTACATCACCGCTCCCGGCGAGCAGTTGGCTGATGTGGCTTCCAATGGTGCGACCGAAACGGTAACAACTGCTCCCGTGCCGGCAGTGGCGGCGCCGAAGCCAGCTTCACCGCCGCCAGCAGCGCCGGTTGCCGGGGTGCGCGCGATGCCGGCGGCGCGCAAATTAGCGCAAGAGCACGGGATTGATCTGCACACGCTGACCGGCAGTGGCCCCGGCGGGGCAATCGTCAAAGAAGACGTCGAACGCGCGATTGCCGCTCGCGCTGTGCCGGCGCAGCCATTGCAGCGGGTGCAATTCTACAGCGCCGGCTACCGGCTCGACGGCTTGCTCTACACGCCGCGCGGCTTGCCGGCGGGTGAACGGCGGCCCGGCGTCGTCTTGCTGGTTGGCTACACCTACCTCAAGACGATGGTCATGCCCGATATTGCCAAGGTCTTGAACGCCGCCGGTTATGTGGCGTTGGTCTTCGACTATCGCGGGTTTGGCGAGAGCGAAGGGCCGCGCGGTCGCTTGCTGCCGCTCGAACAGGTGGCCGATGCGCGGGCCGCGCTGACCTTCCTCAGCGAGCAGCCTACCGTTGATCCTGATCGCTTGGCGGTGGTGGGGATCAGCCTCGGCGGCGCGCATGCCATTACCACTGCCGCAGTTGACGAGCGGGTCAAAGCGGCAGTGGCGCTTGAACCGCCGGGCAACGGCGCGCGCTGGCTGCGCAGCTTGCGCCGTCATTGGGAATGGACGCAATTCCTTGCCCGCTTGGACGAAGATCGCCGCCAGCGTGTGCGCACCGGTATCTCGACCACTGTCGATCCGTTAGAGATTGTGCTGCCCGACCCTGACTCGCAGGCGTTTCTCGATCAGGTCAGCGCCGAGTTCCCGCAGATGAAGGTATCGGTGCCTTTGGAAAGCGCCGAGGCATTGATCGAGTACGCGCCCGAAGAGGTAGCCGATCAGATCGCCCCACGCCCGCTGTTGATCATCCACGGCGACTGCGACCAGTTGGTGCCATTGGCGGAAGCGCAGGCGATCGCTGACAGCGCCGGCGATACCTGCCGGTTAGAGGTGGTACCCGGTATGACCCATTTCAACTGGGTATTGCCGGGCAGTCCCGGATTTACTCGCGTGACCGATAGCATCGTTGCGTTTTTGCGTGAGACGGTACCGGTTACGGGGTAATGTGGAGCCGCACAGCCGTGCGGCTGTACTAGAGCCGCACAGCCGTGCGGCTCCCAATGATTGCATAACCCCAAATCAAATCGTATGATCACAGCCGGCATCATCGCCAACCCAGCCTCGGGCAAAGACATCCGGCGCCTCGTCGCCCACGGGTCGGTCTTTGACAACGAAGAGAAGGTCAGTATCGTCAAACGAGTGTTGCTAGGTCTCGAAGCAACCGGTGTCCAGCGCGTCTGGATCATGCCCGATCGCTTTGGGATTGGTCTTAAGGCGCTCGACAACTTGCCGTTGCAGATCGAGGCCACTTTGCTCGATATGCCGGCGTGGTTCACTCCCGACGACTCGCGGCGAGCGGCGCAACTGCTGGCCGAGCGCGGCGTTGGCTGCATTGTGACGCTCGGCGGCGATGGCACCAACCGCTTGGTGGCGAAGGGGTGCGGCGAGGCGCCGCTGATGCCAATCTCAACCGGCACCAACAACGTTTTTCCGATGATGATCGAAGCCACCACTGCCGGCCTCGCCGCCGGCTTGGTGGCGCGTGGATGTGCCGAGGCAGCGGTGACGCGCGCGCCGCGGATTGATGTCTACCGCCTGAGCGCCGATCAAACCGAGGAGGGTCTGCCTGAAAGCGCGCCGCCCGACGACATTGCCTTAGTTGATGTCGCAGTGTACGACGAGCGGTTTGTCGCCTCGCGCGCGATCTGGGACAGCACACGGATTAGTGATCTCGTCCTCACGCGCGCCGAGCCGGGCAATATTGGGTTGTCGTCAATCGGGGCCAATTTTCTGGCCGGCAACTACCCGCCGGGCCACGGCCTGTACCTGCATTTGGCGGCCAGTGGCCAACCGGTGCGGGCGCCGGTCGCGCCGGGGTTAATGCAGACGGTGTATGTCGCGGCGCACCGGGTGTTAGCCCCCGGCGATGTGGTGCGGGTGCGGCGCGACCGGCCAGCGGTTTTGGCCTTCGATGGCGAACGTGAATTGGAATTGCGGGCCGGCGATTATGCGGTATTACGCCTGAATCCCGCCGGCCCGCGGGTGATTGATCCGCGGCGGGCGATTGCGGTGGCGGCGGGAGCCGGGTTTTTTACGTCGGTGTAGAGACGCACGTTCGTGCGTCTCTACACCGACGTTACCGTATCAATCCAACCGTTCAAAAATCCCCGCCGCACCCATTCCGCCGCCGATACACATCGTCACCATCCCGTACCGGCCACCGCGCCGCTCCAGTTCATCGAGGATCTGCACGGTCAATTTCGCACCGGTGCAGCCGAGCGGGTGGCCGAGCGCAATCGCGCCGCCGTTCACGTTGACTCGCTCTTCGTCGAGACCGAGCTGGCGAATGACGGCAATGGCTTGTGCGGCGAAGGCCTCATTCAGCTCGATCAGATCAATGTCGGCCAGCGTTAACCCAGCCTGCTTCAGCGCCTTGGGAATCGCCACCACCGGCCCGATCCCCATTACCTCTGGCTCGACGCCACCCACCGCAAAGCTCACAAAGCGCGCCCGCGGCTTCAGCCCCAGCTCAGCCGCCTTCTCGGCGCTCATCACCACCACCGCCGCCGCGCCATCGCTCGTCTGCGACGAATTGCCGGCAGTGACCGTCCCTTCGGCGGCAAAGACTGGCTTCAACTTCGCCAATGCCTCTGCCGAGGTGTCGGCGCGCGGGCCTTCGTCGCGGTCGAAGATCTGCACTCGCCGCTGTGGCCGGCCATCCGGCCCCGGCTCAACCAGCTCAACCTCGACCGGCACGATGCTACGGTCGAACAGGCCGGCTGCCTGCGCTGCCAACGCGCGCTGGTGCGAACGCAGCGCGAAGGCGTCTTGATCGGCCCGGCTGATCTCGAACCGGCGGGCAACGTTCTCGGCGGTCAAGCCCATGCCCAAGTAGACCGCCGGATCGTGCTGGGCCAAATAGGGGTTGGGCGAGAATTTGTTGCCGCTCATCGGCACCATGCTCATGCTCTCAGTGCCGCCAGCGACCACTATCTCGTTCTGGCCGGCCATAATCTGGTAGGCGGCCATCGCAATCGTCTGCAAGCCCGACGAACAGAAGCGATTGACCGTCACCCCGCAGACGCTATCGGGCAAGCCGGCGCGCTGGGCGGCGACGCGGGCCACATTCAGACCCTGCTCGCCTTCGGGCATCGCGCAACCCATGATCACATCCTCAACCAACCCCGGCTCGATCCCGGCCCGCTCAATCGCCGCCTTAATCACAATCGCCGCTAAGTCATCGGGGCGCACCGTGCGCAACGCGCCGCGCCCGGCCTTGCCGACTGCCGTGCGAACCCCGGAAACAATCACTGCTTCTCGCATCGCGATAACTCCTTTGTTATACGAGTAACGCCAAGGCGCAACGTGTGTTCAACGCCCAGCCGCAACGTGTGTTCAACGCAAAGACGCAGCGTTCGCCAAGAACGCAAAGATGTCTGATGGGGCTACTCCAAGCACGCTGGTGCCAAACCATAGGAAATACTTTGCGTCCTCTGCGGAGCCGGACGGCTGTCCGGCTCTACGTGCGCTTTTGTGCTTACCATCCTCTGCATCTTCTGTGGAGCCGGACGGCTGTCCGGCTCTACGTGCGCCTTTAGTTCCGGAGCGGCTTGCCATGTTCGAGCATGTGGCGAGCGCGAGCTTGGGTGCGCTCGTCCTTCAACAGCTCGATCACCGTCGTCCGCTCAAGGTTGTGCATATACACGTCATCAACCCACTGCGCGCTGCTCAATTCGCCGCCGCACAAGACATACGCCAGCTTCTCGGCCAGCACTGCATCGTAGGGGGTGGCAAAGCCGCCTTCGCGCATCTGGTAGATCGCAATGCGCGCCGCTGCCAACCCGTCGCGGCCAAGGGCATAGCACGGTTTGGCGGAGATGGATGGCGTATACCCATCGGCCACCAGCCGCAGCACTTCGCGCTTGGCCTCGCCGATCAGATAATCAGGGTTGAAGACGATCCGGTCGGTTGGGCGCAGCAGGCCCAACTCCTTCGCTTCGTGGGCGCTGGTGGCGACCTTCGCCAGCGCAATTGTCTCAAACACCTGTTGGAAGGCTTTGAGGGTATCGTTGCCGCTCCGCGCCGCCGCAGCGATAATCCGCCGGTTCATCTCGGTGCAGCCGCCCCATGCCGGGATCACGCCAACGCCAAACTCAACGAATCCCATGTAGGTTTCGGCGGCAGCCACCGACGCCGCGCTGTGCATTGACAACTCAACCCCACCACCCAGCGTCTGGCCGAACGGTGCGCTGACGATCGGTTTGGCGCTATCGCGCATACGGCGGAAGGTCTGCTGTACCAACGCCGCATACTCGTCAATATCGTCCCACGCGCCGGCCATCACCGCCGCGCCAACGTCGTTCAGATCGAGGCCAGCCGAGAAGCGCGGGCCTTGGTTGCCGACGACCATGCCAACCCACGGCCCCTGCTCAAGTTCATCGAGCGCCTTGATCAGCATCTCAACCGCTTGCCCGCCGATGGTGTTGGCCTTCGAGTGCAGTTCGTAGCAGAGCACGCCATCGCCGAGATCGATCACGCTGGCGCTCTCATTGCCAAACAGCTCGCGTCCGGCAGCCTTGAGCGCAGCCAGATCGATGGCGCGCGGATCGCGCGCGATTGGTTCAAGTTGGCCGGTCGCGACATTGTATGCCGCCGGCGCGCCATCAATTTCGCCGTAGAAACGGCCTTCAGCCGCGATAAGCTGATCGATCCATGCCGGCAGACTCTCGCCAAAGGCGCGCATGCGCGCTGCGGTTTCAGCAATGCCCATCGCCTGCCAAAGCTGGAACGGCCCCATGTCGTGGGCAAATCCCCAACGCATCGCGTTATCAACATCGGCCACGCTATCGGCAATTTCGGGCAAGCGGCGGGCGGCATACGCCATCATCGGGTAGATCGCCGCCGCTACCAGCTTCGCGCCGCGATCGCCGGTTTCGGCCCGGTCGAGAATAAAGCGCAGCCGGTCGGGCAGCGGTTTGATCTTGCGCGCTGCGGCGATGAGTTCATCAACTGCAGCGGTGCCCTGCGGCGGCACATACTCGAGCGTCTGCAAATCGAGCGGCCAAAACTCGCGCTTGCCGTCGCGCTTGACCTCTTTGTAGAAGCCTTGGCCAACCTTCTTGCCCAGTTTGCCGGCGGCGACCAGCCGCTGCGATAGATCGTTGTGCCGGTAGACCTCACGGCTCTCATCATCGGGAATCGCGTCGTACAGATTCCCGGCCACGTATGCCATCACGTCAATCCCGACCTGATCGAGCAAGCGGAAGCTGGCCGTATTAGGCCTCCCAATCAGCGGGCCGGTCAGCGCATCGACCTCTTCCACCTGATAGCCATGTTCGAGAGCGAAATTGAGCAGCACCTGCCCGGCGTACACAAAGATGCGATTGCCGATAAAGTTGGGCCGGTCTTTGCAGATCACCACCCCCTTGCCCAGCCGCTCTTCGGCGAAGCGGCGGAAAGCAGCGACCACCGCCGGATCAGCCTCGTCGCCGGGAATGATTTCGAGCAGGCGCAGATAACGGGGCGGATTGAAGAAGTGGCTGCCGAAGAAGTGGCGGCGGAAGGCTTCGCTGCGGCCTTCGGCGATGATCCGGATCGGGATGCCGGAGGTATTGGTAGTGACGATCGCGTTCGGCTTCCGCACCTCCTCCAGCCGCGCCATCAACGCCTGCTTAGGGCCGATCTGCTCGACAATCGCCTCGACGATCCAATCGCATTCAGCCAGCCGGTGAAAATCGTCTTCGGTATTGCCCAGCGTAATCAGTTCGGCGCTGCGCTCGCTGTAGAGATTCGATGGGCGCGCTTTGCGCATGCGCTCAAATCCCTGCTGCACGATCCGGTTGCGCACCTGCGGATGGCCGAGGGTCAAGCCTTTTGCCTCCTCCTCGGCGGTGAGAGAGGTAGGCGGTACATCGAGCAACAATACCGGAATGCCGGTACCAGCCACCAGCGCGGCGATCGCGGCCCCCATCGTCCCGGCGCCGATCACACCAACCCGCTTGATCTGATAGGTCATTGGGTCCTCCTTGACCATGTCTCTCCGTTGCGGACTCTCGTGCGCTTATTACGCGGTTGCGTGTTCGCAACCTTGTGTTTAGACGCACTGCGTCATGGAATGAGCATATCATACCACAAGTTGAGCGAATTGGGGAAGGGGCGGGATTAGCATATTTTGCCCAGCCTGTGTCACCGGCCCTTTAGGACTGAGCGAGAGGGTGTGACGCGCGCTGCGCGGGCTGTTTGTGTGGATGTTGGTTAAACTCGTAGTGAATGTTTGATGAGAAAGATGGCAATGGTGAGATCCCAACATCGCGAGAGCAACGGCAGGTGCGTTCAGGGGCCGGGCGAGCGGGTGACAGCCGTTGCTCACGTTAGCGTAGCGAGTGATATGTCGGGCGAGCAACGGTTGGTGTATTCTGGAAAGGGTCTTGGTAAGTCTTGACATTTTGGTTGAGATGTGATACTCTTCTCACAACTCTTCTCACAACTCTTCTCACAACTCTTCTCACAACTCTTCTCACAACTCTTCTCACAACTCTTCTCACAACTCTTCTCACAACTCTTAGTAGTTAGATAATAA
>JAUQOZ010000084.1:0-8367 GCA_030550625.1 Chloroflexota bacterium | reverse complement strand
TGTTATCGTCAAATTATGTATTTGAAGGTTTATCAGCGCCTGACTTTGTGGGGATAGATATATCTGGTTATCAGGTGTCCTTTCATAAAATCTTGGATAATAAGACGCTAGTTATTTTCACATCTCATTCTTGTTCTTTCTGTCGCTCAATGTATCCAGAGCTGCGTGATTTTATGAAGAGTTATCCAAATGTCAAAGTAGTACTAATTTCTATGAATAGCGTTGATGAAAATCGTATCTTTATTACTGATTTTCAATTTGATAACTTTTCAAACATGTATGTTCTTTCGGTTACACCTGATGTGTTCCAATGGTATCGTATTACTGGCACACCAACATTTCTACTCTTAGGAAAGGAGGGTAAAATCATCAGTATAGGCTACGCGAGAACTGCAAACCAAATCGCAGCATTTGTATCGAAAGAGAATTAATATCTTATACTAGGGGGCAATCATGTATATCCTGCTACCAAGTAATGCTGTGTTGCAACGTGCCATCATTATTGTCTTGGCTCTTGCGCTCCTCTTTACAATAGTGTTAGGAATATTTGTGTATCCAGTGGAAGCAGCTACGGTTTGTACCCCATGGCGTAACGAAGTTGGTCGTTGTTGCGATTCGTGGATGCCGGGCCTGCAGCAGGTACAATACCGTTTTTGCCAATTTTGCTCCATGCCCCGTCAATGTAACGTTTGGACCGAATATCGTTGTCATAACTGGTCTTGGTGTGGATGGTAAGATAGAAATATCTTACGACAGCTCATTGATGGTTCCCGGTTGGATGCGGGTAGTAGGGTTGCGTCACTGTTATGTCCATTATTGTTGAGCGGCTGACAAAAAAGTACCGTGGCGCGGCGACAGCAGCGTTGAGCGAGGTCTCGCTCGTGTGTGAGCGTGGCGTTTTGGGCTTGTTGGGGCCAAATGGCGCTGGTAAAACGACGTTCATGCGCATCCTCGCCGCCTTGATTGCGCCGACAGCCGGCATGGTAATGGTAGAGGGCGTGCGAGTTGATCAAATGCCGCATCAGGTGCATTCGCTCATAGGATATTTGCCGCAAGAATATACCCTCTATCCGCAGCTAACGGCGTGGGAGTTTCTTGATTATATGGGGGCGCTGAGCGGTCTACGCCAACGCCGCCGCCGGATCGAACTGGTACTGGAGCAGGTGGGGTTATCGGCGGCGGCTCGGCGTCGTCTGGGTACGTTCTCGGGCGGTATGAAGCAGCGAGTGGCGATTGCGCAGGCGTTGTTGCACGAACCAACCGTGTTGTTAGTTGATGAGCCGACTGCTAGCCTTGATCCTGCTGAACGGGTGCGCTTTCGTAATCTGTTAGTGGAGTTAGGACGTGAGAAGACAGTGTTGCTCTCAACCCATATTGTTGAGGATGTAGCCGCTGCTTGCTCGGCGATTGCGGTGCTGCTGCACGGGCGTATGGTCTTTCACGGTTCCGTGCCGGCTTTGATTGCATTGGCGCAGGGCAAGGTCTGGGAAGTTTCATTGCCGGCAGCGGCGTTGGAAGAGGCGCGCGCGCGGGCCTATCTAGCAGCATCGCGGGCGGATACGCAACCCGGTTGGTTGCGGGTGCGGTTGTTGGCTGCCGCACCGCCGATTGCCGGCGCTGAGCCGGTTGCGCCTACGATTGAAGATGCTTATTTGTGGTTGATTGCGCAAGATAGTTTGCTGCCTACTTCTACGGCTTCTTAACGCTCATGGTTACTCGGTTGTTACGGATCATCGCCATTGCCAGTTACGAAGCGAAACTTCAACTTCGCCAGCGCGCGACATGGCTGGTCGCTGCGCTCTTTTTTTTGCTTGGTTGGTTTCGCGTTGATCAGCGTTTGCTGCCGTATAGTTCAGCTATCAGTTTGGCGCAGGGCACAGCCGAGACCTTAGCGATCTTTGGCAGTCTTTTTGTCGTTATCCTTGGCGCAACTGCGTTGACACGCGAGTTTGCGCCGGGATATGGCTATCTGTGGGTGCGGGTTGCTTCGTTGCCTGATTATCTGCTTGCTAAGTATCTTGGTTTATGCGTGAGCATTGCTGTCACCCTTGGGCCAGTTGGGGTATGGATTGCGTATTTGGTTTATGCAATGCATGGATGGCCGGGAGTAGCAATCCAGTTTGGGGTGTGGATGTTGATGATTGCCCCAACGTTGGTGCTGGTATTGGCGATGACATTTGCGCTTGGCTTACTTACTCGTCGCAGATTGTGGTCGGCGTTGTTGGGTTTGGTGATTGCCTACAGTATTCCAGAGCTTGATCTTGCCTTTCTCCATCCGGCCAATTTTGCGCCAATCGGCGTGTATGCCTCGGCGCTGATCGGATATGGCCCTGATTTTGCAGCGGTTGTATGGCACCGGCTCTTGTATCTGGCGCTTGCGTTCTTGGTGATTGCAATCTGCGCTTGGGCGATGCGCATCGTTGCGCCGCGCTGCGAACCGGCTGTTCCACGGCGCGCACAAATGGCGTGGAGTATGCTGCTGAGCTTGACAGTAGCGTTAATTGCCGGTTTGACATTCGGCTTACAGCAGGCGCGTGCTGCGCTGACCAGCGATCTTGCTCCGGCGCCCGCAGTGGATGTAGCGCCAGTGTGCGCGATAATCGAAGCGTATCACATTCAGGTGACGCTTGATCCTCAGACAGCGCGTTTGGCCGGAAAGGTGACATTGCGTGTACCGGTTGCGGCGCAGCCGCTGCGCGTGCCGCTTGCTCTGAACCATGGCCTGCATATCGAACAGGTCGAGGTCGCGTCGGGTTCGTCAGCCAGAGTGGTTGACAATGTATTATTCCTCGACTCATCGTCTCGCCAGCCAAGCGCTATCACGCTTAGATATGCCGGTACCCTGCAATATCCGCGCAACCAGTATGACATTATCGTTCGCTCGCTTGCACAGTCGCTTGATCCATTTCGCACTGGCGGCTATCTCGACCGCCAGACTACGTTTCTGATCCGTGATGGCAATTGGCATCCGTTGCCGGCATGCCAACCTCAGTCATTACAGGTTGATCTCTTGCAGCCACCGCTTCACGTCGTGCATACGGCTGATCGCGCTAAGCAGACTGCTGATCGTCTGACGCTCATCTGGGAACGTCCGCCGCCGTTACCGTTGTTTACCGCATCACACCGCTATCAAATCAAAGTGCTTGACGGCGCGCTGTTATTCCTGCCGCCGCAACGACTCGCCGAACATGCGATTGCTGAGGTGGCGTCGCCGTATGTTGCGATGATGGCGTTCATCGAACAACAATTGCTAGCGCAGCCTGCGCGATTGGCGCCGTACCAGATTGCTTATGTACCCTTAATCAGGCATGATTATTACGATCCTGCCAGCAGGGTGTTATGGTTGAGCGATACCCGGCTGGAAGTGCCGCTGATACCGGAACAATACCTTGCCGGAACCGGGCCGCTTGCCAGCCGAGATGCGCTCTACCGGCGCTGGATTGCCGAACGGATGGTACACTTGTGGTGGTGTGGTGAAGGGGAATGTTTACTCGCGCAGCCAGAGCAGAGCTTTACTCAAGCCGAACCGGTGGTTATGTCGGCATTGATCTCGTATACTGCGTTGCGGCTGGCTGAACCGCTGGTTGGATCGGCGTTTGTCGAAGCCGAGCTAGCGACTCGCCAACGGATACTGGCTGAGCCGGCAGCTTGGGTTGAGGTGTGGCTGCCTCATGTGGCAATGTTTGAGGTGAATCAACTGATGTTGCACCTCGATGCGTTGTGGCATGAGGCGGGATCTGAGGCGTTGTGGCGGATTGCGCGCGAATACCGCCAGCACTACGGCACGGATTCGATTTCGGTTGAGGCATTCTGGCAGTTTGCCCTCCCATAGGAGTGCCATCCCCATGCGTCTGCTCTGGCAAGAATTGCAGGTTTCCTCGCCAGCCGCGTTATGGCTGATGTTCCTCTTCAGCGTCGGCGGGTTGCTTGTGTTGTTGAGCTGGGATGCCGATCCGGAGCTGCGATTTGAATATATTGCCGTCGTCACGGAAATAGTGTTTCCGTTGGGCGTAATGTTTCTTGCCAACGGGTTGATCTTGCGCGAACGCGAGCACAACACCTTGGCTTTCGTAGCGGTACGCGCGTCATTAGCTATACTCTGGTTGCGCCGCTTAGGTGCGCTGTTGCTGCTCAATACACTATGCGCCAGCAGTTTACTCGTGATCTATCACTATTTCTACCTGCCGATCAGCATCGTTCAGATGCTGTTTGCCTCGCTCGCAGTCTCGCTTGCGCTCGCTGGAGTGGCAGGCGTGGTCAGTTTGATTTTCAATGAGCCCACTGCCGGTTACATCGTCGCGGCGCTGTGGTGGGGGTTGTGCCTAATCAATGCGCGGCCTATGTTCATGATCGCTGGCTCGCATGTCTACCTGTTCTACTTTTGGTTTAGCTCCCGTGAAAACCTCGATCCCGGCGCTTGGTTGCTCAACAAATGCACATTAGCGGGAGTAGGATTAGCAATGGCGCTGATTGGTGCGTGGCTATTGCGAAAACCTGAACGGCTGATTGTATGAGCCGAGCGTTGGCGATCATTGCCCCGTTTGACGCCCGTTGCCCTTATTGCTACAATGTTAAGTGATCTACTTGACTATGGAGGCAACGATGCGCATCTCGAGCAAAGGCGACTACGGGTTGCGCGCGCTATTTGATTTGGCGCAGCGCTATGGCGAGGGGCCGATCCAGAGCGAGGCTATCGCTGGCCGGCAGGGGATTCCGGTCAATTATCTCAACCAACTGCTCATCACGCTGCGCCGGGCCGGTTTGGTTGAGAGTTTGCGCGGGCCGCAAGGCGGCCATCTGCTGGCTCGTTCACCCGAAACGATCACGTTGCTCGAGGCGCTGACGGTGCTGGAAGGGCCGATCTTGCCGGCTGAGGGCGGGCGCGACGATTTGCAACCCACCGAGCCGCTCGATCGGGCGCTGATCGATGAGGTGTGGAGCGAGCTGCGCGCAACGATCGAACGCCGGCTGGCTTCAATCACGCTTGATGATCTCTGCCAGCGCAAACGTAGCCGCGATGGGGCGGTGATGTATTATATCTAAACGCAGAGACGCAAAGTATCTTCAACGCAAAGACGCCAAGTGCGCTAAGATCGCAACGTATGGATGATGGTTTATGCCCACGCGCACGTGATCCAAACCATAAAAAACCTCTGCGTCCTTCGTGTCTTTGCGTTTAATTCCCTCTGTGTCTGCGGAGCTGGACAGCCGTCCGGCTCTACATACCTTCGCACCTTTGCGTTTAATTCCCTCTGCGTCTGTGCTTCCTCTGCGCCTTCAGAGCCGGACAGCCGTCCGGCTCTCCATGCGCCTTTACAGGATCAACCCCACACTCTCCATCCAAAACCGCAGCCACGACATCGCCCCAGCAATCACCAACGTCGGGATGAGCGCAATTGTCGCCGGGCCAGCCAGTTGGCGGATGCTGGTCACTTTGCCTTCATAACCCATAAACAGGCTGGTCAGCAGCAAACAGACCAAATAGAGCACGCCGAGAATGCCGAAGAAGGCCAAAAACGCTAGCGGCCAAAAGGTGATGCCAAGGTTGCCATAGATGGCAGCTAGCGCCAGCAGGTCAATCACGATAATGCCGAGCAATTCCCACCAGTTGGCAAAGACCGGCTGCTGCGGATCGACATTCTGGCGCAGGGTGTTGTTGAGCACAATGTGCAACGCGGCGGCAATCGTGATTCCCATGCCCATCCCGGTGAGGGTGCGCAAGAAGTTGTCGGGCTGGTACCAGTTGGGCAGCCCCAGATCGAGAAAGAGCGAATTAAAGCCGTCAACCGCCATAATCCCGACGAAAGCCACCAGCGTCAGCGAAATCGGCCACGGCGGAATCTTGCCAGCCCTCCCGCGCCCGATCGCGTACAGATAGAGGAAGGTGAGCATAAAGCTCAGGTAGATGCCGCTGTTGCGCGCGCAGAGCGGAAATTGCAACCCGCCGACGAAGATGTTGTGCTGTTGGGCGCAAATGCCATGCACAACCGCGTACATCTTCCATTCCAGCGGCATGCCGGGGCTGAAGAGCAAGGCCACCAGCAGCGCGCTGAAGCTGCCGAGAAAGATTGGCCCCCATGGGATGGGCCGGCGCGCAGCCTCTTTGCGCGCCGCAATCCGCTCTTGCGCCATGCGGAGAATCTCATCAGGAGAACGTTCGCTCATCGTACCTCCGCTAATCGCTCGGCCAGCCGTGCGGCGGTTAACGCGCCGAGATGGCGGGCGGCGATGGTGCCATCGCGATTGATAAAGAAGGTGGTCGGTAAATTTGTCACGCCGTACCGCTCGCCAATCGCGCCGTCGCGGTCGGTGATGAGGGGGAAGCTGACTCCTACTTTCGGCGCGAAGGCAGCGATCGCTTCGGTCGACTCATTGCGATTGACCGCCAGTATCACGAGATCGGGGTTTGCGCGGCGAGCTGCCTCAAATTCCGGCATCTCTTCGACGCAAGGCAAGCACCACGTGGCCCAAAAGTTGACGATCACCGGCTTGCCGCGTAAATCGCTCAATTTGTAGGTGCCATCGGCCAGTGTGTAGCTGAAATCGGGCGCTTTCTCGCCGGGAATGGCGGCCCAATCCGGTTTGGTGTCGATCAGTGTGCTTTCCGAGGCGATTGGCGTCTCGCCAACCACCAGCGGCTGGCTGGCCTGTGGTGCGCCGGTGCAGGCGACAAGAATGAAGATGAAGCTGAAGAAGATGATAGCGTGTCTCATAGGCTCATTCTATCATGGGTTCAATCAGTTGCACCGCTGAGTGCAGTGGGTCACGTGCTTATGCTGCGTTTCTCTGCGACTCTTTCAAGCGAAACGAGCCAATTGCGCCGGTGTTGCTTCCGGCGGTATAATGCTTCGCTGGTAATCATTGTCATAGCCAGCGATGATCTCATGTCTTTATCATACCGCATTCGCCAATTTCGCAACGCCTTGCGCGCCAATGTTTCACCCGCCGAATATGAGCTGGTTGCGCAATTGCTGACCCCAGCCGAACAACAATTGTTTTGGCAGATGCCGCTCTACGATCAGCGGCACTGTCTCGATGTCTACCAGACGCTGGTCGCCGCCGGCGAGCGTGATGAGTTGTTGTTGCGCGCGGCGCTTTACCATGATTGCGGCAAGGTTGATGACGCGGGCCGCCCGATGGCGCTCGGCTGGTATGTGCTGGCGACGATTCTCAAGCGCTGGCCGGCCCTCTATCTGATTGCCGCCCGGCTGGTGCCGGCGATTGCCATCTATGCCGACCACGCTGCTCGCGGCGCGCGCATGGCCGCTGCTGCCGGTTGCCCGCCGGAAATTGTTACGACCATTCGCCATTATCATGATCCGCACCCAACCGGTCGCGCCGCCCGGTTACAATGGGCTGACGAGCAGAACTAACCTCTCTGCACGTTTGCGGCAGCCGACGCACTATGCCTTACGAAGTCACCTTGCCCGCTTTTACCGGCCCGCTCGATCTGCTGCTCCGTCTAATCGAACGGGCCGAACTTGATATCACTACCATCGCGCTGGCCCAAGTGGCCGACCAGTATCTGGCCCATGTGCGCGCGCTGGAGGCAGTGGAACCAGATGAGCTGGCCGAGTTTGTGAGTTTGGCTGCCCGTCTGGTGCTGATCAAGTCGCGCGCGCTCTTGCCCCGCTCGCCGAGTGCGCCGGCAGCGCCGGTTGATGAAGATGCCGAGCAATTGGCTGCCCAGCTTGAGTTGTACCGGCGCTTTAAGCAAGCCGCCGAGCTGCTGCGCGTCTGGCACGAGAGCGGGCGCAGCACCTTTGCCCGCGTCGCGCCGCCGCCGCTCACGATTGCCCCGCCCCCGGCCAGCTACCGCGTCGCCGATCTGCTGCAAGCGCTGGCCCGCCGCGCGCAGTTGCAGTTGCCGCTCGAACCGGAAGAACGGATCGTGCTGGCGCCCCGGCTAACTGTAGCCGAAGTCGCTGCGCGCATTCGCGCCCGGCTCGAACGCGCGGCATGGTTCGATTTTAGCGATCTGCTCACCGCGCAACCAACCGCCGAGGAGGTGATCGTGTCGTTTTGGGCGATGTTGGAATTGCTCAAGCGGCGCGCGATTGTGGTCGAGCAGACATCGTTATTTGGCCCGATTCTGATCGGGCGCGGCGAGTCGCCGATCGAGACCAGCGAAGCCGATGAACGTGAGTTGTAATCAGCGCCGCGATATGCGACAATGCAAATACGTGACAGATCCTTCCAGCGGGGAAGGTTGAGAGGGGGCTGCGGGCGAGCCACCCGCGCTCCGCACCGGCAAGGGGGCGCGGGCCGCCGGCCCGCCATTGGTACACACCACTCCTCCCCCCAGCGGGGTGAGGCCGGGAGGGGGCATAGCGGACAGAACCTTATGATCGGTGTGCGATGCCTCAA
>JAUQOZ010000095.1 GCA_030550625.1 Chloroflexota bacterium | reverse complement strand
CCACAAAAGATATTGAGGTTCTTGTGTCTTTTTGTGGCTATTCTCGATTTCCCCCGCTCCCGCGCCAGAGGGAGCGGGGCAGGGGGTGAGGGCATCAGCCCGCGCCGCGGGTGTCGTAGCAGTAGCCCGGCCCTGCGGGGCCGGGCCGAAGGATAGCGTATCATCCGCGCTCTCTGTGGTCACAGTTCTCTCTCCCGCTCCAGCGGAACAGATGCCTAATAGACTGTCATTGCGAGGGAGATGCGGCCCCAGCGCAGCGAGGGGCCGCCCGACCGCAGCAATCTCCTGCTTCAGCGGAACTAGCCCGCTCAGGCATACCTCTTTTCACCAGCCCTTCACGAACTGCTGCATTTCGTGTACAATTATGACATTAGTGCAAAAGTGGGTAGAAAGCTAGGCTATGAATTGGATGGACATCGCCTTCTACTATCTGTTGCCGCTCTTCACGGTCGTCACGTTGTGGTTAGGCCTGACCTTCGGCCTGATCTGGCTCAACCGGCGCGGGCAACGGGTAGCGGGTTGGGCGGTGTTCCTCAGCTTGCCGCTCCTCATCTTTGCGCATAGTGAACTGCTGATAACGCGCCACGATCTGAGCGCGCTGGGCGCATATCGCGCGTTTACTGCCGGGTTGTTAGTGTGGGCATGGCACGAGCTAGCTTTCTACAGCGGCATCCTAGCCGGGCCGCGCCGGCTGCCTTGCCCGCCCGAAGCGCATGGCGTGCAGCGCTTTTTCTACGCCCTCGGCACCCACTTCTACCACCAGCTCGCCTTCTTGCTTGAGATGGGTTTGCTGATCTGGCTGTTGCAAGACGCCAGCCATTGGCTTGGCCCGCTCACCTTTGGGCTAAGCTGGGCCTTGCAGCAGAGCGCCAAGCTCAATGTGCTCTATGGTGTGCGCGCCCTGCAAGTCGAACTCTTCCCGGCGCATCTTGCTTTTCTCGCCAGCTACTGGCGGCCCGGCCCGCCGAGCGCGTTCTTCCGCCCAAGTGTTTCCGTCGCTACCCTGCTGGCGATTATGCTTTGGTTTAGCATTGGCGCCCATCTTGGCGATCCGGCGGCGATTCGCTTGGCTCTCCTTGCCAGTCTCTTTACCCTTGGCGCGCTCGAACACTGGCTCCTCCTGCTTCCCGCTCCAGCTCCTGCCACCGCTCCGGCTACCGATTAACCACGCGGTGCAGCCGCGCTTGTAACCTTGCGTGCTACTCTGCATGCAGGGAGCTGCATGCTCCTTGGTCGTGTGTGCGATACGCTAGGGATTGCCGGCAATCCCGCCAACTTCCCCGCATGCCGGTCGCATACTCGTCTGCACTACAGCAATTCACGATCGTCATATCTGCGCACCCTTGCCTCATTGCGACAGTTGCGCGAAACATCGCTTGTCGCAATGTCGCGTATCGGTTATGATGAATGGGCAAGGTGTGCGGAAAAGGAGCATCCGCGCTATGTTAGAGGCCATTTTTGATCCTCAGTCGGTAGCTGTGATCGGCGCGTCGCCTGAACCGGCGCGTTTGGGTCATCGTGTACTGAAAAATATTATCGATCACGGCTATCAAGGTCGGATCTATCCAATCCATCCGCGCGCTACTGAGGTCCTTGGGTTGCGTGCCTATCGCTCTGTGCTCGATGTGCCTGATCCCATCGATTTGGCGGTAATCGTCATTCCACCCCAACACGTCAACGCTGCGGTTGATGAGTGTGGTCGCAAAGGGATTCGTGGCTTGGTGGTGATTACCGCCGGTTTTAAAGAGGTCGGCGGCGCCGGGCGCGAACTCGAGCGCGAGTTGTTAGCAACCGTGCGTCGCTATGGTATGCGCATGATCGGCCCCAATTCGCTCGGCATTATCGATACGATCAGCCAGCTCAATGCCTCGTTCGCAAATGCGATGCCATTGCCCGGCAACATCGCTCTCATGTCGCAGTCAGGCGCCATCTGCACGGCGATTCTCGATTGGAGCTATCAGCAGGGCATCGGCTTTTCGCGTTTCGTCAGCCTCGGCAATAAGGCCGATGTTGATGAGGTGGCGCTACTTGAGGCGTGGAATCGTGACGAGCATAGCAAGGTGATTTTGGCCTATTTGGAAGCGATTGATGACGGCCCCGGCTTCATTCGCGTCGCCCGCGAGGTGACCAAGTGTACGCCAGTGGTGGCGATCAAGAGCGGCACTACCGCTGCCGGTACTCGCGCTGCGTCGTCGCACACCGGTTCGCTGGCCGGTTCCGAAACGGCGTATGAGGCCGCTTTTGCCCAAAGCGGTATCTTGCGCGCGCGCACGATGAATGAGTTGTTCGATCTGGCCTTGGTCTTCGCGTACCAACCGATGATCCGTGGCAATCGGGTGGCGATTGTTACCAACGCCGGCGGCCCCGGTATCATTGCTACCGATGCGGTTGAACGCAGTGGGTTGGTGATGGCTGAGTTCACTCCCGAAACCATCCGCCGCTTGCAAGAGAAATTACCTCCTAATGCTAATTTCTTTAACCCGATTGATGTCATTGGTGATGCAACACCCGATCGCTACGCTTGGGCGATCGAAGCAGCACTGGCCGATCCGAATGTCGATGGCTTGATCGTGTTGTTCACGCCCCAAGCCGTCTCTGACCCCTTGGTGACGGCGCGGCTGATTGCCGATCTGAGCAAACAGACCGATAAGCCGGTGGTGACCAGCTTTATGGGTGGCGCGAGCCTTGGTGAAGCGGTGCGTGCGCTCAATGAGGCGCATATTCCGAATTACCTCTTCCCCGAACGCGCCGTCCAGTCGTTGGCTGCAATGTATCGCCAATCACTCTGGCAGCAGCGTCCGGCTCCCACCTATCGCCATTTTGACGTTGATCGCGATCGCGTGGCACAATTATTCGCTGAAGTGCGCGCGGCTGGCCGGGTCGAGTTGGGCGAGGTTGAGGCGCGCCAAGTCATGGAGGCGTATGGGATGCGGTTGCCTAAGAGCCGGTTGGCCCATACC
>JAUQOZ010000025.1 GCA_030550625.1 Chloroflexota bacterium | reverse complement strand
CCGGCGGCATCTTTCCAGTCGCTAGCGCGGTGATCGGCGATACCTTCCCGCCCGAACGGCGCGGTTCGGCGCTGGGTCTGATCGGCGCGGTATTCGGGATCGCATTCCTCATTGGGCCAATCCTTGGCGGGTTGCTGTTGTTGCTCGGCTGGCAATGGCTGTTCTTTATCAACCTACCGATCGCGGCCATTCTCATCGCCTTCAGCGCCAAGCTGCTGCCGGGACGGACGCGAGACACAACTGCGCCATTCGACGTGGCTGGCTTGGTGACGCTGGCTGTGATGCTAACCGGCCTTGCTTACGGTCTGACTGAGCTTGATCCGGCGTTGTTGCAGGCGGGCGAATTGCCATGGCTAGCGATTGGCGCGTTGATCATCGCCATCGTATTTGTGCCACTCTTTATCGCGGTTGAACGGCGGGCAACTGAACCGATCTTGCAACCGGCTATCTTCCGGTCGCGCCAAATCTGGTTGACGGCAGCCTTGGCGATCGGCGCCGGCATTGCCGAGTCGGCGATCGTCTTCGTACCGGCGCTCGTGACCTCGGCCTACGGCGTGAGCAGCTCAACCGCCAGTTTTATGCTCTTGCCGGTGGTGTTAGCGATGGCGGTCGGTTCACCGGTATCGGGACGCATGCTTGATCAATTTGGCTCACGGATCGTTGTCACCATCGGCGTTGTCTTAAGTGGGCTTGGGCTCATTATTCTCGGCGGCTGGCCAACCAGCATCGTCGCCTTCTACCTTGCCTCGGTCGTGATGGGCATTGGGCTCGCGATCTTGCTTGGGGCGGCATTGCGGTATATTCTGTTAAATGAGGTGCCGGCCAGCGAACGGGCTGCGGCGCAAGGGTTGCTGACCGTTACAATGGGCAGCGGCCAGTTGTTGGGAGCGGTGTTGGTCGGCCTAATCGCAGCAGCCGGCGGCGGCGCGGTAGCGGGATACGGGTTGGCATTCCTCTCGATCGGGATCGTTATGCTCCTGCTTACCTTGGCCGCCTTGGGCCTCAAGAGCCGGGCCGCCGAGCGCGCCAGCGCGCTAGCCCATGCCCATTAATACAGAGCTGTACGGACACAGCGTGCTGTGCCCAAATGTTGGGCACAGTGGCTCTGTGCCCACCCATAAACTTCTATGAACCGTCAACAAAGTTCTGAACAGATTCGCAACCGGATTATCGATGAAGCAGCGCGGTTAATCGTCACGTATGGCTACGACGGCATTGCCATGCGCGAAATTGCCGAAGCTGCGGGTTTATCGAAAGCTGGTCTTTACCATCACTTTCGTGATAAAGAAGACCTTTTAGTGGCGGTGTTGACCAATTGGGCCGATGAGATGGCAGCACTCATCGCTACTGCCGAACGCGAACCAGATACCCGATCGCAATTGGCAGCGCTCGTGCGTGGGCTCTTTGCCCAAGCGCCGGCCCAACGCGCGTTGGTGAGGCTGAGCAATCACGATCTGCCCCGCCTGAGCGAAACTGCGCGCGCTAGTGTTGAACGGTGTTACGCTAACGGATTGATTGCGCCGATTACAGCGATGATTAGGGCCGGCATCGAACGCGGCGAATTGCGTCCGGTTGACCCTCACGTAGCCACGTGGTTGTTAATGGGCATGCTCTACCCCTTTTTCCACACCGAGCAGGCGAAGCTTGGCGAGCATGGGGGGGAGATTGCCGATCTGATCATCACCACGTTCTTTGATGGCCTTGCCCAACCGAACAACACGACGACCGCAGCGGGCGAGTGATCGCTCACCCGCTGCGGCTGTGCGCCATCAGAAGATCGCCAGATACCGGTCAATTTCCCATTGCGACACGTAGGCGCGATAGCTTTCCCACTCTTGTTGTTTCGCATCGAGGAACCGCTCGGCGACCGAGGGGCCAATCGCCTCGAGGATGACCTCGTCTTCGCGGAGGGCATCAAGGGCTGAGCCAAGTGATGTCGGCAACATCGCCAACCCGCGCGCGCGCGGATCAACGTGGAAGAGATCTTCTTCGGCAGCGTCGCGCAGTGGCAATTTGCGCTTGATTCCATCGAGGCCGGCGGCCAGCATCGCCGCGTAGGCAAGGTACGGATTGCAGGCCGGATCAGGGCAACGCAGCTCGATTCGCGTCGCCTGATAGCGACCAGCAGTGATGCGCGGCACGCGCACCAGTGCTGAGCGATTGGTGCGGCCCCACGAGATATGCACCGGCGCCTCGAAGCCGGGTACAAGCCGTTTGTAGGAATTGACCAGCGGCGCGAGCAAGACGCACATCCCGCGGGCGTGAGCCAGCAGGCCGGCAATGAAATGACGGGCAAGCGGCGACAAGCCGTAGGGATCATCGGGATCGGCAAAGAGATTTTTCCCGCTCTCGACATCCAGTAGGCTTTGGTGAACATGCATGCCGCTGCCGTTCACGCCAGCCATCGGTTTCGGCATAAACGTCGCGTGCAGACCGTTGAGCTGGGCTACCGCCTTGAGCGCCACCCGTGCTGTCACCAGATGATCTGCCGAACGCAGCGCATCGGCATACCGCAAGTCAATCTCGTGCTGACCGGGGGCGACTTCGTGATGCACCGCTTCGACCGTAATCCCCATTGCTTGCAAGGTACGGGCCATCTGGCGACGGATATGGGTGGCCAGATCGGTTGAGACATCAAAATAGCCCGCTTTATCGTGCGGCTCGAGAATACGCCCGTTGGGATCGGTCTTGAACAAGAAAAACTCAAGCTCCGGCGCTACCATGAAGCGGTAGCCGGCTGCCGCCGCTTGATCGAGCATCCGGCTTAACACATTGCGCGGATCGCCGG
This sequence comes from Chloroflexota bacterium, assembly GCA_030550625.1. Lineage (GTDB taxonomy): Bacteria > Chloroflexota > Chloroflexia > Chloroflexales > Chloroflexaceae > Chloroflexus. The sequence continues at coordinate 15,143 of JAUQOZ010000025.1, read as the reverse complement.
CGAATGGTTTGCCGTCGGGAGTATAAACCGAACAGATCAAGCGCGCCGTAATCATGCCTTCATGCCGATCCCACGGTATCACAGCGTAGGTCGAGAGATCAGGCACGAGATACATATCGCTTTCGACCATTCGAGCGAAGCCCTCGATCGACGAGCCATCGAACCAGACACCGTGGTCGAGGGCGTCGGGCAATTCTTCAACCGGGATGGTCACCGTCTTGCCGATGCCCAACACATCGGTGAACTGCAAATTCACGAAAGCGACATTATCAGCAGCGACGCGGCGCAGCAGCATTTCGCGCGGATCATCGCTCATGGGCTGCGCTCCTCCTTACTAGGGTAGGCGGATAACACGTTTCTTGTACTATACCACACTAGAAAGGGCGGCGGAGGGGCATAGCGCCGCTATGCCCCTCCGCCGCCTACGCTGCTCCTGAACCACCCCTACGCCGCGACCGGCGTTTCATCGGCCAAGGTCGCGCGGATGCGCTGGCCGCGCAAGCTCGTGCGGTTAAGGGCCTGCAATACGTGCCGGGCGGCGCGGCGGGGAACTTCGACAAAGCTCGCGCGCGCGCGCACCTCGATCGCGCCGATGCTGCGACCGGGCACCCCCGCCTCATTCGCAATCGCGCCAACAATATCGGCAGGGCGCACCTGATCGTTGCGGCCAAGGTTGATCTGAATTCGCGCCATCTCCGCCTCACCACGGCGAGACCGCTGAGCGGTCTCGCCTCGCTTGGCCCGCGGCGCGCGTTCGGCAGGGGCAGGGTCTAGGCGCGTAATCGTATCAACCTGCTCGGTCTCGGCTTCGTTGAGCAGCAATTTGATTGCCGCCGCAGCCAAGGTGCGCAGATCGTGGGTAGCGGCCAGCTCATCAACCAGCGCCGTATAGCTATCAAGACCGGGGGTTGCCATCGCCTCGCGCAACTGATCGCGGAGAGCGGCGCGACGGCGGGCGGCCACATCGGCCAGTGTCGGCATTGCGCGCCGTTCGATCCGGGTGCGGGTCACCCGCTCGATGGTTTGCAGCATCCGGCGCTCACGCGGCGTAATAAAGGTGATCGCCACCCCATCACGCCCGGCCCGGCCCGTGCGGCCAATCCGGTGGACGTAGCTTTCGGGATCGGTCGGTACGTCGTAATTGATAACGTGGCTTACTTCGGCGATATCAAGACCGCGCGCAGCGACATCGGTCGCGACCAGCACATCGAGCTGGCCCTCGCGAAATCGGCGCATCACCCGATCGCGCACCGCTTGGCTCAGATCGCCGTGGAGCGATTCGGCGGCATAGCCGCGCCCTTGCAGTCGCTCACCAATATCGTCGGCTTCTTGACGGGTACGGCAGAAGACAATCGCTAACTGCGGCATCTCGGCGTCGAGCACCCGGCACAGCGCATCGAGCTTATCGCGGGCCAGCACCTCGTAGTAGAGCTGGCGAATCCGCGGCGCCGCCAACTGCTCAGCCACAATGCTCACCCGCACCGGCTGGCGCGTGTAGCGCAAGGTCAGATTCTGCACGGCGGGGGGCAAGGTCGCCGAGAAGAGCGCCGTCTGCCGCTCGGCGGGAACCAGTTGCAGGATCGCCTCAAGCTCCTCGGCGAAACCCATATCGAGCATCTCGTCGGCCTCGTCGAGTACGACCATCCGGAGCTGGTCAAAGCGGAGCGAACCGCGGCGGAGATGATCGAGCACCCGGCCCGGCGTACCGACCACAATTTGCACCCCTTGGGCCAGCCCGCGCAACTGCCGTTCGATCGGCTGGCCGCCGTAAATCGGCAATACCCGCAGCGCCCGATGGCGGCCATAGCGATGGATCGCCTCGGCCACCTGTACGGCCAGCTCGCGCGTCGGCGCTAATACCAGCGCCTGCACGGCGAGATCATCCGTCACCCGTTCAATCATAGGCAGCGCAAACGCTGCCGTCTTCCCAGTGCCGGTCTGGGCCTGAGCGATCACATCGCGACCGGCGAGTAACAGTGGAATGGCTTGTGCCTGAATAGGGGTTGGTTCGTCATAGCCCAACCCGCTCAAGGTAGCGATTAGCGCATCGCTCAGGCCCAACTCAGCAAACGTCGTCATGGTGTTCCGTTTCACAAATACAATCATGTTGCGGCGTTAAAATACGCCACACAAGATTAATATTATAGCATAAATCTCGTTCTTGAGAAGCCCCTTTCAGCACAAGATAAGGCACACATCGCAAAAATAAGATCTTCACGCCGCTTGGCTGAGTATGGTATGCTATAAACGCTAGACGAGGAATTATTTTTCAAGCATCTGTCGGTAGATGCTTTGGCGAGAGATCCAGTGGGGACGTGACATGACAGCACCGGCCCGAATCCTCGTTGCCGAAGACGAACCGGATGTCGGCATGCTCCTGCAGGAGATGCTGGCCGGTGAGGGTTACGATGTGCAGCTTGTCACGAACGGCGACCAATTGGTGCGGCGGGCGCAGGAGCAACCGCCGGATCTGATCATCGCCGATTTGCTCATGCCCCTGATGGATGGGTTGGAAGCGATTCGCCAGTTGCGCAACGACACGCGCACCGCCCATTTGCCGATGCTCATCCTGACTGCCGTTGGCGAGTCGGCGCGCGTTGTGGAGGGGTTGGAAACCGGCGCCGACGATTACATCGTCAAACCGTACGATCGGGAAGTGTTGCTGGCCCGAGTGCGCTCTCACTTGCGCCGGGCAGCGCAATTGCCGACCCGCAATCCGCTGACCGGTCTGCCCGGCAATGTCGCGATTCAGGCTGAGATCAGCCGCCAACTCGAACAGCAGGGCGTATTTGCCTTGATGTATGTTGATCTCGACAATTTCAAAGCGTTCAACGATGTCTACGGGTTTGCCCGCGGTGATCGAGCGATCCATCTGTTAGCCAGCGTCTTGCAAGAGCAGATTGATCCCGGTGATTTCCTTGGTCACATTGGCGGCGATGATTTTGTGATTCTCCACTTCGGCACAGACCCAGAGGCGTTGTGCCAGCGCATCATCCGGGTCTTTGATGAGCGAATCCGTTCCCTCTACGATGAAGCCGACTTGCAGCGCGGGTATTTGATCGCGACCGATCGCTACGGCGTGCCGCGCCAATTTGGTATTATCAGTCTGTCAATCGCTGTCGTGACGACGTATCTGCGTTCGTTTGCCACTGTTGATGAGATGAGCCGGGTTGCGGCTGAACTCAAGCAGGCGGCCAAGCAGGTTTCTGGCAGCAGTTACAAGATCGACCGGCGGAGTGATAGCGCCCCGGCCAGCCCGCTTACCGATCGGCGCAGCGGTAATCCGCCCGATGCCCTGATTGTGTGCCGGAATGAAGTTGCGCGGGCCGCGATTGTCGCCACGCTGAATGTGCGCGGCTACCGGTTGCTGATCGCCGACACTGAGGTTGCGGCCCAAGGCTTGCTGGCCCACCATCCGCATCCGTGTCTGGTGGTGGCTGAAGTAATTGATGCGGCCTCCCTCTCCCTGTGGCAACAACTCAACCATAGCGCCTCGCTGATCGCACTTGTTCACGATCAAGCTACTGCTATGGCCGCTCGTGCCGCCGGCGCAGTGGCCGTCGTATGGTTGGGCAATAATCCGCTTGACCTCTCCGATCAGTTACAGACTGCATTGGCAGCATTAGCCAGCGATCCGGAATAACGCGCTTGACACCAGTCCGGTCGCCTGTTAGCATGCACGGCGTTTGAGCGACTGGAAGCGCGTATCGTTGTATATCTGCCTTGTAGCGATGTTGCAGGGCAATGTCGCTGCCATTGGGAGCGTTGAGCATGGATGTGTCCGAACTGCTGAGTCGCGGCGTTGCCGAAGTCATTGTCGAAAGCGAATTACGCACCCGCCTGCAAAGCGGGACGCCGCTGCGCCTGAAACAAGGGTTCGATCCGACCAAGCCCGATATGCACATCGGGCACGCGGTGGGTCTGCGCAAATTGCGCGCCTTTCAAGAGTTGGGCCATCAGGTTGTGTTGATCGTCGGCGACTGGACGGCGCAGATTGGTGATCCGAGCGGGCGTGATGAAACGCGCACCCGCTTGTCGGCTGCTGAGGTGCGCGCCAACGCCGAGACCTATATGGAGCAGTTTTTCCGGGTGGTTGATCGCCAACGCACTGAGGTGCGCTGGCAGAGCGAGTGGTTTGGCCAGTTTACGCTGGAAAACGCGCTCGATTTGGCCGGACGCTTCACGCTGGCCCAGATGCTGTCTCACGAGACCTTCCGCAAACGCTACGAGACCGGCGCGCCGCTGACGATTCTCGAACTGATGTACCCGATGCTGCAAGCCTACGACTCGGTCGCAATTAAGGCCGATGTCGAGTTTGGCGGTACCGACCAGAAGTTTAACATTCTGGCCGGGCGCGAACTGATGGCGCAGTTGGGCATGACGCCGCAGCAAGTCTTCCTCGTGCCGCTCATTCCCGGCACCGACGGGCGCAAGATGTCGAAGACGTTTAACAATACGGTCGATATTCGCATGCCGCCTGCTGAGATGTACGGTCGGATTATGTCAATGAGCGACGAGGTGTTGCCACTCTATTTTGAAGTGCTGACCGACGTGCCGATGGCCGAGGTTCACGAGATGAAGACGGCAATGGCCGCCGGGCAGGTCAATCCCCGCGATCTCAAGATGCGGCTGGCGCGCGAGATTGTGGCCCAGTTCCACGACCCGGCGGCGGCGGCGGCAGCCGAAGCGGCCTTCATCCGCCAGTTTGTCGAACGCGAGCTGCCGGAAGACATTCCGAACTTTGCCCTTGAAGCGCCTGCCGGCATCGTTGAGGTGTTGGTCGCCGCCGGCCTTGCGCCGAGCAAGAGCGAAGCGCGCCGTTTGATCGACGGCGGCGGCGTGCGGGTCGATGGCGAACGAGTCGAAGGGTATACCCTGACCCTCAACCCCGGCGCGAATGTGGTGGTGCAGGTGGGCCGGCGCAAGTTTGTGCGCGTCGTGTAGTAGGGCCGCACGGCGGTGCGGCCCCCATTACGCCTACAGTGCGGCCCATTCCGCACGGCGGTGCGGCCCATTCCGCCCGGCGGTACGGCCCCTTTTGCGCAATCATGCGGCTTCAAGGCACGCGCGCTGTCCACACGATCAGCAAGACGCCATCACGCACCCGCACCCGCGCTGGCGTTGCCGTGATAACATTGCTCACGCCGCGCGCCCGGTCGTAGTAGAGAGTGCCATCATGCAACGGGTACGCCAAGCCTTCGGTGGTGATGCCGTGTGCATCGCCGCCGAACGGCAGCAGCGAGACGGTATCGCCCACTGCGCCGGGGATCACACTCTCGTCACGCACGAGCCAAATCTGTTGCGGCTGATCGATCAGCCGCACTTGCCGCTCGCGCAACTCCGCCATGCCTAACAAGGTGACATTCGCCAACGACTGATCCCATCTCCCGCCGAGCGCGCCGAGCACATCGATCTGGCTGGCGCCAAGCTTCACCGCTGCGAGTAACGCCAACTCTAAATCGGTCTCGTCTTTGTCGGGACGGTGGCGCTCAATCGCCACGCCCTGCGCTTGATAGACAGCTAATGCCTCAGGAGTAATCGAATCAAGGTCGCCGATCAGCAGATGCGGCGTATAGCCGTGGGCAAAGAGCGCCGTACCGCCGCCATCAGCAGCGATCAGCCGCTCGGCAGCCGCCAGCAGATGCCGGTACGGCGCGAGATCAAGCCCCGGCGCATTAGCAACAATCACCACATACATCGCTCTCAACCTTGCATCGCGCGGGCACAGCGCCGCTGCGCCCCGCATCATACCTAACCCGCATCCTGTACGGGCACAGCGCCGCTGCGCCCCGCATCATACCTAACCCGCATCCTGTACGGGCACAGCGCCGCTGTGCCCCCCCTGCGCCCTCTTAGCCCATCACCAACGCCGCCACCCCAAACCCGCCAATAATGACTCCCGACACCACATTGATCACCCGCAACATCGGCGGCGTGACACGCCCACGCACAAACCCCACCCCGCCGCTCAGAATCGTCCACCACAATGCCGAGCCAAGCGCAACCCCGGCCACCAAAGCCAAGCCGGCCCAGCCGCCGGCGCCGGCGCTTAGGCCGAGACCGGCGAAGATCACGGTAAAGATCAGGATCGTCGCCGGGTTGGTGAGGGTCAAGAAAAGGGTAGACGCATACGCGCCGAGCAAGCCACGTTTGGTTGGCTCTGGTTGGGCGACGATCGGTTGCGGTCGCGCCAGCATCGTGCTCAGACCGATCCAGAGCAACGCTACGCCACCTACTATACGCAGGATTGGACTAATGCCAAGCAGCCACAGACTGAGCGCCTGCAAGCCCAACGCCGCGATCGAACCATAGAGGGCATCAGCCGTCGCTGCACCCAACCCGCTGACAAAGCCGGCGATCCGGCCATCAGCAATCGTTCGCCTAATGCACAGCACACCAATGGGTCCGACCGGCGCTGCGATCGCCAACCCAAACAGCACCCCGCGAATGAATAGCTCGATCATCATCTTCCCTTCTTTTCGGCGCATTATACGCGATCGCGCCTGATTCGCTCGCGGCAAAAGGATGTATACTGAAGGCACTGGTTCACTTTTGCACTAGTTTAAGAGGCTCGCTATGCCTGAACTGCGCCGCGTGGCGATCTTTACCAACGAATACCCGCCGTACATCTACGGCGGGGCCGGAGTTCATGTCGAATATCTGAGCCAAGCCCTTGCGCGAATTGTGCCGGTTGAGGTGCGCTGTTTCGGCGATCAGCGGGTTGATGATCCGAATCTGACCGTGCGCGGCTATCCGCGCTGGGAAGAGGCGCGCCAGAATACCGACCCGCGTTTTGCCAGCGCGGTTGATGCAGTGGCCCGCTCGTTGGCGATGGCGAAAGACAATCTCGATGCCAGCGTGGTGCATTGCCACACGTGGTATACCGATCTGGCCGGTCTCTTCGCCAGCAAGCTGTGGGGCATTCCGTATGTATTGACGATTCACTCGCTCGAACCGCTGCGCCCGTGGAAGGTTGAGCAATTGGGCAACGCCTACCACCTCAGTTCGTGGATCGAACGCACCGCAATCGAGCAGGCCAACGCGGTGGTGGCCGTCTCGCAAGAGACGCGGAATGATATTCTGCGGCTGTTTAACATCGATCCGGCCCGCGTGCATGTCATCTACAACGGGATTGATCTGAACGAATACCGCAAAACGAGCGCGACCGATGCGCTCGAACGGTACGGGGTTGATCCAAGTCGCCCATTCGTGCTGTTTGTGGGGCGGATTACGCGCCAGAAGGGGATCATCCATCTGGTCAACGCCATCCCGCAGATCGACCCATTAGCGCAGGTGGTGCTGTGCGCCGGCGCTCCCGACACGAAAGAGATCGGGATTGAGATGGAGGAGCGGGTGGCGGCGGTGAGCGCGCAGCGGCCCGGCGTGATCTGGATTCGCGAGATGCTGCCGCGCCAAGACGTGATCCAGTTCTATTCGCACGCCGCGGTCTTCTGCTGCCCCAGCGTATACGAGCCGTTTGGGATTATTAATCTGGAGGCGATGGCCTGCGAAACGGCAGTGGTCGCTTCAGCAGTCGGCGGGATCAAAGAGGTCGTCGTGCCCGAAGAGACCGGTCTGCTGGTTGATCCCAACCTCAAACCGGGCAGTTTCGATCCGGTCGATCCGGCAGCGTTTTCGGCAGAGTTGGCCGCGGCGATTAACCGGTTGCTGGCTGATCCCGCGTTGCGCGAGCGATTCGGCCAAGCCGGCCGGCGGCGGGTCGAGCAGGTGTTCAGTTGGGATGCCATCGCCCAGCAGACGGTGGCGCTGTACCGGTCGTTATTATCGTAGAGCCGCACGGCGGTGCGGCTCCCATTATGGCCGTTCAAATCGTTATTATCGTAGAGCCGCACGGCGGTGCGGCTCCCATTATGGCCGTTCAAATGGTTGGCCGAGGGCGGCGGGTGCGGTGGCGCGCAGGCGGTTGATCGCGCCGAGTAATGGCCGTTGCCAAATCTGCGGCAATGTTGCTGCCCGGCGCATCGCTGCCGGTGACGAAGCCAGATTGACCAAGGCCAGCACGAAGATCATCAGCACAAACGGAGCAACCTGTATAATCTGGGTGGGAAAGTTCGGCAATGCGCTCTGCGAGCGGGTAGCAACAATCTCTAACGCCGCGAAGAGATAGCATCCCAACGCCACCCGCCACGGTCGCCAGCCGCCAAAGATCACGATCGCCAGCACAATCCAGCCGGCGCCGAAGGTATGGCGATAGCTCCAGCCTTGCTTGAGATCAAGCGAAAAGGCCGCGCCGGCAATGCCGACTAAGGCACCGCCGGCGATCAACAGCGCATAACGCCAGCGGGTCACATCCACGCCACGGGCATACACCGCCGCCGGACGTTCGCCGAGCGCGCGCACGATCAAGCCGAGCCGGGTGCCGTAGAGCAGATACGCCGTAGCCGGAATGATCAGAAAACTCGCGTAGATCACCGGGTCGTGGCGAAAGAAGAGCGTCCCCAACACCGGCAGATCGGCCAAAACCGGGATTGGCGTAAAGGGGACTGCCGGGCCGGGCACACGCACGAACGGCGCGCCGAGAAACGACGAGAGATCGGTGCAGAGCAGCGCCAACACAAAGCCGACCGCCGTCTGCGACTGGCCGAGGGTCAGGCTGAAGAGGCCGAGCACCGTGGCAACCGCGGCGCCAACCAGCGCCGCCGCCGCAAAACCCAACAGCAGATTGCCGGTGGTCAGCGCCACCGCAAAACCAGTCATCGCCGCTAACAGCATCGTCCCATCAAGCGAAAGGTTAATCACGCCGGCCCGCTCGCTGAGCGTCTCACCCATCGCGGCGATGACCAGCGGCGAGGCAGCGGCCAGCACAGCGGCGAGATCGATCCAAAGTTGATCCATAGCGAACTCACGATGATGTGACGGTTAACGCACCCGCGCGCGGGCAACCAACGCAAACAGCACCAGCGCACCCTGCAAGACCCCGGCAATCGCGCTATCAATACCAAGGGTCAACGGTAGTTGGATACTGCCAACGGTGAAGGAGGCAAAAGCCACCGCAATCGGCAATAGCCAGCGCGGATCGGCCCGCGCCAACAGCGCCACCAGCAATCCCAACAAGCCAATCCCGCTCGAAATATTGGGAATCAGGGCGTGATGCACTGCTACCACCTGCAACATCCCAGCAATGCCGGCCAGCGCACCGCACGCTGCGAGCGTTTCAGCCATCCGGCGCGCGGCGGCCACTCCCAACCTCCCAGCCGCCGCCGGATTAAGGCCCACCGCGCGCACCTCTAACCCCCAGCGCGTTTTGGTCAATGCCCACCAAACAACCGCTAATGCAAGCAACGCGATCAACGGCGCGGCAGGCGCCAAGCGCAGCCGGTCGATCGTCGGCAGCCAGAGATCGCGCGGCAGCAGATCGGTGCCCGACAACGAGGCCGAAGTCTGCCGCCGCCATGGCCCCAGCACCATATAGAGCGCCAGCCCGCTGGCGAGAAAATTCATGCCCAAGCCGGCAAAGATCTCGCTGACGTTGGCATACTGGCGTAAAGCGCCGATCAACAAAGCCCACAGCGCGCCACCGGCGGCGCCGCTCAGGCCAGCGAGCAACCAGAGCAGCAGCGGCGGCCAATCTGGCCAGAGTCGCAATGGAACCATCGCCGCAATTGCTCCAGCGATCATCTGGCCCTCGACGCCGAGATTGTACAGCCCGCCGGCAAAGGTAATACTCAAGCCTACCGCGCACAACAACAGCGGCGCAGCCAGCATAATCATATCGCTCAGCCGCACCGGGGTGCTGAACGCGCCGAACAGCACGAGACGGTATGCCTCTAGTGGCGAGACGCCGGTGCTGAGTAGGGCCAGCGTGGTGAGCGCAAAAGCGGCAACCAAGGCCAACATGGGCCGGGTGAGGCTGGCCGCTAATTTCAACCGATCTGTACGCATCCCATCCATCCGTGGCAAGCTATACGTGACCGCCATTATCGCGCCACATCAACCAGCGCATCAAAACCAACCCCGCCGATCAACTCGGCCAAGCGGCCAGCCGAGAGCAATGCGCGCGGTATCGGCGGCCCGATCCGTCCGGCAAAACAGACGATCACCTCGTCGCTGTATTCCATAATCTCATCGAGATCGGGCGAGGAGAAGATGATACAACACCCATCATCACGGCGCGCTTGCAGCCGGCTCCAGATCGCGCGCGCCGAAGCGACATCAAGACCACGGGTCGGTTGTTCGGCCAGAATGCCGCGTGCAGTAGGCGGAATGAGGGCGAGCATCGCCCGCTGCTGATTGCCGCCAGAGAGGGAGGCAATCGGTGTCACCGGCGTTGCCTTGATCTGATAATCAGCAATCGCCTGCCGGGCTAGCTCTTCGGCGCGGCGGCGATCGACCAGCAAGCCGTTGCGCTGCAACAAGGCGAAGTGATCGGCCAACGACAAGGCCCCGATCATGCCATCGTGCAACCGGTCAGCCGGCAGATATTCGACTCCGGCTTGGCGAAACGCAATCGCTCCCGCGCCGGTCAAATCACGTCCATTCACCAGCACCTGCCCGCGATCAGGCGCTTGCTGGCCAGCGAGCAGGCGCAACAAGACTTGCTGGCCGCTGCCATCGAGACCGGCTAAGCCGATAATCCGCCCGGCGGCAAAGCGGTGGTTTAGATCAACCAAGTGCAACGCCCCACTGCGCACGGTAACATTGCGCAGTTCCCAGACCGGCGGCGCATCAATGGCCGGTAAGGGGCGATAGATCGGCGGCGCGGCGCCGGAATCGCCAAACATCAACGCCAGCAGATACTCTTGGGGTTGCGGCATCGGCAATTGGCCGGGAGGTACGACTTGGCCGTTGCGCAAAACGGTCACGGTATGGCAGAGCTCGGCTACCTCTTCCAGCTTATGCGACACAAACAGCACGGTGCGGCCTTCGGCGGCAATCTGGCGCAAGGCCGCAAACAGGGCTCGCGCCTGCGCTGCCGTGATCCCAGTCGTCGGTTCGTCGAGGATGAGCACCTGCGCACCGCACAACAGCAGGCGCATAATCTCAACTTGCTGGCGCTGGCCAATCGTCAACTGGTCGAGCCGCGCCGCCGGATCAACCGGAAACCCCAACCGCTCGGCCAAATCAAGCAGCGCTATCTGCGCGGCGCGGCGCGAACGAAACACCCCCGGCGGGGCCGCGCAGAGCAGATTTTCCAGCACAGTAAACGCCGGAATGTCGAGCGGCTCTTGTTGTACCATGCCCACGCCAGCCGCCAACGCATCACCCGGCCCGCGCAGACGGCGGGGCATATCGTTAAACACGATCCGCCCTTCGTCAGGCTGAATGTAGCCGGACAACAGCTTCATCAGCGTGCTCTTGCCGGCGCCATTCTCGCCCAGCACGCCGTGGATCTGGCCGGCGGCGAAAGAAACCGTCAACCGGTCGTTCGCGCAAACCGGGCCAAACCGTTTGGTCAGGTTTTCAACCGCGATGTGCATGATTTCGTCAACATATTTGTAGAGACGGACGGCCGTCCGTCTCTACAAAATTATTATTTGTTTTTACGGCGCGCTTTGGCCCTCGATGCCGGCCAACAACTGCTGGGTATACCAAATCGTCTTGTCGTCGGCAACCTGCCCTTCCGGCACGAACACGGTACCATCCTGATAGAACAGCGGGCCGGTGAACAGATTCAGGCTACCGTCGGCCAGCTTGGCGATAAACTCATCAAGCTTGGCCGCATTCTCGGCGCTGAGGGCAGGGCCTTTGACAAACCCGATCATGCTGGTATCAGGATCGTTGATATTGCTCCAATTCGGCCCCGTCCACTCCCATGCCGGTTCCCACTTGCCGGCGCGGGCCAGCTCCACCAGCCGCTTGTAGTCAGGCCCCCAGTTGAAATAGGGAACACCGAGACACACCGCCTCACCCTGCGCGCACGCACCCTCAAAATCGTAAGGTACGGCAAACACTCGCTTGCCGGCTTGAGTCGCTTTATTCGCCTCAACAATCCCCTCGGTGGTATCGATGCCAGAGAGGATCACATCGTAACCCTCATTGATGAAGTCGTTCGCCACCTTCGTCGGGTCGAGGGTCACACCGGGAATGTTAAACCAGAAGCCAATCCACGTCACCTTAAACGCCAGCTCGCTGGCCGGGCGGCCACGGTAGGTTTCCCAGCAATAGCGCGCGCCGAGGTAGGTCGAGTTGACCAAGCGGCGGGTTTCGGGGTCGATCAAGGGGCCGAGGTACGCCAGCTTGCCGGCTTCGGTGGTCAAGGCAGCCGCGCAACCGGCAATCATCTTGCCGTACTCCATGCGGCCCATCAGATTGCGCACGTTTGGCGGCGCTTCGCCAGTCAGCACCTTATCGCCGGAGGCATGGATAAAGAACACATCAGGATGGGCCGCCGCCGCGATATTCGTGCCATCAGCGAACTCAGCCGAGTTGGTGATGATCAACTTCGCCCCTTGCCCAATCAGTTCTTCAATCGCCTGTTCGACCTTGACATTCGGACGATCGGCTGGATTGACCTTGTCGATGTAGATGAACTTGACGCCGGGCACTTTTTCGACCACATATTGGGCGCCTTCGTAGTGGGCCTGATTCCAACCACCATCATTGATCGGCCCCACCAACACCATGCCGAAGGTAAACTCTTCGGCAGGCGCTGCCGGCGCCGTCGTTGGTTCAGCAGCAGGAGCAGCGGTCGGCTGAGCAGCCGGCTGCGTGCCGCATGCCGTCAGGATCAGGCTGAGCAGCGTGAGGGCCAATACCAGCCAACGGACAGAACGGTTTCTCATCGGTCGACTCCTTGGTAGCATCTGCAAACCTTGCACCATAACAACGAAGCGGCGCAACCGATGACGACAATGGTCATCGCTGCGCCGAGACGGTTTTGCGCAGATTCGCACCTCTGACGGGGAGGGCTCCCTGCCGGCTGCTTTGCCGATCAGGACGCTATCTGGAGCGCCCGATTACGGGGCGAGTATAGCCGAGATAGACGCGACTGTCAATTGCGCAGAGGTGGGGGGGGAACGGATCACCAGCCGGTTATCGCTAGGCGAACCGTCAAGTCTGTGCTATACTAGCGGTATCTGCACGACTTCAACCAGAAAGGGCCGCTTATGAATAGCCGCTTGCTGATTCTTGCGGTCCTGCTGTGCATCTTTCTCGCCCCCTCAACGCCTATGCACGCAGCCGAACCGCTGTGCTTTGAAGAGGTCGCCGAGTGTGTCGATGCGCGCTTTGCCGATTTTTGGCAGCGTAATGATCACCATGCGATCAGCGGGAAGAGCGGGAACGCCCTTCGTATCTTCGGCTACCCGATCGGGCCGGCGCGGATCGAGGCTGTTGATGGCGCCGCTGTCTTAGCCCAACCCTTCGAGCGCGTCATTATGCAGCAGCCGTTGGGCAACACCAATCCGGCCAACATCACACTCCAAATGACCGGCTGGGAACGGCTCACCCAGCTTAACCGCGCCCCTACCCTGCCGGTGAGACCGCCAAAGTCCGTACCATCTGATTGCCGGCTCTTTGCTGAGACCGGTTTTACCCTCTGCGGCGAGTTTCGCAACTTTTGGGAAAGCAATGGTCTCAACCTCGACAACAAACGTGGATACACTGATGCTAAACGGATTGCGCTGTTTGGGTTGCCGATCAGCGACGTTAATCGCGAACCGGCGGCTGATGGCAGCGATAAACACTACCTTACCCAATGGTTCGAGCGCGCCCGCTTGCAAATCGACGGTGTGACCCAACAAATTATCGTGACGCCATTAGGCCGTGAGGTCACGAGTAATCGCGCCAACCCGCCGCCGTTGCCGCGCAATATCGGGGTGATGGTCAATCCCGCCACGCTCGCTGCTGGGGGCGCGCTCACTGCGCGCGGCAGCGGTTACAGCCACGACCGCTGGGTCAGCGTCACCGTGTTTCGAGCTGACGGCAGTAGTGTACTGGTTGCTGAGCAGGTTAATCTGACGAGCGGCGGCTTTACCGAGACCTATTGTTACCTCACGCCAGCCGATGCACTTCCCGGCATTTGGGCGATTGCCTTTGACGGCGTTGATAGCGGACGACGCACAATCGGCTTTTTCCGCGTGATAACAACCGGTGAACCAAACCGCGCCTGCCCTGATATAATCGCACCCTTGCCGCGGAGCCGGTGATATTGATTGCATCTGCAACGGTATGCTACAATACCGGCTAGTTCGTTTCTGCAGGTATTGGGGTACCGTTATGCAACTGCCACGCGCAAGCGGCATTTTGCTCCATCCCTCATCGCTCCCCGGCCCATGGGGCATTGGCGATCTGGGACCGATGGCGTACCGGTTTGTCGATTTTTTGGCGGCAGCAGGGCAAACACTCTGGCAGGTGTTGCCGCTTGGCCCGACCGGTTACGGAGATTCGCCTTATCAGTGTTTTTCGGCCTTTGCCGGTAATCCGTTGTTGATTAACATTGATGATCTGATCGATCACGGTTTGCTGACTTCAGCCGAAGCGCGCGCGGCGCTCGGCGGCTTGCCGAGCGATCGGGTGGATTTTGGCGCGCTGATCCCGGCTAAACAAGCATTGCTGCGCAGCAGCTTTGAGCGGTTCCGCAGCGGTCACGGCACCCGCCTCCACCAAGCATATACCGCCTTTTGCGCCGCGAATGCTGAATGGTTGGCCGATTACGCCTTATTCATGGCTATCAAAGAGGCGCAGGGCGGCGGAAGCTGGCACGACTGGCAACCCGAACTACGCGATCGGCAACCGGCGGCGCTGGAGTGTATGCGCCGTGAGTTGGCCGGCGCGATTGAGTATCACCAGTACGTCCAGTTTCTCTTCTTCCGCCAATGGCAGGCGCTGAAAGAGTATGCCAATCAGCGCGGGGTGCTGATTATCGGTGACGCGCCGATCTTTGTCGCCGACGATAGCGCTGATGTATGGGCCAATCGCGAGCTCTTTTTTGTCGATAGCAGCGGGATGCCGACCGTGGTGGCCGGCGTGCCGCCGGATTATTTCAGCGCCACCGGCCAACGTTGGGGTAATCCGCTTTACCGGTGGGATAAGATGGCCGCAACTGGGTATCGCTGGTGGGTGGCGCGCATGCGGCAGGCATTTACCCTGTATGACGTGCTGCGCCTCGACCATTTCCGCGGCTTTGAAGCCTACTGGGAGGTGCCGGCCAGCGCGCCGACGGCGGTTGATGGCCGCTGGAT
>JAUQOZ010000096.1 GCA_030550625.1 Chloroflexota bacterium | reverse complement strand
GCAGGCACCATCGCATTAACCTTTGCCCAACCAACCGGATACGTTTGTGTGGAAAGAAACGGCATCACCCAAACCATTCAATTCACCAACGGCGCCGCCATCCTCCCGTAGGGGCACACGGCAGGGCGCCCCCACACGGCAGGGCGCCCCCGCATCGTGGTACGCCCGCGTTGCGTTTCCCGCCGTCACCGTAGGGGCACACGGTAGTGTGCCCATCCTTGAAATATTGATTAGGAACCAACCATGAACCACATCGAAGATCGCATCAACCACCTTTTGGGGCAAATGACCCTCGAAGAGAAGATCGGCCAACTCAACCAACCGATGATCCACGGCTTGCCGGGCCTCGATCTGTTACGGCAAGGCCAAGCCGGTTCGATCATCAACGCCTTCGGCGCGCTCAGCGGGCAAGGTTTCGATCACCTAAGCAGCGCCGAGCAGTGCAATGCGCTACAAAAAGCCGCCCTCGAATCGCGCTTAGGCATCCCGTTGCTCTTTGGGCGCGACATCATTCACGGCCAACGCACCGTCTTCCCGATCCCGCTGGCGCAGGCCGCCAGTTTCAACCCAACCCTAGTCGAAACCGTCAATCGCATCGCCGCTCGCGAAGCCAGCGCCGTCGGCATTCGCTGGACGTTCGCACCCATGCTGGATATTGCCCGCGATGCGCGCTGGGGCCGCATCGCCGAGGGCTATGGCGAAGACCCTTACCTGACGTCGCGCATGGCCGAAGCGGCAGTGCGCGGCTTCCAAGGCGATGATGTCAGCCAACCCGATCGCTTGGTTGCCTGCGCCAAGCATTATGTCGGCTACGGCGCTGCCGAAGGTGGGCGCGATTACGAACAGGCGGAAATCTCTGAACCAACCCTACGCGATGTCTACCTGCCGCCATTCCGGGCCGCCGTCGCTGCCGGCGCCGGCACCGTCATGAGCGCCTTCCTCGACCTCAACGGCATCCCAGCCACCGCCAACCGCCGGCTCTTGACCGATGTCCTGCGCGGCGAATGGGGCTTTGACGGCTTTGTCGTCTCGGATTGGGAATCGGTGGGGGAACTGGTGCAACACGGTGTGGCCGAAGATCAGGCCCATGCAGCGGCACTCGCTCTGCACGCCGGGGTTGATATGGATATGGTGAGCGGCGCATATCAGGCCACGCTAGCCGAAAACTTGCACCGAGGCCGGATCACGCGCGCCGAAATCGACGAAGCGGTACGGCGCATCTTGCGGATCAAGCTCCGCGCCGGCATCTTCGAGCGACCCTTTACCGATCCTGAGCGAGCCCAACGCGACATCCTCACCCACGATGCGCGTGCGTTCGCCCGCCAAGCGGCCCGTGAGACGATGGTGCTGCTTAAAAATGAACACAACCTCCTGCCGCTGCGCGACTTCCGCCGCATCCTTGTCGCCGGGCCATTTGCCCACGCCACCGCCGAATTGTTTGGCACGTGGACAATGGACGGGCGGGCGGAAGATGTGACGCCGCTCGATCGAGCATTTCAAGAGGTTGCGCCAGCGGGAGTCGAGCTGTGGTTCGCCGCTGCACCTGATTTAGCGCTGTCGCGTGCCCACTACGCCGATGCCGTGGTCTTGCTGGTGGGCGAACATCCCGCCCGCTCCGGTGAAAACGCTAACGTCAGCGACCTTGGGTTGCCGCCGGGACAACTCGAATGGATCACAGCCATGGCCGCGATTGGCAAACCGATCGTGCTGGTCGTCTTCGCCGGCAGGCCACTGGCGATCACCCGCGCCGTCGCACAGGCGCAAGCCGTCATCTACGCTTGGCATCCGGGCATCGAAGGCGCCGCAGCGCTGGCTGAGCTTCTGTTTGGCTTAGCGGCGCCAGCGGGCCGGCTGCCGGTGAGCATGCCGCGCACAACCGGCCAAGCGCCGCTCTACTACAACCGCAAACCGACGGGACGGCCCTTGATCGCCGATGGCCCCTTCCGCACCCGCTACGTCGATACGCCGACCGCGCCGCTGTTCCCCTTCGGCTACGGTCTCACCTACACCCGCTTCAGCTACAGCGATCTGCGCCTCAGCAGCTCGCGTATGCGCGGCGCGCTGGAGGTGAGCGCCCTGATCACCAACACTGGCGAATGGGCCGGTACCGAAGTGGTGCAACTCTACGTGCGCGATCTGGTCGGATCGCTCACCCGCCCGGTGCGCGAATTAAAAGGCTTCCAGCGCATCACCTTGTCACCCGGCGCAACGCAGCGAGTCACCTTCACCTTGCGCGAAGAGGATTTGGCCTTCACCCGCGCCGACGGCAGTTGGGGAACCGAACCGGGCCGGTTCAAGGTCTGGATTGCACCGCACTGCGAGGGTGGGCTAGAGGGTGAATTTGAATTGTAACATTTGCCGGCTAATGAATTTATTTGACAGGATGCGTCACGATAGCGACGATCGCTTCGAGTTTGAGTAGAAATATGTGCCGGCTAACAAATTTTCACCGTGGTGAGGTGTCCTAATCTCCCTTCGCGCCGAGCTGCGCGGGCTGCTAGCCCTCACCCCCCGGCCCCCTCTCCCAACTGACGGCGGGAGAGGGGGAGCCGCGCAATGGGCTGACGAGGCACAGCAGGAGCGGAAGTGAGTAGCGCCCCTCTCCCGCGACGCGGGAGAGGGGTTGGGGGTGAGGGTGTTGAGCCGAATAGCCACAAAGAGACGCAAAAGGCCCAAAAGGTTGTACGTTTTTGGGTCTTTTTACCGCAGCAGAGGGCGCAGGGGGAGGAATGATGTCATTGTGAGGGCGCGTCAGCGCCCGAAGCAATCGCTCCCTTCGGCGGAAAGGTTCCGCTCGCATACTCGCGGGGGATTGCTTCGCTTCGCTGCGCTCCGCTCGCAATGACAACCGGGGAGGTGGCGCTGCCGCCCTTTTGTCATTGCGAGGGCGCGTCAGCGCCCGAAGCAATCTCCTGCTTCAGCGGAACAGGCTACCTGAAAGGTGTCGCTTCCCCTCCCCCAGCGGGGCAGGGCTGGGATGGGGCTA
>JAUQOZ010000122.1:2379-2990 GCA_030550625.1 Chloroflexota bacterium | reverse complement strand
AGACTGAGCCTGATGAATGGAAGCCGCAGCCGCGCTTGTGGGAACGGCGTCTGACAGATCCTGACGCGCTAACGATTCGGATGGGCGCTGCGCGCCAACCGGCGGTCTTTGAGATCGACTCGCGCAGCCAGCTTGATCAGCATATTGAGCTGATGAAAATAAGCGAGCGCTTTTCAACCATTGAACACCAGCCGATCACTGTTTCTCTGTTAGAAACTGGTTCATTAGGCCTAGCATGCCCGCCGCAAATGCGGGATCGGCTCTTATATAGCATCATCTGGCAATTACTGGTCTGCCATGCGCCCTCGGAAGTGCGGTTAGTCGCGCTGTATCGCCCTGATCAGCGTGAGACGTGGCGGCGCCTGATTCGCGCGCCGCACTTTATCCCGCTCAACGGCGATAAGCAGCAACGCATGTTTCCGATCAGCGAATCAGATATAGAACGTTCGTTTCGTCTGCTGCTTGATGAGCTTGGTCGCCGCTCTGAACAGAAAGATGATGAAACTGCGACCGCGCCGCTGCCTTACTTAGTGGTGATTGTCGATAACGACAGCCGCTTGCATCAACACCCGGTGTTGCGTTAGCCGTGGCGGCGCGGGAAATAGCGTGGC
>JAUQOZ010000122.1:0-2369 GCA_030550625.1 Chloroflexota bacterium | reverse complement strand
TCAACACTCGGTGTTGCGTGAGCTGTTGCGGCGCGGGAAAGAGCGTGGCATTTTCGTGCTTGTGCTTGGCGAGCAATGGGAGGCTTTGCCGAGTGATTGCGGCGCGATGGTGCGTATCAGCGATGAAGATCGCGCTGAGTTGGCGCTGGCCGGCGGCCCATGGTCGTCGCCGTTCCAGCCACTGTTGGCGCCGGCCAATCCGCATGATCTGACCGATAAACTAACCCGCGCCTTACTCCGGTTCACTTTGCGCGAAATGGGTGGTGATCGCGCCATACCGCGCGCGGTTCGCTTGTATGATTTCTTGCCCAAGCAGATGTCTGCGATGGATCTGGCCCGCCAATGGCAATCGCCACCCGAAGGATCATGGCATCCGCAGGTGCCGATCGGAGCCGGTGAAGGCAGCAAGCCGATCTATCTCGACCTCAACGAGAATAGCGATGGGCCGCACGGGATTATTGCCGGCAAAACCGGCGCCGGCAAGAGTGAATTGCTCCAAGCCATCATTACGGCCCTAGCCGTGACCCATAGCCCGCAACAGGTCGAGTTCCTGCTGATTGACTTCAAAGGCGGCGCGGCGTTGCGCATTTTTGCCGATTTGCCTCATACGGTGGGTCTCGTCACCGATCTGGCCGACCGGCGTTTGGCTGAACGGGCTATTACGGCGTTGCGCAGCGAATTGCGCCGGCGAAAAAAGGTGCTGGAAGCCGCTGGTGAAAAGGTGCAAAATATCAAAGACTACCGGCAGATGCCACGGCAAAGCGAGCCATTGGCCAACCTGCTCATCGTCATCGATGAATTCGACACCATGGTGAAAGAGCAACCGGCCTTTCTCGATGAGCTGATTGCGGTTGTCAAGCAGGGTCGTTCGCTCGGTGTCCATCTCTTGGTTGCTACGCAACAACCAAGCGTGGCGGTCAAAGATGAAATTAAAAGTCAATTGAACTACTGGTTGGCGTTGCGACTCGGTTCGGTGGCTGATAGTCGTGAAATGTTGCAGCAGCCTGACGCCTTTTTCCTACCGGCAGACATCCCCGGTCGCGCGTATAAGCGGGTTGGCACCCAGCTCACATTATTTCAAGCCGCGCGGGTGAGCGGGCCATACCAAGATAACAGCTCCGATATGGAGGCGGAAGGATGGCGGAGTTGGGCTGCTCCCTTAGTGAAGGCCGCAGCGCCGCAACAGCCAACAGAGCAAGGCCGTGAGCGTGATATTGATGTGCTGGTCGAACAGATTAAACAGGCCGGCAAAGACTACCCACGGCGCAACATTTGGGCGCCGCCGCTGCCGGCGCGGTTAGCGTTGTCACAACGATTGCCCGAAGGGTTCTCAATTTTGGCGCCGGATGTAGTGCGCGCAGTGCAATGTATGTTGCGCGGCGAATACAACAAAGTCGAAATTGATGACCAGCATCTCCGTTTGCCGATCGCTCTGTGCGATATTCCGCAAGAAAGCAAGCGCGAACCATTTGTGTTTGATCTTACGCGCGGGCATGTGCTGATTTTTGGCGCGCCGGCGAGCGGGAAGACGACCCTGATCCAAACTATCTTGCTGACTCTTGGCGTGCTGATTCCTCCTACTCGCCTGTGGTGTTATGTCATCGGCGCGAGCACGCAAGGCTTGAGCGAGTTCCAACAGTTGCCTCATGTTGGCGGTGTGGTTGCGGTGCGTGAAGCGGAGAAGGTGCGCCGCGTCGTAGCAATCATTCAGCAAGAGATTGAGCGGCGTGAGAGTCAGGCAGACGCTGCCAACGAGCAATCTGCCTCACGGCCAGACATTGTGCTCATTATTGACAAATTTGCCCTCTTCCTCAGCGAATATAACGATACCGAACTGATCGATCTGCTCAGCGATCTGGTTACTCGTGGCCTCGCATGCGGCATTCACGTTATCCTCACTGCCGATCGTCCGATCAATGTCCCGTACAAATTGCAGGGCCTCTTCGACCAGCGCTGGATCCTGCGCCTGACCGACGAAGGCGATGCGCTTAGTCTTACCGGGCGCAAAGATGCAGCGCGGCTACCCATCGATCTCGCCGGCAGGGGGTATGTGCTCCACGATGATCATGGCTGGCTGGAAACGCAGTTTGCGTTGCCGTTTATCCAGACCGAGCGCCGCTCGCCAAATGGTGCTGAGACGGAACAGCCTTGGCAGAAAGATGCTACTGAAGTTGACAATCTGCTGAATGCTGAAATGGCCGACCGGATGAAAGCGATCATCAGTGCCAGCCGTGTCTATTGGGAGCAGCATTGCCGTGATCAGTTGCGAGCCGGGCCGCCGCAAGTGAAATCCTTGCCGGCGCACATTCCGTTCAACCAATTCTGGCGTCAAGTGCCGCTGGGGAAGCGATCGTCGCTCGAGCGACTTG
>JAUQOZ010000248.1 GCA_030550625.1 Chloroflexota bacterium | reverse complement strand
TCAGCGCACGTGGCTGCTCGGCAATCTCCTTCTGCATAAAGTGGCGATAATCGCCCTTGGCCGCCGCCACCGGATCCCACGCAATCGTGTGGGTGGGCCGCTCGACCGGGGTGCCGTCAAGGCGGGTGATCGTGACACTGTGGCGGCGCACGATGGCGACATCGCGATCTTCGAGGAAGATCAAGGTACGGGTATAGTCGAGGATGGCCGGAATATCCGAGGCGATAAACTGTTCATCCTCGCCGAGACCGATCGCTACGCCGCCGGCATTGCCGAGTCGCGCCGCCACCAGCGTATCGGGTTCGTGGATCGAGAAGGCCACAATCGCGTTACCGCCGCGCAGCTCACTAAGCGTCTGGCGCACTGCAGTGACCAGATCGCGGCATTCGCGGTAGTAATGGCCGATCAGTTTCGCGATCACCTCGGTGTCGGTCTGCGACTCAAACTGGTAGCCGAGTTCGAGCAACCGCCCTTTGAGACTGAGATAATTCTCGACAATGCCATTTTGGATGACCACAATCGCGCCGCTGGCGTCGCGGTGCGGATGGGCATTGATCTCGGTCACGCCGCCGTGGGTAGCCCAACGGGTATGGCCGATCCCGATCTGGCCGCGGGTTGGTTCGGCGGCCAGCCGCTGTTGCAAATTGCTCAGCTTGCCAACGCTGCGGCGCAATTGCAAGCCGAGGTCAGGATCGTAGATCGCAATGCCGGCGGAATCGTAGCCGCGATATTCAAGCCGTTGCAACCCATTGATCACAACGGAGGTCGCTTCGCGTGGCCCAATATACCCAACAATACCGCACATAGTTAGAACTCCTAAATAAATTCATGGCAGCATCAACCGGCAGGCGCAAGCGATCCGCTGCACCTCATGCAGCGGAATGCAGCAAACCAAGCCTGCGGTGACGCAGCTTACACAGATAGACACATTGGGATGGGGGAATGCTGTATGGCGGGTCGCTGCCGATGGCTTTGCCCTTGCCCGTCACCGGGAGGTGTTAACCCATCGGCTTGCCGGTGGCGCCCTGCACCGGGGAGGCTTCCGCTGATCACTCGATGTTCCGGGCGGCTCGCGCCCGTTAGCTCCGGCTCGCGCCGGGAACCTCCGTCCTCGTCAACTTCGCCGGCAGGCGAAGCCCATGCGCTTCATTGTCTAAAGACGTATTGTCGCGCCACCCTCCCGGCTGCGCCCCCGCGCAGCCCTAGCTAGCCAATCTTGATGCCCGGAGTATACCACACTCCGGGCAGCCGGATAATGACAGTTTGCTTATATGGAGGCTAACGATTAGATCATCATCCCCAAGCCGATAAAGAGCGCGGCGGTGCCGATGACAATCACCGTCGCCGTGATACGGGCAGGGCGGCCACAGGCTGGCGGCGTTTCGGCCAGCGCCAGATTGGCCATCATCACGCTAATGATGCTAAAGGCTATCAGCGCCAAAAACGGAATCTTCACAAAGCTCAGCGCGCCGGGGATATTGATATAATCGAACGCGCAGGGCACCGCGCCGGCGCAAGGGGCAGGAGGAATAATCAGCATCACCATCAGATAATGGTAGAGCGAAACGGCGATGCCGGCTAGCGCCAACGGCAGCGCATAGAGGTAGACCTTGCGATCATCGCGCCAAATTCCGACAAAGAGAATCACGACCAGCGGGTACATCAAAATCCGCTGATACCAACACAATTCGCAGGGAATCCAACGCAAGACTTCGCTAAAGAAGAGGCTGCCAGCGGTCGCGATCATTGCTGCGAGCAAGGCGATATGCCGGCAACTCAGGCTCAGCCAATCAAGCAAGCCAAGCTTCGTTGTAGCAGAGGTTATCGTCACCGATTGGGCGCGTTCCATAATGTAGTGCTCCACCTCATTTTAGTTTATGAATCATTTGCATTGTATCACGAGATATTGCTTGAAGTGGCGTTTAAGTAAGCGTATACTAAATAAACAATGTCGCGATATGGCGGGCGGGTTCTTGACATAAGCGTTAACATATTCGGCGTGATCACATGGATGACCGCTGGACCGCCGCACAAACCCGTTTGCTCGCCGACGTAGGCGTCTTGTTCGTCTCACTCAACCAACTTGAGGCGTTTCAGCACGTTGCCCGCCGGTTGGTGCCATTATTGGGCGATTGGTGCGCGATCATCATTCGCGACGAACATCAGCAGGCGCGCCGAGTTGCGATGGCATGCGCCGATCCCCGCCAACAGCCGCTCGCCGATCGACTTGTCCAAGCCGATCCTTTGGTTGATCCTGCCTCTGCCCCAGCCCAAGTACTGCGGAGCGGGCAACTCATGTTGCTGACCGATCTTCCCGACGAGTACAGCGAACAACCGGCATTTTCGCCAGCGTACCGCGACGTGATGATGCAAGTCCGGCCTCGTCACCTGCTCTGCGTGCCGATGCGCGCTCGTGATCAGGTCAATGGGGTGTTGGTCTTGAATTTCACCGACGCTTCAGGCCGCCGCTTTACGCAAGAAGATATTGACTTTGCAGCGGAACTGGCTCAACGCATGGCGCTGGCGGTGGAAAATGTCATTCTGTATCGCTCAATGCAACGCCGGCTCAACCAGTTGTTGCTGGTGCAGCGGGTGGCCGGTTTGGTCAATTCGGCGTTACAAACCGAGATGCTTTGCCAACTCGTGGTGCGCCAGTTGCATTCAGTGTTTGGCTACCAATTGGTCAGTATTTATCTGTTGCAAGACAATGTGCTGCGCCAGCAGGCGGTGATAGGTTATGATCCTGTCTTACCGGTGATCCATTTGAATGAAGGGGTGGCCGGGCGGGTTATGCGCACCGGCAAGGCTGAGTTTGTGCGCGATGCTAGCCTTGATCCTGATTTTATCGAGGTGCGGCCGGGTACGACCCAGTGCATTATTGTGCCCCTGCGTTACGCTGGAGGCATGCCGTCCGGCGTGATTATTGTTGAGTCAACTGGCAATCCTCCGCTTGATGATGAGGATTTCTTCTTGTTATCGCTGCTCGCCGATCAAGTCAGTGTCGCGTTATTAAACTCGTTTCTCTTCGCCCGCATGCTCGAAACCTTTGAGCGATTTCGCTCATTGATCGAATTGGCCGGCAACGTGATTATCTGTCTCAGCCCCAACTTGCGCATCACCGAATTCAACCGCATGGCCGAGCAGCTCTTTGGCTACACTCGCGGCGAGATGATTGGGGCTGATTATCCGTCAGCCTTGCTGTCAGAAGCGGAACGGCCATTGTTTGCGGCACTGGTGCGCGAGGTGATGAGCAGCGGCGATAGCCGTTCGTTTGAGACGACGTTGGTGGCGCAGGGGCGTAAGCGCTGGTTATTCTGGACGATCACGTGCCGGCGGCAGTTGAATGGCGAGATTGCCGAGCTGTTGCTGGTGTGCCAAGATCTAACCGAACAGCGCGAAAAGTCGTTGGAGTTACTGCACTATGAGCGTCGGTTACAAGCGCTCGAACGGTTAGAGAGTATGGGGGTGATGGCGGGCGGGATTGCCCACGATTTTAACAATCTGATCAACATTATTATTGGCAATGCTCATCTGTTGCAGATGGCATCCACGACCGAACCGTTTGCCCAGCAGAGTCTGCGCCATCTGTTAAGCGCTGCCCGCCAAGCCGGTGATCTCGTTCATCAGTTGTTGAACTTTGCCGGCCACGATCAGCTTAACGTACAATGCCTGAACCTAAACCAATTGATTGCCGATACCTTGCCGATGTTGCAGTCATCGATGGGGGCAAGGGTAGAGATGCGATTGGCATTGGCGCCGGATGTGCCAGAGGTGCTGGCTGATCCGGTGCAGATGCGCCAAGTGTTGATGAATCTGGTGATGAATGCGGTTGAGGCATTGCCGGATCGCACTGGCTGGATTGAGATTCAGACCGGCCAATACACTCTTGACGCTGATCGGTTACACCGGTTGGTGCAACCACACCAGCTTGTCCCCGGTGAATACGTGATGATGGCCGTGCGTGCTAAAGGCATTGGCATCGATCCGGCACTGCGCCAGCGGATTTTTGATCCATTTTTTACGACCAAACCTGATGGTCATGGTCTCGGCTTGGCAGGAGTGCTTAATATCGTCCGCCGGCACGGCGGCGCATTAGAGGTTGAAAGCCAGCTCGGCAGCGGCAGCGTCTTTACCATTTGGCTCGCGCCACAGCCGGTTGCGGCAACGGAACGCTCCCCGTTCTCTGCCGAAAGCGAGGCAGGGCCGTTGGTGCTGGTGATTGATGACAACGATGAAGTGCGCTCATTGATCGAACGGATTCTGATCCACGCTGGGTATCGGGTGAAAGCGGTGGCCAGCGGCGGCGAAGCGCTCGAACTCATTGAGCGCGATAGCGAGATTGCGTGCGCGCTGGTTGATCTTACGCTGGCCGATGCCAATGGGTACGATCTCTGTCGCCGGATCGCGGTGCGCGATGCGCGCATCCCGCTGGCCCTGATCAGCGGCTACCCAGTTGATGCGAGCCATTTAGGGGAAATGCCGGTGGTGGCCACGCTGCAAAAGCCATTCCGGGCCGAGGCGCTGCTCGAGTTGGTACAACGGCTGATCCGGATGCGTGAGACGTCGTTGTCTTGAACTAAACTCCAGCTATTTGTCAGCTTTGATTTATTGACATGCCTTGCTGGCAACGGTATAGTAAGTTGTCAGACAAAATTATGTGGTGGTGAGGAGGTTCTGGTGTCGGCCCAGCATTCGCAGCCTTTCAATCCAGCTCACGATCGCCCGGTAAATGATACATTTACGCCGTCGTTACCCGGCGCCGTTGATTGGCCAGATCAAACCGGGCCTCAGCCGGCGGCGCAGCGTGGCTCAGTTCGGCGAGCACGGCGCAGGTCGCGGCGTGGATGGTGGTGGTTATTGCTGATGCTGCTTGCCAGCGTTGGTCTGGTTGCCGGCGCGCTCGCCTATCTGGAACAGAGCTATGCGGGCCGTATTTTGCCCAATGTCAGCGTGCGCGGCGTGCCGGTGGGCAATCTGACCCGTGATGATGCCCGCGCTGCAATCGAGGCGACGTTTGCCCCCTTTCTGGCCCAACCGGTGGTCTTGACGTACAGTGGTCGTTCGTGGACGCCGACCCTTGCTGAGTTAGGGGTGACGCTCGAGATTGACGAAGCGCTGGATGCTGCGCTGGCTGTTGGCCGGGGCGATGACTTCTTGACCAATCTGCAACAGATCGGGGCCGTTTGGCAGTATGGGGTTGAGTTACCGCTCAGGCTTTCGATTGATCAAGAGGCCATGCAGCGTTACTTGCTGGCGCGGGTGGCCGAAGTCGAACGGCCAGCGGTTGACGCCCGGTTGGTGCTGAATGGCACCACGGTGCAGGTTGAACCAAGTGCGGCTGGCCGCCAAGTGTTGGTGACTGAAACGCTCCACGAGATTCTGGCCGCGATTCAGGATTTGAACCCGGATACGGTAGCCTTGCGCACGCGCGCGCTCGAACCGGCGCTGCGCGATGATGCGGCGTTCGTGGCCCAAGATCAGATCGCAGCGATGCTGGCCGGGCCAATTACCCTGCTGGTTGATAACCGGCCATTTGTGTGGTCGCTCGATGAATTGGCCCGCATGATCCGGGTCGAGCGAGTGGCCGATCCGGCTGGCGACCGGTTGGTGGTGAGCATCGATCGCGAGATGATCATGGAACGATTGATCGCGCTTGGTGACTCAACTGAGGTGAAAGGCACCTATCCGCGCGTGAATTGGAACGATGGCCGGCTCGAAATTTTCCAAGAGGGCAAACCGGGACGGCGGATTGATGAAGCACAGACGCTCGATGCGGTGTTGGCAGCGTTAACCAAACCAGCCGACCAGCGTACCGTAGCAGTCAGTTTCCGTGAGATCCCGCCGCCGATCAGCGCCGCGAACCTCGACCAATTGGGCATTACGACCCTGATCGGGGTTGGGCGGAGCGACTTTACTGGTTCGGCGCCGTACCGTGTGACCAATATTCAAGCCGGTATGCGCTTGCTGCACGGTGTGCTCATCGCGCCCGGCGAAGAGTTTTCCTTCAATCAGACCATTGGCCGGATTGATGGCTCAAACGGCTTTGTTGAGGGGTACGCGATTATTCAGAATCGCACCCAATTGGAGTGGGGCGGCGGGATTTGCCAAGATAGCACGACGGTGTTTCGCGCTGCGTTCTGGGCTGGCTTACCGATCACCGAACGCTGGGGGCATTCGTTTTACATTAACTGGTACGATCGTTACGGGTTTGGGCCTTATGGCGACGGGCCGGGGATGGATGCGACGATCTTTACCGGCGGTCCCGATTTGAAATTTCTCAACGATACCGGTGGCTGGATTTTGATGCAGACGCTGGTGGATACCCGGCGTAATTTGGCTGAAGTCCGGCTTTACGGCCCCGATACCGGCCGGAAGGTGTTATTGGAAGGGCCAGTGATCACTAACCGCACACCGCCTCCGTCCGAACCGGTCTATGTGGCGGTACCGAGCCGTCCAGTAGGCCAGCCGCGCCAGACTGATACAGCACGTGGCGGGATGGATATTCTCTTTACCCGGATTGTGCTCGGCCCTGATGGAAAAGAGATTGAACGGCGCGAGTTTGTCACGCGCTTCAAGCCATGGCCTGATATCTTTGAATATAATCCGGCTGACCTAGGCCCCGATGGCAAGCCGCTGCCAACGCCCACGCCGCCCCCCGAACCGGCGCCGTCTGAACCGGCGCCGCCTGAACAGGCGCAGGATGCGACCGGGTAAGATAAGGGCGACGTTGGGGTCGCCCTTACGAAGGTATCTCAACCCCAATCAACGGCAAGGCCTCTCCCCAAACGTTGGCAAGGGCGGGCGCAATGGCTTGCGGCTCGCCAGTGGTATAGCAGCGGAGCATACCGCTTCCCTCTGGCAACCCGATTCGCTCGGCGATGCGTGCGGTTTGGGCAGCAACTGCTGGCCCGGTGTCGATAATCGTCACTTCTGGCCCAACGCAGGCGCTGATGAGTGGGGTGAGGGGCGGAAAATGGGTACAGCCGAGCACAATCACATCGGCATCGGGTGCGGCGGCGAGATGCCCGGCGATAAGCATCCGGGTTTGCTCATCACTGATGGCGCCAGCTTCCACCTGCTCGACTAAATCGGGGCAAGCCAACGCATAGACTTCAACATCAGCGGCGTAGGCGGTCACGAGTGCGCGAAAGCGATCGCTCGCGAGCGTACCACTAGTCGCCATCACTGCCACTTTGCCGCGGCGAGTGGCTGCTACCGCTGGCTTCACCCCCGGTTCCATGCCCACGACCGGTACCGGCAATTCACGGCGCAGCAATTCAATCGCGGCAGCCGTCGCGGTGTTGCACGCAACCACGACGATGTGCGCGCCTTGATCAACCAGCCAGCGCCCGCAGGCCAATGCGCGCGCACGGATCTCGTCAACCGGTCGCGGGCCATACGGGCAATAGGCGCTATCAGCAAGGTAGATCAGATCAGCGTGGGGCATACGGTCACGGATGGCGCGTGTGACCGTCAAACCGCCTAATCCGGAATCGAAAATGCCAATCATAACGAGGTTAGGTGATCGCTGTCACCGCAAACGATTGGTTCAGGCATAGCATTGGATGGGCAGAGCACGCTCTGCCCGTACTTTGGGCGATAAGCGCGGCGAGCAGAGCGCGCTGCCCCTGCTAGGGCCGGCATGCGGCGATAAAATCGGCGAATAACGCCTGCCAGCGCGGTTCGCTGCTATCCCAGAGATGTTCGGGGTGGCATTGCACGGCCAGCAGGTAGTGATCGCCGGTTGTCTCAAACGCCTCGATAATACCATCGGGAGCGTAGGCTACTGGGCGCAGGCCGGGGGCGAGCGTTTTAACCGCCTGATGGTGCATCGTGTTGCACCCGATCTGTTCAGTCGCCAAGACCGTCGCCAACCGTGAACCGGTGGTGATTGTCAGCGGATGGGTCAGTTCCGTCCATGCACGGGTGCGGGTATTGGCGCGATGGTCAATGGTCGTCTCGAATTGGGCAGGAATATCCTGATAGAGCGACCCGCCAAGGGCGACGTTTATCACTTGTAACCCGCGACAAATACCGAGCAGCGGTTTGCCGTCAGCGGCAGCCCAGCGCGCTAAGGCTATCTCAACCGCATCGCGTTGCGGATCGACCGGGCCAAGCTGCGGGTGCGGCGCTTCGCCGTAATAGGCGGGATCGACATCATCACCACCGGGCAAGAGGATGCCGGCGCACAGGTCATACAGCGCGCGCACGGCGCTGAGATCATTGGTCAAGTAGATGATTAGCGGGATACCGCCGGCAGCTTCGATAGCGCGCAGATAGGTAGGCCGCACTGCCTGCAACTCGCGGCCATCGGCGCTGGCGCCGCTGTGCATCGCAGTGATGCCGATCAGGGGACGAGCGTGATCAGTCATAGTATTTCGATGTTACGGCAGGCTACGCGGCACGGCTCTGGCGGCGTGTGTCGCGGCAACTCTGGATAAAGGCGGCAAAAAGACCTTGCCAACGCGGATCGGCGGCTTCCTGCAACGCTTCAGGATGGCATTGGACGCCTACGATAAAGGTGTGATTCTCGCTTTCGAGCGCTTCGATCACGCCATCGGGCGCCCATGCCACCGCGCGCAAGCCGGGAGCCACGCGGCGCACCGCTTGGTGATGCAGCGAATTGATCATGAGGTCAGTCGTGCCAAGGGAGCGGGCCAAGCGCGAGTCGGGCGCGATAGTGATCGGATGGGCAAGGAACGTCCAATCTTCGCGAGCATAAGAAGCGTTATGATCGATCGGCGAGCCAAGCTGCGAGGGAATATCTTGGTAGAGCGAGCCGCCGAGGGCGACATTAATCATCTGCACGCCGCGGCAAATGCCGAGCAACGGTTTGCCATCGGCGGCAGCCCAGCGAGCAAGACGCAATTCAGCCATATCGCGCGGTGGGTCAATCATGCCAAGGCGCTCGTGGGGTTGATCGCCGTAGTGGCTAGGTGAAATATCGCCGCCGCCGGCAAGCACCAAGCCGTCGAGCTGGTCGTAAATTGCGCGCAGTGCAGTAGCGTCGAGCAGGGGCGGGATCAGCAGCGGTGCGCCGCCGGCCCGCAGCACGGCGTCAACATACGTTTGGCGATGGCCGTATGAAGGCGGGCACCAATCGCGGTCGCGGAAGGTGCCGCAGGAGATTCCGATCAGAGGCGTCATGCGCGCTTCCTCCATGGTCGGTAATGCCGATATTATGAGTGCGCATTATAACATACTCTTCTAGCGAATCATCAGTCGCGGGAATGATCGCACTGGCGTGCTTAGAATAGTGAGGCGGCACACCCATTGCTATGCCAAAGGTTATCAGCGTTCGGTGGCAACTGGCAGGGCGATGTAGAAGGTGCTGCCTTCACCGACGATGCTATCAACCCAGATTCGCCCGCCGAGCAATTCGACCAACGGTTTGACGATCGACAAACCGAGACCGGTGCCGCCAGCTTCAATCTTAAGCGGGTTATCGGTGCGGAAGAAACGGTCGAAGATGCGGGGCAGATCTTCGGGCTTGATACCGACACCGGTATCGCTAATAGTGAGCAGCAGATAGCGGCGACTATCGCTCAGCGTGCTGCGCACCGGTTCAGGCAGATCGACATTAAGGGTCTCGCGAGCGGCAATCGTAATTTTGCCGCCGGGGGGAGTGTATTTAATCGCGTTGAGCAGCACGTGATGGAGGATCTGATGCAAGCGCATTGCATCAGCCCGGATCAGCGGCAGGCCGGGAGGAATTGAGATCGTCAATTGATGCTGGCGTTGCGCGATCTGTGGTTGCAGCTCGGCGATCACGCCGCTGAGGGCCTCGGCGAGGTGGAGCGAGCGCCATTCGAGATCAATACTGCCTGACTCGATCTTGGTAATTTCGAGCACATCGTTAATCAGATTAATCATGCGCTCGGTATTGCTATAGATGGTATTGACAAACTCGCGTTGGGTATCGTTCAATTGTCCCAACCCGCCCATCGCCAGTAATTGGGTAAAACCCTTGATCGCGGTCATCGGCGTACGTAACTCATGCGACATAGTGCCGATAAACTCATTCTTCATGCGATCGGCTTCTACTTCGCGGGTAATATCGCGCAACACCAACAAGGCGCCGAACGATTCATCGTCACCTTCTTCATCTTCGTTTTCATCCGCCTTGAGCACGGGGCTAAGGGAGACATTGATTGTTCGGCCATTGATCACAGCCGTGGTCGAAAACGTCCGCGCTTCACCAGTGACGCTCAGCGGACGGCGGAGGAGATCATCGAGCGGCAATTCGGCGGCATGATTACCCAGATACCGTTGAATAATATCGTGAAGATTCCAGAGCACGAGTTCTTCGAGCGGGCGGTGCAAAATGCGGCTCGCGGCCTGATTGACGCTCAACACACTACCGTAGAGATCGCAAACGATCACGCCATCAAGCAGACTTTGCAGAATAGCGGCGATCTTGCTGGTCTCTTTCTGTTGGCGATCGAGCAATTCGTAGCGCCGTTCAGCTTCAGCGCTAATCATGCGGAACAGGTTCGCATTATTGATCCCAATCGCGATTGCGCCGGCGCATGCATTGAGCAGGCGGACGTGGCCTTCGTTGAAGAAATGGGTACGCGAATGGGAAAGGGTCATGACCCCGATCACCTCGCCTTGCACAAAGAGCGGCACCGAGATCATCGAACCTTCGCGCTTGCGCGTGCTGCCGGGGATCGACACCCAACGCTCATCTTGCGAGACATCATTGACCAGCACGGTTTGGCCGTGCAAAGCCGCCCAACCGGCGATGCCTTGACCAATTGCGAAGCGTACCACATTTTCAGGCGTGACCTTCGTGCCTAAAATCGCTCGGGTTACGAGGAGGCTAGGGTTATCTTCCTCAGCTAGCAAGATTGAGGCATGCTCAGCTTGAATAATCCGCGCCAGCATCTCGAGCGAGTTATTGAGAATCTGATCGAGATCAAGCGTCTGGTTAACTTGAGAAGCAATGGCATGAAGGGTGGCAAGCCGATCTTTCTCTTCTTCCAACTCGCGAGTGCGCTCGATCACCCGTTGTTCGAGTTCAGCGTTAAGGGAGCGAATCGTATGGTACAGCTCTGCATTCTGCAAAGCAATCGTCGCTTGGCTGGCAATACTCTGGGCCAAATCTTGCATAAAGCGCAGATCGAGCGGATTATTACGTTCTTGCAGCGTCACGGCGCCGATGAGGCGTTCGCCACCGATCATAGGGATGACCATCACGCTGCACCCGGCAATCAGCCAGTCGTGGTCGGGATCGACCGGCGCTACCGGCCAAAAGGTGCTGCCAGCGCAAGTAAATGCCGTCTGAATCACGGGGTTGGCAGGCGGCAAGCGATACCCAATCGGCGGGCCATCAGTGCTGCCCCGGTGAGCGACAATGCGGAGCTGATGATCATCATCAGCGAGCCAGACCGCAACGTGGTGGGCGTCGGTTAGACGGTGCAGACTATCGATCACAATTTCTAACAGCTCATCACGGTCTAGGGTCGCTGAGAGGCGTTGCGAAATATCATTGAGCGCCTTGAGTTGCAGGGCGCGTTGATCGGCTGCCGCCGAGGCGGCATCAAGACTGGCAGCAATAAATTCGCGCTCGTGGATCAACTGGTTGGTGTGCTCGGCCCAAATATCAACTAACGTTGCAATGACCTGATCGAACAATTCAGCCAACGTATCGATCAGGGCGACATCAGGTGTATCGTGGAGCAAAGCGGCGCGGGTCGCGCGATGCACCTGATTGATATTGCGCACCAGCGCGGGCAGATCGGCGCCGGATTCAGCAGTCGCCAATTCGCTAAACAGCTCACGCAGCGGTTGATTGTCATCGTTGGCGACAGCAGCCAGTGCGATCGCGAAGCGTTGCAGATCGAGCTGAGCTTGGGTCGCGACCGATCCCGTGGTCGTGTCGCGTAAATCATTCCACTGTTGCAGCAGGGTGGCCTGCTGGGTTTGCAGCCAATGGCTCAGCACAGGCTTCATACAGGCGATCGGTGGCTTTCTTTATTCACTGCGCACGACTACGACAGTCGCGTCATCGTTATCTTTGCCAAAGCGAGCTAAAATCTCATCAGCAATCTGCTGTGGCGGACGGCGCAGATCGGGCGGCGGTTCGGTCGTGAACCGGCTCGAAATGCCGTCACTGTATAAAACGAAGGTATCGCCGGAATTGTAGGTATAGGCAAGGCGCAAGAGTTGAGGTAACCGATACCCGACGATGCCATTCTTCGAGATCGGTTTAATGAGCTGGTCGCTATAGACTTGCACACCGATATTGCCGACGCCGACGAACTCGGCAGTGCGCGCTCGGGCATCAAGGCGCAGCAAGGCCATTACTGCGCCGCGGCTGCCGACGAGCGCGCGGTCGGCGCGGCGCATCAAATCGGTCAGATCGCCAGCCGGATCGCTTTCAAGGACGGTAACCGCGCGGCGGGCGGCTTCGGCTGCGGCATCACCACCGCCGAGACCATCAATGACCGCGGCCAACAAATGATCATCATCATACGGCAACGCTAGGTAGGCATCACCACTGACACTCTGGCCAAGCTTGGGCCGTAGCGCTGCTCCCCACACAAGCTTCATATTGCCTCGTTATCTGCGGATAGTACGCCACTTCACGGCGCGCACGGTCGTTCCCACGCCGGGGGTGGACTGAATGTGGAACTCATCCATCAGCCGGCGCACACCGGGCAAACCGGCGCCGAGCGAATGGGTGGTGCTGTACCCATCGCGCAAGGCTAATTCGACATCAGGAATGCCGGGGCCGCGATCGCGGGCTTCAATGGCCAAACCATGCATACCCTGTGGATGATGCACAGGGCTAATTTCGATCTCGCCACCACCCGCATGCCGGATCAGATTATGGCCTAATTCAAGAATGCAGATCTCAATACGTGTGCGATCCGTTTCGGCAAACTGCAATTCACCGGCCAACCGGCGACCGGCGCTGAGAGCGACATAAATATCGGCTTCACGCTGAATGCGCACAATGGTCGCTTCCATACATCGTATTATACCTGAAGGCGATTAACGAAGTGCGACCGTCCGGCTAGCTTGAACGGCGCGGCAAGCGCAATTCGGCGCTATCAATCACGATCGTCACCGGGCCATCATTAATCAGCGCCACTTGCATCATTGCGCCAAAGACGCCGGTGGCGACGGGGATGGCGCGGGCACGGAGCGCAGCGGCGAAGGCGTCAACCAGTGGCTCGGCGATCTCAGGGCGCGCGGCGGCGGTAAAGCTAGGGCGGCGGCCCTTGCGGGTATCAGCATAGAGCGTAAATTGCGAGACCACCAACGCAGCGCCGCCAACGTCGAGCAATGAGAGGTTGAATTTGCCTTCGTGGTCGCCGAAAATGCGGAGATGGACGATCTTCTCGGCCAGCAGTTCAACATCGTCAAGGGTGTCGGTTTGGTTAACGCCGAGCAAAATCAACAAGCCGTGGCCAATGGCGCCAACGACTGACCCATCGACGGTGACTGACGCTTGGCTGACACGCTGAATCACTGCTCGCATTACGCCTCCTCGGCTGGAATGGCAAAGATCAAGCGACCGGTCTGGGTCTGGTGAATGCGAGTCACGACCACTTCAATAGTTTGCCCGATGAGATGGCGGGCGTTCTCGACAATCACTGGCGTGCCGTCATCGAGATACCCCACCCCTTGTTGGCGGGTATTCCCTTCGTTGCGGATCAAAATGTGCAACCGCTGATCCTGCATCACCGGCGGGCGCAAGGCATCGCTGAGCTGATTGATGCTGAGCACGGTAATTCCCTGTAACCCAGCGACCCGATTGAGATTGTAATCATTGGTAATGATCGGGCAATGATGCTGGCGAGCCAGTTCGATCAGTTTATCGTCAACCCGCAACACATCAGGTAGATCGTGATTGAGAATCTCGATCGGCAACGGTGAAGACTGTTGCATCTGATTGAGCAGTTCGAGGCCGCGCCGGCCCTTTTGGCGGCGCAAATCATCGTTTGAGTCGGCCAACATCTGTAATTCAGCCAGCACAAAGGAAGGGATCAGCAGTGTTCCTTCCATAAAACCGGTGCGGACAACGGCCGCGATCCGGCCATCGATAATGGCGCTCGTATCGATCAAATAGCGGCGACCGCTTGCAGGCGCAGGGGATGATTCGCCGGTTGGCGGAGAAGGTTGGGCAAGTTGCGCGCGTTGTTGGCGCCACAGGTTAATCAATTCGATCAGATCGCGTTTGCGCAGATACAAGATCGATGCGCTAAAGTAGACCAAAATAGCCGTCGCAATAATTGGGAGCAGATTGCCGTAGGGCGCCGGCAGCATCGCTAGCGGCACCGTGAGCAGCACGCTGGCAAGGAGACCGATGAGTATCCCAATTGCCGCTAACATCACATCGCTGAGCGGGATGACCCGTGCCTGCCGAAAGAGAGAGCGTAACGGATCGACTATCAAGCGTGGCGCAAGGATGAGACCGAGGCCGCCGCCAGCGAGCATGAGTAACGCTGTGGCAAGGACTTGATCAGACGTCGGATTTGGCCCTGACAGGGAACGGCCTAGCCATAAACCGAGATAAGCCATCCAGCCAAAGCCGATGAGGCGCACGATAAAATCGAGACTTGGTCTCATTTCTCACCCTTGTTCGATGTCAGACGGTGATGATCGCACATTGCGGGTGAGGAGTTCAACAGCTTCCGCCAGCGAACGCACCGGCGTAACGGTCAAGTTGGATGGCGCTTCGGGGGTGGTATGAGCCGGGATCACCGCTTGGCGAAATCCCAGCTTTGCCGCTTCGCTCAAGCGCCGGTCGAGCTGGCTTACGCTGCGCAATTCGCCCGACAGGCCAATTTCGCCGAGGCAGACCACATCAGGCGCGATGCGCTGATTACGGTAGGATGAGGCAATCGCCAGCGCTACGGCCAGATCAACTGCCGGTTCGCCGATGCGCAACCCGCCTACGATATTCACGTACAAGTCTTGATTAAACAGGGGCAACCCAACCCGTTTCGACAGCACCGCGGTCAGCATCAACAACCGGTTGAGGTCAAACCCGTTGGTGGTGCGGCGCGGTTGGGCGTTACCGGTATGCGACGTGAGGGCCTGCACCTCAACCAGCAGCGGGCGGGTGCCTTCGAGAGTCACGGCGACGGTCGAACCGGGGCTGTGGGTGTTGCGTTCGGCAAGGAAGACCTGTGACGGATTCCGCACTTCGCGCAACCCGTCGCCGGCCATTTCAAACACGCCGACTTCGTTGGTGCTGCCGAAGCGGTTTTTCACTCCGCGCAGCAGGCGAAACTGGTGAAAGCGATCACCCTCGAGGTAAAGCACCACATCGACAATATGTTCGAGCACACGGGGGCCAGCGATAGCGCCTTCTTTAGTGACGTGACCGACCAGCACGATCGGGATAGCCGTTTCTTTGGCCAATTGCATCAGGCGGAGCGCACCCTCGCGCACTTGCGAGACGCTGCCGGCGGCACTGGTTAATTCGGGCAGATAGACCGTCTGGATCGAATCGACGATGACCAAACGCGGGCGCAGGTGGCGGATGTGCTCGATAATCAGGTCAAGCGATGTTTCAGCCAGCACAAACAGATCATCAGCGGCGAGGCCAAGCCGTTCGGCGCGCAATCGAATCTGTTGGGCCGATTCTTCGGCGCTGACGTAGAGAGCTGGGCCAACGCTAGCGGCAAAATGAGCTGCTACTTGACCGAGTAACGTTGATTTGCCGACGCCGGGATCGCCGCCGATCAGCACCACGGAACCGGGGACGAGGCCGCCGCCAAGCACGCGGGAAAATTCCTCGGCGTAGACCGGTAGCCGCTGGAAATCGGCCAGCGGCACATCGCGTAAGCGGACGGGCTGATTTGGGCTGAGCGCGGCAGGCCGGCTGGCGCCGGAGGTGCGAGCGGGAGCAATGAGTTGCTCGACCAAACTATCCCATGCACCGCACTCAGGACACTTCCCCATCCAGCGGCTCTGTTGGGCGCCACATTGTTGGCAGACGAAAAGGGTGCGTGTTTTTGCCATAGCTGCATTATACCACTGCCACCGCAGCCGATAAATCGTTGGGTCTTGGAAAGGGTCATTATCAACTAACCTTGACTATAAGTATATGAAAATATAAACGCTCGTAGATAATCTATAAACGAGTAGGTGAACAGTACTAATGACATCTAGGAAGGGCTGGCAGTTGCGAAGCTGAATTGCAGCCCTCTATACTCCCCCTACATTTTCTTGGTGCGTTGCGAAGGTTTTAGTCATGGTAGCCGGTGTTGCGTTACTTGTAGAAGGTAATCCATATCGTCGCAGCGTGTTAATGAGAGCATTGAATGCCTATCATTGGGCGGTTATCGCTGTAGGTGATATGAGCGCCGCCTATAACTGTCTCGCGCAGGCGGTCTTTGATGTATTGATATTAAGTTTTGAATTTTTATTATTATCCAATACTGGTGCATTTGTTGATATTTTGATGCAGAATATAAACTCGTTAGTGATTTTGTATAGTGTAGATTTTAATCTTTTAACTGTTCATTCGGGCGCCGCTGAAAATAACACGCGGTTGCGGATATTGTTAAGCGTACAGCATGCGCTTGATCAGGCAGGGAGGCGTTATCAACGAGTACCATTCATAATCAACCACCGGCGCATACGGAAGCCAACAACGCTTGTATCACCGTTTTCGCCATCAATACTGGTTGATACAAGTCAGCGTCAAGTCATTATCGAAGGACGCTTGATCAAATTGAGCGCAGGGGAAATGAAACTGTTGCAGCATCTTATTCAATCGCCGCAACAGATGTCTTCATTCAAAGAGTTAGCAGGCGTGCTCTACGAACAAGATTTCTCTCATACTGAGGCGCGTGAATTACTCAAAATGCGGATTCACCGGCTACGCCAGAAGATTGAACGAGAACCAGACTCACCGAGGATTATTTGTAGTGTCCGTGGATATGGCTTTATGCTCTGTTCCACGGTGACGCTCGTCCAAGAAACGCATGACCAGATGATCCCCTGTGAGGTTTTACCAATCGGCGGCGAGCAACTATTGGGGCTGGCTATCGGGCAGGCGGTAGCTGGTACAAGCTGCCAACAACCAGAATGCGATGGCTATGTCGGGCCAAAAGTAGAAAGCGTCGACCAATCCATGCGTCAGCGCGCCGGCTATCGTAGCAGCCGCACCAATCGCTACGGCGGACGTTGGTTGCGCCGATGGCGCGCGCACGATGCGCCATGTTGCCCAGCCCAAGCCGAGCAGCAACAATGGCCCGCCGCGCAGCCACAGATCAAGGATTACGTTGTGGGGATGGGCCGTGTAGATTTCATTGGTATCGCGGAGCGCCGGATCGATGTAGCGTTGGTAGACCAGCAGAAACTGGTCGAGACCAATGCCAAGCGGGTGATCGAGCAGCATCGCTAGCGCCGCGCGCCATGTTGCTAACCGGATGGCGCTGCTGCCAGTGAGGAGGCTGAGCCGTTCGATGCCAAGCGTAGTGATCATCACAGTGCCAAGAACCAAGCCAACGCTGCCGCCGATAAGGAGCAGCCGGCGATAACGTGGCGCCACAGTGAACAGGAGCAAGACACCGGCAGCGACCAACGCACCTAGATACGCGCCGCGAGAGAACGACACGCCTAACGCAGCTAACGCCAGAGCGGCGCAGAGCGTGAAGGCAAGCGCAACCCACCGCTGCTGTTGCCGCCACGCGGCCCAAGCCAGCGCCGCCGCTAACGGCCACACCCGTCCCATGGCCAGCCCTAGATTATTGGGATGTCCGTAGAAACCGGTTGCTCGCACGACGCCTTCCGTTGCGACTAAATCTTCACCGTGCCCAATCTTGACGCCAAACAGCGGCACGAGGTTGAGGCCGCCCGCTTGCGCTAACGCCACAATGGCCGAGACAGCGCCGGCAGCCAGCCAACCGATCAGCGTTGGCATCAGCGTGGGGCGACCTTGCCGCTCGTGCCACCAGAGCAGGGCTGCGAATAGCAGCGGCTCGACGATCATCCAGCGCAGTTCACGCAAGGCTGGGCCGCGCGCTTCGGCGATCAATACACCCCAGATGCCGCCGAGCAACACCAATGCAGCGGGGGCGAGGGCTATTACCGTTGCGGAGCG
>JAUQOZ010000006.1:2541-2997 GCA_030550625.1 Chloroflexota bacterium | reverse complement strand
AATGCATGATCCTCCAAGCATAGCTCGATACATTCGCCCAAAAGCATCGACCGGATAGATGCATCCACCCCCTCTCCCGCGCCAACGGCAGAGGGGCTGGGGGTGAGGGCAAGGCATCACTCGACCACAATACGCACCCGCTCCGCTTCATAACCGCGCACCAGTTCATCAATATAGGCTGCAAACCGCCGTTTCACCTCATCGGGAGTGGCCGGCGCCCCGCCCGGCAGCAAGGCCTCGCGCAAACCAGCGAGCGAAAGCGTCACCTTGGTCAGGTTTGACAAAGCCTCGCGCAATGCCGCCACCAAGGCCGGCTGCGGGTCAGGCGGCAACTGCCGGCGAGCGATCAACTCCTCGACCAAGCTCCGCGCCGAGGGCGCCAACAGGTTCAGGTTGGCTTGAATCGTCGGATCGGCCAGCGTCTCAAGGATAGTCGCCTGCCACTCGGCCAGCATA
>JAUQOZ010000006.1:0-2496 GCA_030550625.1 Chloroflexota bacterium | reverse complement strand
CGAGCTGGTCGAGCATAGTCGCCGCAGGCGCCAACGCCGGTTCGCGCGCCGGATGGAAGCGGCAATGCGGGCAGAGCGGAGTAGCCGCTAGATCGGCGCGGGTAAGGGCAAAACAACTCTTCAGCGCCGCCAGCCGCTCTTGCCACTCGATCAGGCGCTGGCGGGGCAAAATATCGAGCGCTGCCAGCGCCTGCAACCATTTCACGCGCGGATCGTTCAACAAGCGCGCCTTGCGCCGGTCGCCTTCGGCAGCGAGCCGCCCGCGCGCGTGCAGCTCAAGATAAGCGTCTCCATACTGTTCTTTCAGGGCTGCCAACTCGTGGCGCAGCGGCTGCTCGTCTCGCGCCGGCAATGCGTCGCGCCGGGAGGCCAACGTAGCAAAAAGCCGCTCTTTCACCACGCCGGCGGCCGCTACCCATGGATGATCGGACGGCAGCACCAGCATCGCCTCGGCCACATAATTCACCAACGGGCTGAGCGCGGCCAGCGAGCGTTGCCACGCTTCAAGTTGGGCCAGCAGGCGCAAGCCGTCACGCTGAGCCAGCACCTCATCGCGATCCGCCGGCAGATGTTGAAACCGGGCGGGAGTGGTGAAACGTTGCAGCGATTCAAGCCAACGCTTGGTCTGCTCGATCTGGTCGCGCAACCGGCGAGTGTCCGCGTCAACCAGCACCGGTGTTCCCCACAACACAAAACCGCTGCTCAGCGCGTTCTGAGCCAGCGCCAAGCGCTCAAGCAACCCGCTGACCGTTGCTTGCACTTGCTGCACCGGCTGGGCATCGCCTTGCACGAGCAACTGCGCCAAGCCCGGCGGCAAACCGAGCACCTCGAACAGCGCCGTCAACGCCGGCAGATTAAAGCCCTTGGGGCG
This sequence comes from Chloroflexota bacterium, assembly GCA_030550625.1. Taxonomy (GTDB): domain Bacteria; phylum Chloroflexota; class Chloroflexia; order Chloroflexales; family Chloroflexaceae; genus Chloroflexus. The sequence continues at coordinate 1,625 of JAUQOZ010000006.1, read as the reverse complement.
TTCGATATGCTTAAAGTTCATCACATCGGCTACCGGCTCAGCGGCCAATTGGGCCAGACCGGCAGCATCAAACTTCTTGCCGGGCAGGGCCAGCACGATCTCACCGGCATAGACGAGCGCCGCCAACACCACAACCAACCACTCTGGTTCGAGGCGGAAGCCTTGCTCGACCGCCGCATACTCAACGCCAAACACCGATTGGATCAATTCGGCGCGGGTAATGACTTGGCCTTGGCCCTTGTTGTGCCAATGAGCGAGGATCGCCTTGGCATAGCGCGACTGGGCCGGCGCAAGGCGATCACCATCGAGCAGCTCAAGCGCATCGAGCACCGCCACCGCCTGCTTGGTACGCGGGCCGCCAGCAATGGCGCGCAGCGCATCTTGGGCGGCGGCAGCGCGAGTCGCACTCGTGATCAACATCGCAAAGCGCGGGTACTCTGGCGCCTGATCGGCAAAATGGGGCGCCAATACCCGCCCGGCCACCGCATTCACGAGATCGCGCAGATTGGCGCTGCCCGCCGCTCCGCCTCCCGCACGCGCCTTGAGCCATTCGCTCAGCGACTTGCTCTGGCCGCGATAGCTAACGGTAAAAGCGGTATGGACATGGTCTTGCAACCAAGTTGCCACTATGCGCAAGAAACCCTCGGCCTTGCTGCGGTAGCTCTCGCGAGCTTGGCCGCTAGCCATTGAAGCGAGATCAATCGCGGCAGCATAATTCCGCAAGGCGGTTTGCAAGTCCTGATCCACCGTCACCCGAAAAAAGACCTCATCGGCGCGCTTCTCATCTTTGAACGGCGGCGGCTCAAAGGGCTGGACAAAGTAGAGATAAAAGTCGCGCGGCGGTACCGCAGTTGATCGTTCGTTCGGCGAACCAAAAAAGAGATACCCTTGGCGCGTCACTTTCCGATCACTCCACTCAAGTTCGTGCTGCCAAATCCGGTAGCCGCTCACGTAAGTCTGGTCGGCGCACTCCAACACCCGCTTCAGCGCCTCATAGTAGGCGCGATCGAGCTGCACGCGATCGATGCTCTCGGCCCGCCGTTCAATCAACGCATCAAAATCGGTCGTCTTCTTCAAGTCAAGATAATACTGGCGATTCTCGCGATTGGCCGACAAAAACTGCCCGCTCACCGTTTTCACAATCTCGCGCAGGACGGCTTCGATATGCGTCAGCAAATCTTGGGCCGGATCGCCGCCCAATTCAGCGATTTCAGGCTGGTACAGGCAGAGCGTATCACGCAACTCTTCAGGGGTTGGGCCAAGCGGCGCATAAATATCGCCGGTCGTGAGCCGGTGTACCGACAAGGCATGAATGATGCGGATGGCAAGCGGTTTAGCGGCCGGGCGGGTGAAGGCTTGACGAATGCGATCTTCTAATACTTGGCTGCAATCGATCACCGCCTTGACATCAGGCACCGCGCGGAACGACGGATTAGCCCGCAGCATCGGCCAGTAGCTATCGTAAGCGATCACACCCGGTTCATCGGCAGGAATCTCTTGATCGAGCCGTTCCTTCATCGCCTGCGACAGCGTCTTTAACACTTCGCGCTTCTCAATCAGCGTGATCCGCTCAAATGTATCAATATAATCAGGATGGACGGGGAACAGCCGCACAAACTCGTCCA
>JAUQOZ010000371.1 GCA_030550625.1 Chloroflexota bacterium | reverse complement strand
GCCTGCCGGCGCGCGGTCGGGAGACGCACCGCCGCCGTTGTCACGCCCGCACCGCCTGCCTGCCGGCGTGCGGTTGGGAGACGCACCGCCGCCGTTGTCACGCCCGCACATCGTCCTGCCGCTGTTGTGCGATTGGGAGACGCACGGCCGTGCGTCTCTACTGGGTGATTTGGATCAATACGTTGGCGACCCGTTCGGCAAACCGCGAAATGTCGAACAGGCGGCCATTTTCGGCTTGGCCCGACCCCTGATTGCCGATGAAGGTTGCGGCGCTGGCGAGGCACCAGCCCAATGGCACACTCGCAACGCCAGCAACGTGAGTTATTGACTGCCTCCCACGCGGTGCGGCCATGGCGGTAAACGAATTGGCCTGCGCGATCAGATTCCGGCTGAGGGTGAGATTGGCGATGCCCTCGATGACGTTGCCGTCGAGCAACAAGCGCGCACAAACATCGTCGTTGAGGGCAAAGGTGGCCTCGCCGTCTGAGCGGCGTACAATCTCTTCTAACAACGGAAACCCAATGCTTAGGTTAACGAGATGATTGCCGCGCAGTTGTACCGTCCCCATATAGGCGGCATCGATCGCCATCCGCGATCCGCCCGGTGCGTTGGGTTGTCGATCGAGCTGAAGCAGATTGGCGGCGCGTGACACAACTAGTTCTGCCGGCGCAGGCATGCCGTACAGGCTAACGATGCCGTCAATGCGATTGTGTTCGAGCACCACCAGATCGTCTTCATCGAGCAGATCGACAATCGCGCCAAGGTTCTTTTCATCGACAGCGCGCCGCCGGTGCAGCATGAGCGCGGCGCCGGGGCGAGATTTGACCGCGGCGGCGCGCAGATCAAACAGAATGTCGATCAGCGCAATGGCGCTGGCTTCGGCTTGGTTGAGGGCAAAGATCAGCTTTTGGAGTTGGAGAAGCTCGGCAAAGGGAGATGATTCGATCATTTCCCGGAGCGTCCCTTGCAATTCACGGAGCAAGAGCGCGCGTTGATCAAGCGTTAGTTGGGCTAGTTCTACTGCGGCCTTGACCGCCGGCTCGCGCCATTCCGGCGCAAGCACCAACCGCTCATCGGCGAAGAGATCGGCGAGTAGCGCGATTTGGGCTTTAGCGAACAGATTTTGCAACGGCGGGAAGGTGCGGTCGGGCACTGCCGCGGTGAAGGTATTGCCGCTCAGCCGCACATCGTCGCCGCCGGTGATGGCAACGAGGGCGCTGCCATCAATGAATTGCTCTTGATTGAGCCGGCCCGGCAGGGTGAAGCCACTGATCGCACAATCGGCAATGATCACCCGCAGGCACCGATCAAACGAGAGGGCCGCCGTCCCGGCTTCGGGGATGAAGGCGATGTCGAGCGTGAGATTGCGCAGCGCCACTGAATCAAGTCCGCTCAACCACAGCGGGCCGGCCAAGCGCACACTGGCGGCCGGGCCGCAGCCTTTGATTTCGAGCACGAATGGTTCGTTGGCGGGCGCAGGATCGAGTCGGATACTCCCGGCAACATGACGTCCGGCGCGCAAACAGAGACAGATACGGCGCTCGCCGCGAGCGAGCAGCTCTTTGAGGGCCGTTTCGAGATCGGGAAACTCGCCGCCGTCGCCGACGCTCACGCAACAGCCGCCGCCACGGGGCCGCTGGCAGAGGATGTCGAGCGCCTCTTGGACGGTGCGGGCATTGGCTAGATCGGGACACACGCCGGGATCATAGGCGACATGGCTGGCGCGGCTGAGGTTGGCGTTGAAGAAGACGCGCGGCAAGACCGGTTCGCCGGCGCTATCGAGGAACGGCTTGCCGTCGATCTCGACCAAGAAGGCTTCGACACGCTGGCTCTGGACGGTGGGACCAAGTTGCCACTGGCAGGAGTAGATGCCGTTTGGGCCGGCGGTCACATCAACGCTCTTGCCGGTGGCGCCGCCGGCAGTGAGTTGGCCGGCAGCGGTTTGGGGAACCATCCGAAAGCGCACGCGGGCATTGGTGACCGGTTGCTGGCCGTTGGTAACGGCCACTTGCAGCGGTTGGGCGAGAGTCGCGCCGGGGAGGGCCTCTTGACCCTCGCCGCCAACGGCATAGAACTGGATCAGTTCAGTCAGGGGCGGAAAGAGCCGGCGACAGTCGCTGCGTTTCGTCCATACACTGCCATTAAAGTCGAGCAGGGCTAATTTGCAATAGGCGTGGTGGATGCCGTGCGGACGCTGTGGCGCCGGTTGGTTGCCAGAGCGCGGCCACTCGATATCGCCGGTGATGGTACGGGCCGGAATGAGCCAGTAGTCGCCGGGACGGAACGTACCGTTCTTGAGCCGGATCTGAACCCCTTGTTCGAGGTCGGTCCACGTCGCCGCGTTGGTGGTAACGATCACCTCGCCGGTATCGGCGGGCATATCCCAGCGGCGCAGTTTGGGGTTGGGGCCGAACGCGCTGTAGGCGATCGTTTGCCCGCCCGGATCGATGGTGACAACATTGCCTTCGACTTGCAGCAACTTGACCAGCAGCCCCGGTTCACCTCGCTTGTCACGCGCATCATCAGTCAGTTCGACCCACTGGTTGGGCGCGAGACCCAATACTTCATCACGACCGGTGCTGGTGACGGTCAAGCGATTAGGATTCAACGGATCTTGCCCGCTCCAGCCAACTGCCACCGAACCGTTTTCGCGCGACCACTTGAGCGCAATGCGGGTGGCCGAGACGATCCGATGCACTTCAACCCGATAGAGCTGGTTTTCTAGTCCGCGATAGCCGGCTTGGGCCGGCACGACGCAGGGATCATTGACGGTTGGGTCGGGTTCGGCGCGAGCTTCGAGCATGCCGCTACTGCCGGCCAGCAAGGCATCCCACGCTGCATTGGGCGAGGCGCAATTGAGGGTGGCGCCGGGATCGCCAACGCGCAATAGCTTGACTTGCGCCATCACCTGCAAACGGGTCGTGGTGTCAGGGCCTCCGAGCGCGACTTCGCGGATATCAGTATCTTCAAGCGCGGTCACGTGGCGCTCCCAGACATCAAGG